>NZ_RAWK01000232.1 GCF_003612165.1 Corallococcus aberystwythensis | reverse complement strand
CTTCTGGACGGACCTGCTCCATGGCGCCGCGCCCGGGGGCGGGGGCAGGCGGGGCAGCAGGCAGGGCTCGACGCCCTGGAGCAGGTCCGTCCAGAAGCGGCGGGACTCGGAGTTCGCGACCGTGCGGCGCTCCTCCGCCACGAAGTCGCGGTAGCGCGACGCCACCGCGGGCAGCCACAGCTCCTCGCCCGCGAGCCGGGTGCGGTAGCGGGTGATGATCTCCTCCAGCATCGCCCCGTCGCTCCAGCCATCCAGCACGACGTGGTGCTCCACGACGGAGAGCTGGAAGCCGTTCACGCCGCGCGGGTGCACGGTGAAGGCGAGCAGCGGGGGCGAGGCAGGGTCGAAGCGGCGGAACTTCTCCCGGTCGATCCACGCCTGGAGCGTCGTGCGGAGGCCTTCCGCATCCAGCGCGCTCCAGTCCTCCGCCACGCGCAGGGGCACCACGACCTCCGGGTGCACCAGCTGGAGCGGCTCCGAGTACGTGGACAGATCGAACGAGCTTCTCAGCGCCGGGTGGCGGCGGAAGGTGTCCGTCAGCGCGCCCCGCAGGGCCGCTTCATCGAAGCGCGCGCCGACGTGGAGGCTGGTCACCACGCGGTAGACGGCCGTCGCGTCGTCGAACTCCGCGTGGAAGAGCATGCCCGCCTGCATCGCGCTCAGCGGGTAGGCGTCCTCCAGGCCCGCCGGCAGGCGGACGCGATCCGCCTCGCGCAGCAGGGAGAAGGGCGCCGCGTGCTCGCGCCGGTGGCCCGTGCCGTCCAGCGGGTGGAGCTGCTTCGCCAGCTCGCGCAGCGTCGGGTGGCGGAACAGGTCCTGGACGTGGAAGGTCAGCCCCTCCTTCTCCAGCGCCGCGCGCACGCGGATGCTGAGCATGGAGTCGCCGCCCAGCGCGAAGAACGAGTCGTCCAGGCCCACGTGCTCGCGTCCCAGCACGGCCTTCCAGACGGCGTGCAGCTGGACTTCGTGAGGCGTGGAGGGCGCCTCGCCGGGACCGGAGGACTCGAGGACGGGGGCGGGCAGGGCGCGCCGGTCGATCTTCCCGTTCGAGGACAGGGGCAGCGCGTCCAGCACGAGCAGGTGCGCGGGCACCATGTACTCCGGGAGCCGCTGGGCCACGAAGTCCGTCAGCTCGCGGGGCGTGGGGGCGTGGACGCCCGGCTTCGCCACCACGTGCGCCACCAGCCGGCGATCTCCCCGGGTGCGCTCCCAGGTGGTGACGATGGCCCCCTCCAGCGCCGGATGCGCCAGCAGGACGGACTCAATCTCCCCCAGCTCGATGCGGAAGCCGCGCAGCTTCACCTGGAAGTCCAGCCGGCCCAGGTACTCGATGGCGCCATCCGGCCGGTGCCGAGCGAGGTCCCCCGTCCGGTACATGCGGGCGCCGGGCTCGGAGGAGAAGGGGTCGGGGACGAAGCGCTCGCGCGTCAGCTCCGGGCGGTTGACGTAGCCGCGCGCCACCTGGACGCCGCCGATGTACAGCTCGCCGGGAACGCCGGGCGGCGTGAGCTGGCCGCTCCGGTCGAGCAGGTAGATGGCCGTGTTGTCCACCGGCCGCCCGATGGGGATGGGACCCGTGGCGTCCTCGGGCGCGCAGGCCCAGGCCGTCACGTCGATGGACGCCTCCGTGGGGCCGTACAGGTTGTGCAGCCCGATGCCGCACCGCTCGCGGGGGAAGGTGTCGAAGAAGGCGCGGACCGTCTCCGGCTTGAGGGCCTCGCCGCTGCACATCACCTGCCGCAGGCCCGTGACGGTGGTGGCTTCGGGCTCCGCCAGGAACAGGTCCAGCATGGGCGGGACGAAGTGCAGCGTGGTGACGGCCTCGTCGCGGATCGTCCTCGCCAGGTAGCGCGGATCCTTGTGGCCGCCAGGGGCCGCGAGGAACAGCCGGCTGCCCACGAGCAGCGGCCAGAAGAACTCCCACACCGACACGTCGAACGTGAACGGCGTCTTCTGCAACACCGTGTCGTCCGGGCCCAGGCGGTAGGTGTCCTGCATCCACAGGAGCCGGTTGACGACGCCCCGGTGCGGCACCGCGACGCCCTTGGGCTGACCGGTGGAGCCGGACGTGTAGATGACGTAGGCCGTGTCCTCCGGGCCCGCCGTCCGGGCCAGCGGCGCGGAGGGGGTGGGCAGCGTGGGCAGCAGCGTGTCCACGGCCAGGGCCGCGACGTGCAGGCCGTCCAGCCTGGCCGCCAGCGTGGAGCGGGTGAGCACCACGCGCAGGCCCGCGTCCTTCACCTGGAACTCCAGGCGGGCGCGCGGCAGCTCCGGATCCAACGGCACGTAGGCGCCGCCAGCCTTGAGGATGGCCAGCAAACCCACCACCAGCTCCAGCGAGCGTTCCTCGAACACGCCCACGTGCTGGCCGCCCGTGACACCGCGCTCGCGCAGGTGCGCCGCCAGCCGGTCCGCCCGTGCGTTCAGCTCCCGGTACGTCAGGGCGCTGCCAGCCACGGCGGCGGCCACCGCGTCGGGGGTCCCGCGGGCCTGCGCGTCGATGAGCTCGTGCAGGGGCCGCGTCAGGTCATGCGGACGCTTCGTGGCGTTGAGGCCCTCCACCAGGTGCTGGCGCTCCCCGTCGAGCAGCAGGTCCAGGCGGTCCACGGGCTGGGAGGGCTCCGCGAGCGCGAACCGCTCCAGGAAGCCGAGGAACCGGCGCTGGTGCCCGGCGATGTCGTCCGCGCTGTACAGCTCCGGGTTCGCGTCCAGGTAGAGCTGCACGTCGGAGCCGTCCGTGCGGCCGTAGAACCCGAGCAGCAGGTCCTTCACCGGCCCGGAGGACAGGTAGTGCGCGGTCGTGGCGTGCGCGCCGAAGCGCACCGCGTGATCGAAGGACACGACGTTGACCACCGGGCCGGTGGCGCTGGCCTCCTGGCCCTTCAGCCGCAGCGCGTGCTGCAGGTCCTCGCCCCGGTAGCGCTGGTGCATCAGCAGCCGGCCCACCTGGGAGGAGACCTGCTTCACCAGGGCCTGGAGGCTGGAGCCGGCGGGCACCGTCAGGCGCAGGGGCAGCTCGTTGGCGAGCATGCAGGGCGTCACACGCGACGCGGCCGTGAGCCGGCCCGTGACGGGCAGCGCGAGCACCACGTCCTCCGCGCCCGTCATCCGGTGCATCCAGGCCGCCGTCGCCGCGATGGCGATGACCGACCAGCGCGTCTGCTCCCGCGAGGCCGCCGTGCGCAGCGCTTCCAGCGTGCCCGGGGACAGGTGCGCGGTCCGGCGCAGGAGCCCGCGGGACGCCAGCGTCGCCGGCGTCGTCAGGCGGCCCGGCTCCGGAGGCGAGGCGAACGCGTCCTGCCAGTAGCTCCGGTCACGCCCGGCCTGCGGCGAGGAGAGATAGGACGCCTCCTCCTCCAACAGCGCGGACAGCGGCGCGAACGCGGGCAGCTCCTCCGGCGGATGCCCCACGAGCGCGGAGTAGCGCTGGGCCACCCGCCGCCAGTGGAGCGTCTGGCCAAAGCCGTCCATGAGGATGTGGTGGTAGCGGACGTAGAAGAAGCCGCGCTCCGGTCCCGCCTGGAAGAAGGCGTGGTGGAAGAGGGGAGCGCGGGTCAGGTCCACCGGACGTGAGAGGTCGGCTCGCATCCATGATTCGGCGGACTGCCGGGGATCCGCCTCCGCGCTCACGTCCACCACATCCATGGGGACGGATTCGAGTGAAGACAGGACCTGACAGGGACCGTCATCCGTCTCGGTGAAACAAACCCGTAGGGTTTCTGTTTCGCAGACAGTCTCCGCAACCGCCTGTCTCAGAAGTGAGACATCCACGGGCCCGTGGATCTCCAGCCAGGCGCCGCAGTTGTAGCGGGGATTCGAGGGATCCAGCTGCTGGGCAACCCAGACACCCCGTTGTGCTGCGGTCAGCGGCCATCGAGACACAGCCGTGTCGGTCCCAAACATCCGAGCATCCCCATTCGCAGGCGTCACCGAGAGCGGCGTCACCTGCAAGCTCTTGCTGCATTCCCCGGCCGGACAGTGGCGGTCTTAGCCATATCCAGTCAAGTAAAAATGGAACACTGCGGATTTGAAATAATCCGTGAACACCGCTGTTACGCGGAACAGCCGGAATCATTGCTCACGGCTCTGACACGAGCGCGGCGGTAGGGTGACGTTTCAGTCAACGCGCGACGCGCTAGGATGGGGACATGCTCCTGTCCGTGCTCACCGGTGTGTGGCTGTCGCTGTCCGGCGCGCTCGGTACGGAGCTGCGGCGGGACGGTTACAGCTTCCGTCCTCCGGACGCGTTCCGGATGACACGCTGGGAGCGCTACACCGGCTCGCACGTGGGCGCGGTATCGGAGGATGGCGTGCGCACGCGCGGCCTGTCCGCGGCGCTGGCGGACGGGGAGGGGCCGGACGCCGCCACGTTCCTCATCGCCGTGGTGGATGGAGGCTTCTCCGCCAGCCCCTCGGAGCGCGACGCCTTCTCCACCGCCGTGGTCCAGCACTTCCAGCGGGAGCTGGGCCTGGCGCTGACGCCGGAGCGGGTGGACCGGGTGGGCGGGCCGGTGCCCCGGGTGGAGGTGCTGGGGACGCTGCGTGAGGCAGGGCAGGTGCGCACGGTGCTGGTGACGGGGCTGGCCTCCGAAGGCCGCCACGCCGTGGTGACGGTCAGCGCGCCCGCCGCCCGCTGGGACGCCCTGGCTCCCGGGGTGCGCGCCTCGCTGGAGACGTTCCGCATGGAGGCCCCGGTGACGGGCGTCCTATCGCGGCGGCTCGCGGGGGCGCTGGCGGGCACGCTGGCGGGAGCGCTGCTGGTGTCCTACGCGGCGTGGCGCCGCCGCCGGCAGGGAGAGGGCCCGGCCGCTTCGTAGGGCCCTTCAACAGGGGGCGACAGCGTCCCCCGGCGGGGCTCGCGGTGGGCTACGGTGCCACCGCCCATGTTCTCCCTCCTCCTTGTCGCCGCGCTCGCGCAGGGGCCCGCGGCCCCTCCGGAGCCCTCGGCGTCGCCGCAAGCCCCGCCGGTCCTTCCGGTGCCGGATGCTGGCGTCGCGGACGCGGTGGTGCCGCCCCTGCCGGTGGCCTCGCTGCCCCCGGCCACGCACGAGCTGTTCCGCCGCATCCAGGGCCGCGTCGCGCAGGTGCGCATCATCGAGCGCCGCTCCGGCACGAAGTCCTCCATCGGCTCCGCGTTCTTCGTGAGCGCGAAGGGCCACGCCCTCACGAACTACCACGTCGTCTCCGACCTGGTGCTCCACCCGGAGGACTACACCGCGGAGCTGGACCGGGGCGACGCGACGGTGCCGGTGCGCCTGCTCGCAGTGGACGTGGCGAGCGACCTGGCGGTCATCCAGATGGACGCGCCCGTCAGCGACTACTTCAAGCTGGAGGAGCACGAGCCGCCGCAGGGCACGCGCCTGTTCGCCATGGGCAACCCGCGCGACCTGGGCACCACCATCGTGGAGGGCACGTACAACGGCCTGGTGCGCGACGCCCTCTATGAGCGCGTGCACTTCTCTGGTGCCATCAACCCCGGCATGAGCGGCGGTCCCACGCTCAGCGGCGAGGGCGGCGTCGTGGGCGTCAACGTGGCCACCATGGGCAACCAGGTGGGCTTCCTCGTGCCGGTGGTGCGCGCGCGGACGCTGCTGGACCGGGCGCTGGAGCAGAGCGCTCCTCCGGACCCTGCCGCGCTGATGACGTCCGTGAAGGACCAGCTGATGGCCAACCAGCAGCGCATCACCGACCGGCTGATGGCCACGGACCTGCCGAAGCAGTCGCTGGGGGAGTACCGCGTCCCCGGCCGCTGGAGCCCGTTCCTCAAGTGCTGGGGCGACACGCCGCATGATCCGGAGACGCCCTACACGGTGACGAGCTACCAGTGCTCCTCCGAGGAGGACATCTTCCTGTCCTCCAGCCACCGCACGGGCGTGGTGACGTACCTGCACCAGCACGTCGAAAGCCAGAAGCTGGGCGCGATGCGCTTCTCCGCGCTCTACAGCACGCTCTTCTCGCAGGACCCGGACGCGGTGGCCGCCACGCGCGAGGACGTCACCAACTTCCGCTGCAAGTCGGAGTTCGTGGACGTGAAGGGCCTCACGGTGCGCGCCGCCATCTGCCTGCGTGCCTACCGCCGCTTCCCGGGCCTCTACGACCTGGTGCTGCGCGCGGCCACGCTGAACGCGACCACGCACGGCGTGGACACCAGCCTCACGCTGGGCGGCTTCTCCGCGGAGAACGCGCGCAAGCTGGCGCGCCGCTACCTGGAGGGGCTGTCGTGGACGAAGTGATCTTCCTGGAGGTGCTGGAAGGGGACGCCGTCCACTCACGCCACCGGCTGGACAAGCTGCCGGTGACGGTGGGGCGCGGCTACGCCAACGACATCATCCTGGACGACCCCAAGGTCTCCGCCGAACACCTGCGTCTGGAGCGGCGCGAGGACGGCGCGGTGGTGCTGCATGACGTGGGCAGCGTCAACGGCACCTTCAGCGTGGAGCCCTGGGCGGCGCTGAAGGAGCTGGTCATCACCCCGGACACCCGCGTGGCCGTGGGCGACACGGTGCTGCGCTTCCGGCCGCGCAACTTCGTGGTGGAGGAGACCGTCGTCAACGAAGCGCCCGCCTCCGCGCGCGAGCGCCTCTTCGAGCGTCCCCGCGCCTTCGCGCTGGCGATGCAGGCGCTGGTGGCCACGTCCTTCATCTCCGAGCGGGTGACCCAGTTCCAGAAGACGGACTGGGGCGACCTGCTGCTGGCCAGCGTGGTGCCGGTGGGCCTGGCGCTCTTGTGGGCCGGAGGCTGGTCGCTGGCAAGCCGCATCGCGCGCCGCAGCTTCCACTTCCGGGTGCACGCCACCATTGGCGCGCTGCTGCTCTTGGGCTTCGCGGTGGCGCCGCCCCTGTTCGCGCTGTTCAGCTTCAGCTTCTCGCTGGGCGCGTGGCTGGGCTCGGTGCGCACGCTGGCCATGCTGGGGCTGGTGGGGTGGGGGCTCTACTGGCACCTGCGCTACGTGACGCGCTGGAGCGCGAAGCGGGTGGTGCGCGGGCTCGTCATCGCGTCGGTGGGCGTGCTGGTGCTGACGAACGTGACGGAGCTCCTGGGCAACGAGCCCTTCAGTGAAGCGCTGGAGTTCCCCCGGTCGCTCCTGCCGCCGGTGCTGCGCGTGGCCCCGGCGCACTCCATGGATTCGTTCTTCGAGGACACGAAGCCGCTGGAGAAGAAGGTGGACGCGCTCACGAAGGAGCGCTGAAGGCGCGTCCACCGGGTGGCACCGCGCTACAGGCCGCGCACCGCGTGCGGCTTGTAGGGGGCCTCCAGCGCCTTCACCTCTTCGGGCGTGAGCTTGAGGCTCACGGCCTTCACCGCGTCCTCCAGGTGCTCGGGCTTCGTCGCGCCGATGATGGGCGCGGTGACGACGGGCTTGGACAACAGCCACGCCAGCGACACCTGCGCGGGCGGGGCCTTGCGCGCTTCCGCCACCTGCTTCACCGCCTCCACCACGTCCCAGTCCCCGGGCTGGTTGTAGAGGATGGGCGACAGCGTGTCGGAGCCCGCGCGCGTCGTGGACTCCTTGTCGTCCAGTGACTTGCGTGAACCCGCCAGCAGCCCCCGCGCCAGCGGCGACCAGGGGATGACGCCCACGCCCTCCGCCTCGCAGAGGGGCAGCATCTCCCGCTCCTCCTCGCGGTAGACGAGGTTGTAGTGGTTCTGCATGGACACGAAGCGCGCCCAGCCATTGCGCTCGGACACGCTGAGCGCGCGCATGAACTGCCACGCGTACGCGGAGCTGGCGCCCAGGTAGCGCACCTTGCCCTGGCGCACGAGCTGATCCAACGCGGACAGCGTCTCCTCGATGGGCGTGTTCGGGTCCATCCGGTGGATTTGATAGAGGTCGATGGTGTCCACGCCCAGCCGCTTGAGGCTCGCCTCGCACGCCTGCGTAATCGCCTTGCGCGACAGGCCCCGCTCGTTCTGGCCGCTGCCGGTGGGGAAGTAGACCTTCGTCGCCAGCACCACCTCATCCATCTTCGCGTACTTGCGCAGCGCGCGGCCCGTGACCTCCTCGCTGACGCCGTCCGAGTACATGTTCGCGGTGTCGAAGAAGGTGACGCCCAGCTCCACCGCGCGGCGGAAGAAGGGCTGCGAGGCCTCCTCGTCCAGCACCCACGGGCGCCACTTCGGGGTGCCGTAGCTCATGCAGCCCAGGCAGATGCGGGAGACCCGCAGGCCCGTGTGTCCCAGGTTGGCGTACTTCATGGTCCGCTCCTTCGCGTGCAGTGCCAGCTTCGTTCGCTGCTTGCGTATGCCCAGCATGAGCGAGCGCTTCAACCTCCTGTCGCCGGAAGTGAAGGCCAACCCCTATCCCACCTACGCCCGCATGCGCCGCGAGGCCCCCGTGTGTCAGGTGGAGCCCGGTGGCATGTGGGCCGTGTCGCGCCATGAGGACGTGCTGCGCGTCCTCAAGGACCCCCAGCGCTTCTCCTCGCAGGGCTTCCGCGTGGCCACCAACCCGCCGTGGCTGGGCGGCAATCCCTTCTCCGAGTCCATGCTGACGATGGATCCGCCCCAGCACGGCCGCCTGCGGGTGCTGGTGCAGAAGGCCTTCGGCGCACAGGCCATGGCCCGGCTGGAGCCCCGCGTGCGCGACATTTGCCGGCAGGCGGTGGCGGAGCTGCCCCGGGGCGTGCCGGTGGACCTGATGCCTCCGTACGCCCTGCGCATTCCCGCCGCCGTCATCAGCGACCTCCTGGGCCTGGACCCCACGCGCGCCGCGCGCCTGAAGCAGTGGGCGGACCTGATCACGGGCGGCGTCACCACCGTCCGGCCGGAGGAGGAGGACCGCAAGCAGCGGGCCCGCGACGCGGTGGCGGAGCTGCGCCAGTACTTCGGCGAGGTGCTGGACGCCCGCGCCCGCGCGCCCGGCACGGATCTGGTCAGCGAGCTGCAACAGGCCCGCGTGGACGGCGAGGCGCTGTCCAGGGACGAGCTCATCGCGTTCATGGCCCTTCTGCTGGTGGGCGGCATCGAGACGGTGGTGCACCTGCTGGGCGCGTCGCTCGTCGTGCTGCGGGAGCACCCGGAGATCTGGGCCCAGCTGCGCGCGGACCGCTCGCGCATCCCGGCCTTCATCGACGAGGTGCTGCGCTTCGAGCCGCCCGCCCAGGCCGCGCCGCGCCTCACCACGGAGGCGGTGGAGCTGGGCGGGGTGAGCCTGCCCAAGGGCGCTCCGGTGCTGGTGCTCCTGGGCTCCGCCGCGCATGACGACGCGCACTTCCCGGACGGCGACCGCTTCAACCTGTCCCGCCCCGGCCCGCAGAACCTGCCCTTCGGCCACGGCGTCCATTTCTGCCTGGGGGCGCAGCTGGCGCGCATGGAGGGACGCCTGGCCCTGGAGGCGCTGCTGGACGCCTTCCGCCACCTGCAGGCTGGCCCGGAGCCCATGACGTGGCATCGCACGCTGGTGGTGCGCGGGCCCGCCACGCTGCCGCTCGTCCTGCACCCGCTCTGAAAAAGACGACGGGCAGGTCCCCGTGAAGGAACCTGCCCGCGTCACTTCAGGTGCTGAAGCCGAGCGCTACGCCCGGACTTCCGCCGGAGGCGTGTCCGTGGAGGTGGCCGCGGGGAGCGCTCCCTCCTTGAAGGGAGACGTCTCCATGGCCGCCTTGAGGACGTCGTCCATGTGCGTGGCGAAGATGAACTCCAGCTCGTTCTTCGCCTGATCCGGCACGTCGATGAGGTCCTTGCGGCAACGCTCCGGCAGGATGACGCGCTTGATGCCCGCGCGGTGCGCCGCCAGGACCTTCTCCTTGATGCCGCCCACCGGCAGCACCAGGCCACGCAGCGTGGCCTCGCCCGTCATCGCCGTGTCGTGCCGCACCCGGATGCCCGTGAGCAGGCTGGTGAGCGCGGTCAGGATGGTGACGCCGGCCGAAGGACCATCCTTGGGGATGGAGCCCGCGGGGAAGTGCAGGTGGATGTCCGTCTTCTCCAGGAAGTTGGGCGGGATGCCGAGCGCCTCCGCCTTGCTGCGCAGGTAGCTCAGCGCCGCCGTGGCGGACTCCTTCATCACGTCGCCCAGCTGGCCGGTGAGGGTCATGCCGCCCTTGCCCGCCATCTTGGTCGCTTCGATGAAGAGCAGGTCGCCACCCGCCGCGGTCCACGCGAGGCCCGTCGCCACACCGGGAACCTCCGTGCGCTCCGCGACCTCCGAGTAGAACATCTCGGGCCCGAGGATCTCCTTCACGCGCTCCGCGCCGATGACCTGCTTGTCCATCTTGCCGCCGGCCACCTCCACCGCCACCGCGCGGCAGATGTCCGCGATGCGGCGCTCCAGGTTACGCACGCCCGCCTCGCGGGTGTACGACGTGGTCAGGATGAGCAACGCCTCGTCCTGCACCTCGATGTGGTCCCCGGACAGGCCGTGCTCCCTGAGCTGCTTCGGCACGAGGTGGATGCGGGCAATGGCCTGCTTCTCCTCGAACGTGTAGCCCGTCAGCTCGATGATCTCCATGCGGTCCCGGAGCGGCCCGGGGATGGGGTCGAGCTGGTTCGCCGTGGCGACGAACATGACCTTCGACAGGTCGAACGCCACGTCCAGGTAGTGGTCGCTGAACGTGCTGTTCTGCTCCGGGTCCAGCACCTCCAGCAGCGCCGCGCTCGGGTCGCCGCGGAAGTCCGCGCCCAGCTTGTCGATTTCGTCCAGCATCATGACCGGGTTCTTCGTCCCGGCCTTCTTCATGCTCTGGATGAAGCGGCCCGGCAGCGCGCCCACGTAGGTGCGGCGGTGGCCACGGATTTCGGCCTCGTCACGCACGCCGCCCAGGGACAGGCGCACGAACTTGCGGCCGGTGGCCTTGGCCACGCTCTGGCCCAGCGACGTCTTGCCGACGCCCGGGGGACCGACGAGGCACAGGATGGGCCCGCGCATGTCGTTCTTCAGCTTGCGGACGGCCAGGTACTCCAGGATGCGCTTCTTCACCTTCTTGATGCCGAAGTGATCCTTGTCCAGCTGCTGGCGCGCGTTCTCGATGTCGAGGTTGTCCTCGCTGATCTTCGACCACGGCAGGTCCGCGATCCAATCCAGGTAGGTGCGCGCGACGGTGTACTCGCTGGAGGCCGCCGGGATCGTCTTGAGGCGGTTGAGCTCCTTCTGGGCGACCTTCTCCACCTCGGGGGGCAGGGCGGCCTTCTTCAGGCGCTCCTGCAGTTCGTCGAGCTCCTCCTCCTCCTCGCCCATCTCGCCGAGCTCTTCCTTGATCGCCTTGAGCTGCTGGCGCAGGTAGTACTCGCGCTGGGTCTTCGACATCTCGCCCTTCACGGCGGAGTCGATCTTGTTGGAGAGCTTGAGGATCTCGCGCTTGCGGTTGAGCAGCTCCAGGACGAGCTTCATGCGCGCCTTGAGGTCGACCGTCTCCAGCACGGCCTGCTTCTCCTCGATGGGCACGTCCACGTTGGCGGCGATGAGGTCCGCCAGGTGGCCCGGGTGCGTGATGCTCTCCACCAGCTCCGTGGCGGCGGCGGGCAGCTCGGGCATCAGCTCGATGACCTCGCGCGCCAGCTTCTTCAGGTTGATGCCCAGGGCCTCCACTTCGACGTTCTCGGAGGAGGTCTTGTCCTCCACCGCGTCGACGCGGGCCTTCAGGTAGGGGGCTTCCTGCACCAGCTCCATCACGCGGAAGCGCGCGAGGCCCTGGACCACGAGCGAGTAGTTGTCCTCGCCCATCTTCAGCAGCTTCACGATGCGGGCGACGGTGCCCATCGTGTAAAGGTCGGACGCGCCCGGATCCTCTTCCTCGGCGCGGCGCTGCGTCACGACGCCGATGACCTGGTCGTCACGCACGGCGTCCTTGATCAGCGCGATCGTCTTCTGGCGGCCGACGGCCAGGGGCAGCACGCCGCCGGGGAAGAAGACACTGTTGCGAAGCGGCAGGATGGGCAGCACCTGCGGGATGTCTTCCTTGTTGATGAGCCCCGGAGGAGCCATCGCGGTGGGCATGGCGCTGGCCGCGGTGCCCTTCTTCTTCTCGTCAGACATGGGAGTTCGGCCTCTTCCTTGCTTGAACCCGGTCAGCAAGCGGCCGGGCCGGTGAACCATCCGGTTGTTTTCTGTGACGGATGAACCAACGTAACAACCAAACCGGACATGGCAAACGCGATGTGCGTTATTTCCGTGCCTCGTCGGCTGTACGACGCTCCTCCTTTAACGGCCCAGAAGTCTCGCGTCCGGCGAAGGGGTGGGGCATGCTCGCCCCCCTCTCACGCTTGATGCGGTGCGCGAGCGCGCCCCCGCACTGGAGGCCGATGTGAAGCTCCACACCTGCGCCCACCTGATGTCGCTGTCCGCGCTCCTGGCGCTCGGATGCCACTCTCCCGTGGACGACGAAGGCTCCACCGTGCCGGACGCCTGCGAGGCGACGCCGCCGGTGGTGGCGCCCCAGAAGACGGACATCCTCTTCGTCATCGACAACTCCGGCTCCATGCGGGAGGAGCAGCAGGGCATCGCGACGGAGTTGCCTGCCTTCCTGGCCGCGCTGAAGGAGGGCAGCGGCGTGGCCCAGGACTTCCGCGTGGGGGTCATCACCACCTCCGTGTACCAGCGCCAGCTGCTGGGCGACGGCGTGGACCTCATCCGCTCCTTTCCTGATCAGGAGGGAAAGCTGCAGCCGGTGAGGGACGAATCAAACCAGCCCACCGCCGAGCGCTTCATCGAGAGCTCGGATCCGCTGCTGCTGCCCAAGTTCCAGCGCCTGGTGGATCAGGGAACGTCCGGCAGTGGTCAGGAGTCGCCCTTCGAGGCGGTGCGCCTGGCGGTCGCCTCGCCCCTGGCCGCCCAGCCGCTGGCGGAAGGAGGCAACGGAGGCTTCCTCCGGGACGACGCCCGCCTGCTGGTGGTGGTGGTGTCCGACGAGGAGGACTGCAGCTCCAAGGAGCGGCCGCCCCCGGTGTTCCTGGGGCAGGACACGGCCGTGGACTCGTGCACCGCGCAGGGGGACAAGCTCACGCCGGTGTCGGAGTACTACCAGGCCTTCCAGGGCCTGCGTGACAGCCGGGGCGCGTCGCGCGAGGTGCTGTGGGCGACCATCGGGCCGGTGGCGCTGACGGACAAGCGCGCGGAGCTGACGACGGAGACGGTGGGGGACACCACCTACGTGCGCAACGTCGACTGCCCGACGTCCTACGGTCCGGGCTACCGGCAGAGCGACATGGCGAAGGCGTTCGACGCGACCCGGGCGAACCTGGATTCCATCTGCAAGCCGAGCTACCAGCAGACGCTGCTGGACATCGCGGATCTGGCCACGGTGGCGCAGAGCGTGGCCGTGGTGAACCTGCCGGATCCGCGGCTCGCGGTGGTGAACGTCACGCGCGCGGACGGCTCCGTGCAGACGTGCACCGCGGCCAACGGCGACTTCCGCTACGAGCCCCCCAGCGGCGACCGCTCCGCGCGCATCTTCTTCCTGGGCCCGTGCCTGCGCCGCGTGGGCGACACGAAGGTGGAGGTGAAGGTGCTGTGCGCCGGGTAGCCCGGAGCTGATCCGCGCGTCGCACCCGGAGGGCCCCGCGAAGCACGCGGGGCCCTTTTTCGTGGTCCTTCGCATGACCTGTCATGTCCGGTGCCGCATGAAGTGAAGCGCGTGGATCCGACCGCTCCCGTCGAGTGGAGCACCCGACGCGACAGGTTTCATCCGCCCGGAATGCCGCCTGCTGGGGTGTCAGACGGCTTCGGATACTGGCCTCATGCGCGCGGGTGCGCGAGGCGAGGAGTCCCCATGGGCGCGGCAATCGAACGGTCGGGGTTGGCGGTGGTGGAGGAGCTGCGCGAACGGATCCGCCAGTTGCAGGCGGCGCCCCGTCGCGCGCTGTCGGTGCTGCGCACGGGTGTGGACGCGGTGGACGCGCTGCTGCCCCAGGGCGGCCTGCCGCTGGGGACTTCCGTGGAGCTGTGCGGCGAGGCGGCGTCGGGGCGCACCAGCCTGGCGCTGCGCGCGGTGGCGTCCGCGCACCGGGAGCTGCGCTTGTGCGCGTGGGTGGATGGGCCCAGGGAGCTCTATCCCCCCGCCGCGGCGGCGCTGGGTGTGGACCTGGAGCGGCTGCTCGTCGTGCGGCCCCGGGCCTTCGCGCAGCGGGTGTGGTCCACGGTGCAACTGGCGCGCAGCGGCGCCTTCACTGCGGTGGTGCTGGACCTGACGCTCGGCGTGGGCGCCCCGGGGCGTCCGGAGCGGCTGGCGTTGACGGAAGCGCGCAAGCTCGCGGACGCGGCGGCGCGGGGTGGGACGCTGGTGCTGCTCTTGACGTCGCCGGAGGCTCCCGCGGACGGGCTCGCGCGGCTGCGGCTGGAGGCCCGGGGCGTCCAGGGCTGGTCCGTGGAGTTGGAGCGCAGCCGGGGCGGAGGCGTGGGGACGCGCATCGTGTGTCCCTGGCGGGAGCTCTACCCGGAGGTGGGGCTGGATGCCGGGGCGCGGCTGCTGGACGCGGACACGGCGGAACCGGGGGACGCGGGGCCGGGCTTCTACCGCGACCCGGGAGACCGCGTGCGCAACGGCCTGGGCATCCTGGGCCAGCGTCCCGGCCGCGACGCGCCCATGCCTTCCCTGGGTGACGCGCTGTCGCCGGACGGCCGCTAAAGGACGGTGGGCCATGCGGAGGGGCTACCTGTACGTCACGCGCTTCCCGGTGCAGCGCAAGGTCATTGAATCGCCCGCGCTCGCGGGACAGCCGCTGGTGCTGGTGGAGGAGGTGCGCGGCCAGCGCCGGGTGGCCTTCGCCTCCACGCGCGCGCTGAAGGCCGGCGTGCGGCCGGGGATGACGCTGACGGCGGCCACCGCGCTGGAGCCCGGGCTGCGGCACTTCCCGTACCGGCCCAAGGACGAGGCCCAGGCGCTGGCCGCGCTGGGGGAGTCGCTGCTCGGCCTGTGCCCGGGCTTCCAGCGCGACGCGCCCGAAGGGCTGTGGTTCGACGCGAGCGCGGCGCACCTGGTGGGGGGCGAGCCGGAGCTGGGCGCGCGCGTGCTGGAGGTCTGCGCCGAGCAGGGCTACCGGGCGCACGTGACGGTGGCGTCGGAGGCGTTCACCTCGCGGGTGCTGGCGCGGCATGGCTCCCGGCGGGTGGAGGTGGTGCCCCAGGGGCAGGGTGCCCGGGCGCTGGCGCCGCTGCCGCTGGGCGCGCTGGAGGACGCCGCGGCGCGGGCCTTCTCCGTCCTGGGGCTGTCCACGCTGGGGGAGGTGGCGGCGCTGCCGGCCGGTGCGGTGACGGCGCGCGGAGGCGCGAGCGCGGCCCGGGCCCACGCGCGGTGCCGGGGCGTGGACGACACGCCCTTCACGCCGGAGCCGCTGGAGGAGGCGCTGGAGGACCGGGTGGTGCTGGACGCTCCCGCGGACACCTTCGAACCCGTGCAGTTCGCGCTCAAGACGCTGTTGGACCGGCTGGGCGCGCGGCTCTCCGGGCGGCAGCGGGCGGCGGTGCGGCTCACCTTCGTGTTGCGACTGGACCCCACCGGCGAGGCCGAGGTGCCGCTCCTGCTGGCGCGGCCCACTGCGCGCGCGAAGCTGCTGCTGGACCTGGCGCGGCACCGGCTGGGGGAGATGCGGCTGGAGCGGCCGGTGGCGGAGGTCGCCGTGCGGGTGGACGCGCACGACGAGGACCTGGGCCAGCAGCTCGCGCTGGGGGATGCGCCGGAAGGGGACGCGGCCCTGGAGGGCGTGCTGTCCCGGCTGGCGACGACGCTGGGCGAGGAGGCGCTGTTCGCCGCGTCCCTGGAGCCGGTGCACCGGCCGGAGTCCGCGCACGCCCCCAAGGCCTTCCACCCTCCAGAGGCGCGGCGCGGCCTGCTGTCGCCTTCAGGCCCGTTGTCCCCCTCGGAGGGGGCGCCGGAGCCCGCGGCGCCCATCACCGTCTGGCGCGAGGCAGGGGCGGCCCGGGAGCGGCCGTCGCGGCTGTTGGCCCAGCCGGCCCGGCTGGAGGCGGAGGTGGGGGCGTCCGGGGAGATGCTGGCGGCGCGGCTCGCGGGAAGGCGGCACCGGGTGACGGCGATGGCGGGGCCGGAGCGGCTGGGTGGTGAGTGGTGGACGGACACCCCGTACCAGCGGGACTACTACCGCGTGCACTTCGAGGGGCTGGGGCCTGCCTGGG
>NZ_RAWK01000231.1 GCF_003612165.1 Corallococcus aberystwythensis | reverse complement strand
GGGTGGTCACGTTCTGGGCAAGTGCCTGCGCCGCGCCCGTCGGTTCGGGGGCTCCGGGGGGAGGCACCGATGCGGAGGACGAAGGCCGCGTGACGTCATTGCGCTCGCTCATGGAAGCCGGCTCCAGGCACTTTGAAATTGAGAGGGGGAGACTGAACGGGAGTTCGTACCACGCGCTCGGCTGGCCCCTCAACTTCCCGTCTTTCCTGGCGATTTGAGTGCAGGGGAGGCAGGCGGACGGGCGGTGGGACGGCCTACCCGGCGTCCCCGGAGAGTCACTCGTCCGCCACGTCCAGCTCCGCGATCAACCCCGCCGGATCGAACGTGCCTGCCGACGTAGGAGCGGGTCCTTGCCGTACACCGTGCGAAAGGTCCATACCTCGTCGATCCTCGGGCTCGATCGAGAGGACGTAGTCATGCGTTTCAACGCTTGTGTCGCACTTCTGCTCTTCCTCGTGGCGTGCGCATCGTCGACGCCGAGTCCGACAAGGCCAGTGCCCCAGCGCTCACGGGTCGCCAACCTCCAGAGAGCGGCGACGCTGCCCTGGAGCGATGAGGGGCGGTGCGTCGTTCGAGAGGCCGCCCAGCCATGGCCCGTGCTTGTGGAGCAGTGCTTTCATGCGCTCGACCACGACCGGATCCGGTTCAAGGATCCCGGTGGAAGATGCGCAGTCGCCTCAACGGGAGCGGCTGCCATGGGCATCGGCTTCTGTGTCTTGGCGGCGCCGGAAATCGTTGTGGGCGCGGTGATCGTCGTTGGCGTTGTGGTGGTGGGAATCGCCATCAAGGAAGCGCTGGATGCAGCCAAGCTGAAAGGGAGCAGTTCGGAGGTGGCTGAGCGCGCGCCACAAATGAAGCCCACCTCTCAGGAACACTCCGCGAGTCGAAAGTCCAAGCCGGAGCCATCAGGCCAGGATTGGTTCCCTCCGGTGCCGACCGAGCCACGGGAGCAAGAGCGCTGCCCGGAGTGCAGGCCGATACCAGGACCGCCCCGTGGAGGAAACGATCCGCACAACGAGTGCGCCAACAAGATTCCGGGTAACAACTTTCCCGGCCTGAACGTGCTCGTCAACGGCAAGTCCTTCGACGCACTGGTGCTTGCCACGCGCACCCTGTGGGAGATCAAGACGGATGACTTCGACAAGCACTCGCCACATTCCCAGGCGTTCTTTGTCAAAATGAAATTGCCGGAGATTCAACGCGAGAAAAGGCTCGCGGAGGCCTGCGGTTATATTTTCGTCGTGGGTGTTCGGAGTGCCGCGCACAAGGCTGCTCTTGAGCGACTGGATCCCAACCTCGACATCGTCGTTATGGACTGGTGCTGACATGGCGGTCTTTCCAGATGAACTCGGCATCATCGTCTATGCACCCGCGCTCGTGGATGACGACAAGCGACCTCTCGCCATCGTTCATGGGATGGAAGGAGCGCTTCCTGGTCTGCGGCTGGAGTGGACGCTCTCTGAAAAAGAAGAGTTCGTCGCAGTGCCTCACCGAGACGGATGGCTTGCCGCGGACAGAACAGACAAGGGGTTCCCGTTTCTTTGCAACGATGACAGAAACCGCCCTGTGACGATTACCGGATGGGAGAACCCGAACGGGCTTGCAGCAGGAAGTCCGCCGCACTTGGAAGTCCATGGGTCGCTGCACCTGGACACAGCCAGCATCGCGGAGGCGCCGGGTGTGCTGGGGGCCCTAGGGGAAGGCGCTCGCGGTTTCTGGGGGCACGCGACGCCGTCCAATGCGGCCGTTGAGATCTCGCGGCAGACGAGGGATCCGGTGCGCAAGCCAGGAGTTCCCCCACGGGGCCTGCCAGTGCTCAAGCTTGCAGCGCACATCCGGTCTCCTGAGATTCCGCATCGGCTGGGGTGGCTGAACTATTGGTCGGCCGCTGCCGCACGCGCCATCGGATTCCCTGATCCGGCTCAGGACGCAGACCTGCTGACACGGGCGCGGCGCACGGTGACGGGCGGGTGGGTCGTGCAGCTCACGGACGCGCCGCTCGATCTCGACAATCCCGCCCACCTGGACGCGCTCCTGCGGGCCTATGCGCGCTTCCCGGAGATCGGAGGCCGGTCAGCGCCTTGAGTCCCTCCTCGTGCCCGGAGCACCCTGCTGAGCTTGAACTCCACGAGGGGCGAGAGTCACTCGTCCGCGACATCCAGGTCCGCGATCAACCCCATTGAATCGAATGTGATCTTCCAGCGTAGGGTCATGTCCTTGCCATACACGGCGCGGTAGGTCCGTGACAGGTGATCCGCCGAGTCCTCCAGGAGGACCAGTCGGCTCAGCCGGGGCATTCCGCCAAGCTGTATGGGAAGCCACTCATTCAGGTCCGAGAGCGCATCCTTCGCGGACCCCGAGAAATGACGCGCTTCTGCCTTGCCCTCAATCAGCGTCGGCAGGAGCTGTTTCAGAGCCTGCGTGCGCTCAGGAGTGGCATCGGTGATGCCGGGAGCGTTCAGGAACGTCGGGGGCGGCAGGTAGAAGTTCGCCACGCCGTGCGCGAGGTTGGGGACCAGCTTCCGCTGGTTCGTCAGCACGACCACGGCCAGCTTGTCGTCCGGGTAGTAGACCGTGTCGGAGAGCGCCGGGCCGCCGCTGTGGCCCACCTCGGCCCGTCCGCGGTAGCTGCCCACGGTCCAGCCCACCGCGAAGCTGCTGGGCTTGCCGCTGTTGAGCGTGGGCGGTGTCCACATGGCGGTGCGTAGTTCTGACTTCAAGAGCTTGTCACTCATCAGCGCGGCCGCGAACTTCGACATGTCCGTCACGGTGGAGAACAGGCCACCGGCCGCCAGCGTGTACTGCGGGTACACGAACCAATATTGCTGCTGGTGGTCCGCGCGCCACTGATAGGTCGCTGACCGTTCAGGAACCACGTCACTGGTCAGGACAATGTCCTCCTCGGTGAGAGTGGCCTGGTCGAAGCCGCTGTTCGTCATCCCCAGGGGCATGAAGATGCGGTCACTCAGGAGTTGCGGGTAGGACGCACCACCCACCTTCTCCAGGATGTGGGTGAGGAGCACGAAGTCGTCCGATCCATAAGCGGCCTTCTCACCCGGTGCCGACGCGAGCGGGACCTTCTTCGCCGCCTCGACGGCCACCGCGACGCTGGAGACGTCGGAATTCACCGGTCCGGGCTTCATGCCGGACGTGTGGCTCGCGAGCTGACGAACGGTGATGTCCTTCCACGCAGGAGGACAGTCAGCGATGAACTGGCAGACGCGGTCATCGAGCTTGAGCTTGCCCTGACCCACGAAGTCCATCAGCAGCACCGCCGTGAACATCTTGGTCCCGGAGGCAATCTGGAATGCCGTGCGAGTGCTGGCCGACGCGTTCCATTCCAGGTTCGCGGTGCCATAGGCCGCGAGCTTGATGACCTTGCCATCCCGGACCACCGCAACCGCGGCGCCAGGGATGTGATTGCGCGCCATCTCCGTGCGCAGGAACGCATCTACCTTGTCGGGCGCGCCCCAGGCCAGCTGCGTCCACCCCAGCAGAAGCAGCAGGCCCCATCGTCGAAGGTTCACGTTCAGTTCTCCTTCCGCGCGCTTTGAAGTCCCAGAAGCGACTCCGTCAAGGCGAACATCTTCGAGTCATCCGGCCGCAGGTTGCTCAGGATGATGACGGTGCGGCCGTCATCGAGCACACGCCAGGACACGGTGCGATAGGCGCCGCTCGTCCCGTCGTTTGTTGCGACGGTCTGAGCTGACTTTCCCTTGGTCTCGTAGGTCCGGACACGGCCGCCCAGGGCGTAGGCGGACTCGGGACGCTCGACGTTCAACAGCGCCTTTCTGGACGCAGGCGACAGGAGCTTTCCCGAGAGCACGCCGTGATTCAGTCGCAGCATGTCCTCGGCGGTGCTGTAGAAGCCGCCGCCAGTCAACAGGTAGTTCGGAAGCGTGTAGACGCGACGTTCGACCTTCGGTTCCAGGGAGCGGTACCCCAAGGCAAGGTTCGGAACGTTCCCGGCTTCTGCTGCCGCGATGCCACTGTCCGCCATGCGCAGGGGCTTGAGAACAAGGCGCTGGGCGAGCTCTGCATAGGACTGACCGGAGACTCGCTCCAGGATGGCCTGCACGAGAATCCAGTTGGTGATGTTGTAGTCAAAGCGAGTGCCCGGCGTGAACACCAGGTCGCCGCTCGCATAACGCGTCACAGCTTCAGCCTGGGGACGCGTCTCGCTCTCGATGCTGGGGTCCTTCTTGAACGCGTCCATGAGCCCATTGGGCAGGCCGCTGCCGTGGCTGAGCAGATGGCGCAGAGTGAGCTGCTTCCCTGTGTCCGCGCGGTACTCTGGGAGATAGGTGAGGATGGGCTCGTCGAGCGCCAGCTTCCCTTTATCCACCAGCCGCAGAACGACGATGGTCGTGAGCCATTTGCTCACGGAGCCCACGAAGAAGCGGCTGTTCCGCTGAAGCGGCCTCTTCGAATCAGCGTCCGCGACTCCGAAAGCCTCCACGTACTCCGCACGCTCATCTTTACCGGTCAGGACGACGCCATTGAAGTGCGCGTCCGCGACGAACCGATGGACCTGCTTCTGGAGCCGGTCGTCCGCATGCGCAGGACTTGAGACGCAGAGGCCGACAAACAGTCCCAGGCAGGTCAGCTTGAAGTGGTTCACGGACATGCGGTGCCTCGATGAATGGGCCTGCCTACGATCGATCGAATTCTGCGTACGTCGGGAGACGCCGCCGATTGCGTGAAATCGGCGTTCCCTCCTGGTGCGAGGCGGCTCAAGGAACCTGCCCTGATGCCTACGCGACGGTGGCTGAATCCTCAGCGCCCACCAATCTTCGGGAAGCGCTCGTACGCTTTCAAAAGCGTGTCCAGGTGTGCTGGCTTGTCGAGATCGAGTGGCTCGTCCGTGAGTCGCACGAGCCATCCATTCGTTGCCGTGCGTCGTGCTCGCGAGAGCAGGTCAGCGTCGCGCGAAGGGTCCGGGAATCCAAGCGCCCGCGCAGAAGTAGCCGACCAGTAGTTCAGCCATCCAAGTCGGTGTGGAATTTCAGGCGATGAAATGTCCCAAGAGCAGTTGAGAACTGGTAGTCCTTTTGGAGGGGAAGGAGGCCCGGCCAATGCCGGAGCTGTCTGCTCAGCGATTTCGACCGCTGCCTTGAACGGCGTGGCATGGCCCCAGAGTGCCCGCGCACCGTCTGCGATGGCTTCCAACGCATTCGCTGCGTCGCTGTGGCTGAAGGTTTCCATCCGGAAATCAGCGTGAACTTCGAAATGCGGTGGGCCCTCCAATGCAAGCCCGTTCGGGTTCTCCCAGCCTGAGATGGTGACGAGGTTGTTGTCATCGTCATTGCACAGGAATGGGAGGCTGCCGTTCAGGCCGTTGGCAACAACCCACTCGTCGCGGCTGGCTAGCGGGATGAGATCTTCCTTCTCGGAAGAGGTCCATTTCAGGTGCAGCCCTGGAAGTGCTCGCTCCAGTCCGTGGACGATGGTGAGTGCGCGACCGTCGTTGCCCTGCGATGCTGGTGCGTAGACAATAACTGCCATCTCGATGGGGGTGGAAGGCATTCAGCACCAATCCATGATGACAACGTGGAGAGAAGGGTCTGCGATCTTCAATGCAGTCAGGTGCGCTTTGCTGCGCACTCCAATGACAAAGTCGTAGCCACACTCTCTGGCGAGCTTGGCCTCGCGTTGCTGTTCGGGCAGCTTCACGGAGACGAAGAACTTTCTGGAGCGGGGCGAGTGCTTCTCGAAGTCATCCGTCTTGACTTCCCACAATGTTCGACGGGACAGCACCAAGCCGTCGTAGTGCTTGCCATTGATGAGCACGTTGAAGCCGGGAAAACTGTTGCTAGGCGTATTGTCGGTCCACTCATTGTGGGCTCGTTGTTGCCTCGGGCGGCCCAGGACTAGTTTGCACTCGGGTTGGCGATATTCCTCTTCTGGGGTGCGCGTCGATGGCGGAGCCATCAGAGACACGCAGCGGCGTTAGAAGGCGTTAATCAACTCCGTGCGTCGCGCAAATGACATCCAGATCACCTCAAATGGTATTGGTGCTTATTTTTCCAAGAGTCGAGACGAGGCCTTTTGAGTAATATATTCGATGGCTTCATGGTCAGTGGGAATACCTCTATAGAAGGCTGCTGGCCAACTGTTGGCCCCATAGGTGATTTGGTTGTACTGAAGCTGCGCGTTGACATGCGACAACGTATCGAGAGTCGTAACCCCTTTTGTTGATTTGCTCAAAGACGCAAGCGTTGTTAGCGGTAACTTTGTCCAAAGATTTCGGACGAAATCCTGAAAAGCAGCGCCCAAAAGCGTTTCGATGTGAAATTTAACGATCGCCAAGTCGCTTCCTGAAAGAGTGGGTACCGGCTTGGCGCGGATGATTGCAGCTTCGAATGGCTGCTCGAACGCAACCGTTAAAATAGGGTTGTTTGCAAGCGTGTCGAAGTATGGGTGGATAATCCTGGCTGGGGCCGAATCCCCGCGGAAAATCTTACCTTTCTCGGCTGAGTTGCAAAATGTGCACGCCGGAACAAGGTTTAAAGAGAAGATTGAAAACTCTGGAAATTCATCTTTAGGAAGATAGTGATCGACGGTTCCTGCGCCAAGCGAACCACAAAGAGGACAGTTACCATCAGGCGAACTCTCTCGTATTCGCTTGATGTATCCGCCTTTGCGCCGGCTGGAGTACAGATCTTTGAGTTCGGAGGAAATATCGCTTTGGAAGGCGGATGGATTGACGAGCCAAGGATCTCCTTTGGCTGCTTGATAGCTTGATGCGGCTTGAAGCCAGGTCGCCTCATGCGCATGCCATCCAGGCGTATTGCTGCAGATGTCCTTGATCGTCTTTATGTTGTCGTGCGTCGGAGGGGAGAGCGATCTCATTGGTTGTTCTTCATGATGCTGTGAATGTATGAGAGGCTTTCCGGGTTGAGAGTCTTTCCGTGCTTCTCCAGTATCGCTTCAATAGTTGGCTCGTGGGATAGCCATTTTTCGAGCAGCTTTTCGTGAAGATGTCTGATTTCCGAGTCTCCGAAGACGAATTGGGAAATTGAATCTATGCTTGAACCGAAGGTTTGGAGTCGTGGCTGGGTTGTTTCAGGAGAGTCGTCTTTAATATTGATAATGCGAACTCGGCTACGCGGAACTTCGCGGACGATGTAGGCCGAGTGCGTTGCTATGATCGCACATGAGCCGGTTGCCTCAAGGATTGTGTGTAGTATGTCGACAAGGACTGAGATGAAGTTGGGATGTAAGTGGGTTTCAGGCTCATCCATTAGAATGAGGCTGCCTTGTTGGATTGCTCCAATGGCTTGTAGTGCAAAGCGCAGCAGCGCTGTTTGGCCGCTGCTTAGGTGCCTAGGGGTTCCGTCCTTGATTATGACTGGTGGACATGTCCAGTCGACATGTTGGATGGTTTCAAGGATTCGTTGCTCTCCGCTTAATGCGCTGAGTGATGCGTATTTTTTGCCGGAAACGGTCGTGCTTCTGATTGTGCCCGGCGTGGGTTGCTTTAGTGGGATGTGGATTTCTGCCGGTTTGGTGAAAGCGGCCAGAGCATCCTGAAGTAGCTTGACTCGCGTTATTTTGCGGCCCGAGTCGTCTGGAGCTTCGAAGGTTTCGTCATTTCGTATGATGTCAATGAGCGATGCGGTCAGTGGATCTTCCAGTTGATCTTGTGGCGGCTTGTTGCGATCGACCAATGAGAAATAATTGTAATCAATTCCGCCCTGCCAAGGAGGGATGGCTTCTGGGTAGCGGTCGGATGATACTGACGAGAAGACTAGAAGGCTGTTGAATGTAATGTCCGGCGTTATTTGGGCTTTGGTAAGCGCGCCGGGGATGAGGTTTTCGCTGGGCTGTTGGAGTGTGGCTCTTATTAGCGCCAAGAGGAGTTGGGTTTTTCCAGTTCCGTTTTTGCCTATCAGGACAGAGATTCGGCCGCGCAATAGTTCGTCGTTTTGGAAGTTGAAGTCGACTTCGTGGGCGGCCGTTAGTCCAGGAAGATGCGCTTTGATTGAGAAGTTCTGGGCTGCGTCGTCGATGGAGGGCGACGACACTGAGCGTAGGTGGCGCTTTGCTCGCCTCCATGAAAAATATGCTGAGCGTTGGCGAAGCGCGCCAAGGTGAAAGGGTCTTGAACGGCTCAACTCGAGCCGAGAATCCGACTCGCCTTTGGCTTGAAGCACTACGGCATCACCAATTTGGGATAGTCCGAAGATTGCTTCGCTCAGTGTTAGTGCGGAGACTAAGTCTTTGTATGAGTCGGCTTTGGTGAGGATCGAGCAGAATAGGCGGTCTGATTTACCTACTGGGACTATGGAGCCGCGTTGTTTAAAAAGTGTGTTTAGGAAAGAAGTGGTGTCGTCGATGTCTTGAAACAGGAGCCGCATATCGGCTTCAAGCTCGATATCGTCCTGTTTAGTCAAAAGCATGAGCTTTGCGCGGAGTCTGTAGCGGAAGTCGTTCCAGCTATCGTTGTATGGAACGATGATGATTGCTGGAAGTGCTAGTCTCCAGGCGTCAGTCAAGGAGTTGGCAAAATAAGCCTGGATCGTTCCTGGTGGCGTTTTGAGTGGCAGTGGCACTGTGAATTTGGAGTCTAATGAGGTTATTGGGATGGGCTGTTGGCGTGTGTTTGTCTGCTAAATTGTCGCCGACCGCACCACCTCACGGAGCGCTCCGGACTCGACCAGCGCCGTGACCGCCGTTATGTCGTGATGCAGCTCGCGGTCCCGGTCCATGTGCGGAACCTTGCTGCGCACCAGTTCGTACGCCGCCAGGACGCCCTTGCCGGGCTTCACGGGCTGTCGGAAGTCCAGCGCCTGCGCCGCGACCAGGACCTCAATCGCCAGACACGACCGCGCGAACTCCGAAACCTGACGCCCCTTCAACGCCGCAGTCATGCCCATGGACACGTGGTCCTCTCGGCCCGCGGAGGAGGGGATGGAGTCCACGGAGGCCGGGTGGCTCAGGATGCGCGACTCGGCCACCAGGGCTGCCGCCGTCACCTGGGCGATCATGAACCCGGAGTTCAACCCGGAGTTCTTCGCCAGGAACGCGGGCAGGCCCGACAGGCTCGGGTTCACCATCTGTTCTACGCGGCGCTCGGAGATGCTCGACAGCTGCGTCAGCGACATGGCCACCACGTCCATGGCCAGCGAGATGGGCTGACCGTGGAAGTTGCCTCCGGAGATGATGCTCTCCGTGTCCGCGAACACCAGCGGGTTGTCCGTTCCGCTGTTCACCTCCACCTCCAGGATGCGACGCGCGAACGCCAATCCCTCTCGCGCGGAGCCGTGCACCTGCGGGATGCACCGGAGGCTGTACGGGTCCTGCACCTTGCTGCAGTTGACGTGCGTCTCCACCAGCTCGCTGCCCTTGAGGATCCGGCGCAGGTGGTCCGCCACTGCCTTCTGTCCCGCGTGCGGACGCACCGCGTGGATCTCCGGCAGGAATGGCTTGTGGCTTCCCAGCAGGCCCTCCACCGTCATCGCTCCCGCGATGTCCGCCACGTCCGCTAGCAGCTCCGCTCGCAGCTGCGTCAGCGTTCCCACCGCGCACATCGCCTGCGTGCCGTTGATCAGCGTCAGGCCTTCCTTCGCCTCCAGAATCACCGGCTTCAGGCCCGCCTTCTCCAGCGCCTGCTTCGACGGCATCCGCACGCCCTCGAAGAACGCCTCGCCCTCGCCAATCAGCACCAGCGCCAGGTGCGCCAGCGGGGCCAGGTCTCCGGACGCGCCCACGCTGCCCCGCTCGGGCACCACCGGCACCACGTCCCGGTTCAGCATGTCGATGGCCAGCCCCAGCGTCTCCATCCGGATGCCGCTGAAGCCCTTCGCCAGCACGTTGCACCGGAGCAGCAGCAGGACGCGCGCTTCCGGCAGGGGCAGGGGATTTCCCACGCCACAGGCGTGCGACAGGATGAGGTTTCGCTGCAGGTCGCGCAGGTCCTTCCGGTCGATCCGCACCTCCGCCAGCGTGCCGAAGCCCGTGTTGATGCCGTACGACGGCGTGTCACCGGCCGCCACCCGGTCCACCAGCGCCCGGGAGGCCTGCACCCGCTGCGCGGCTTCGGGGGCGAGCTCCACCGTGACTTCGTGGCGGGAGACCTGGAGGATCTCCTCCAGCTTCAGGGTGTCACCATCGATGAGGAGGCGGGGGCGGGACATGTTCGGGCTACTCCGGAAATGCGGCTTGAAGTCGTTGTCCCACGAACGCTAGCGGATTCGCGGCGCGGTGGGTGGAGGCCCTTTACACCCAGGCCCCGGCGCCCATATAGCGTGCGCCCGTCCGTGCAGGGAGGTCACAAGCCCCGTGGCACTCATCGTCCAGAAGTACGGCGGTACCTCGGTGGGTGACACCGAGCGCATGAAGAACGTCGCTCGCCGCTGCCTCGCCGCCCAGAAGGCCGGCCATGACGTCGTGGTCGTCGTCTCCGCCATGTCCGGTGAGACCAACCGCCTGCTCAAGCTCGTGGCGCAGATCACCGACCGGCCCGACGAGCGCGAACAGGACGTCGTCGTCGCCACGGGCGAACAGGTGTCCATCGGGCTCGTCGCCATGGCCATCCAGGCGCAGGGCGGGAAGGCCGTGAGCTTCCTCGGCCACCAGGTGCGCATCGTCACCGACAGCACCTTCTCCAAGGCGCGCATCAAGAGCATCGACGCGGAGCCCATCCGCGCCGCCTTGAAGCGGGGGCAGATCGTCGTCGTCGCCGGCTTCCAGGGCGTGGACGAGACGGGCAGCGTCACCACGCTGGGCCGCGGCGGGTCCGACACGACGGGCGTCGCGCTGGCCGCCGCGCTCAAGGCCGACGCGTGTGAAATCTATACGGACGTCGACGGCGTCTACACCACCGACCCCAATGTCTGCCCGGCCGCGAAGAAGCTGGACCGCATCACCTACGAGGAGATGCTGGAGCTGGCCAGCCTGGGCGCCAAGGTGTTGCAGATCCGCTCGGTTGAATTCGCCATGAAGTACAAGGTGCCCCTGTGGGTGAAGTCTTCCTTCACCGAGGATCCGGGCACGCTCGTCTGCGAGGAGGACGCATCCATGGAGGACGTGCTGGTTCGAGGGGTCGCGTACGACCGGAACGAGGCGAAGATCACCGTGGTGGGCGTGCCGGATCAGCCGGGCACCGCGGCGAAGCTCTTCGGAGCGCTCGACGCGAAGCACATCGTGGTGGACCTCATCGTGCAGAACCCGTCCCGCGACGGGCGCACCGACGTCACCTTCACCGTCGCCAAGTCCGACTTCGCCAAGGCCCACGAGGTCGTGAAGCAGGCCGCGCAGGACGTGGGCGCCACGGGCATCGAGGTCGATGACGCCATCGCCAAGGTGTCCATCGTCGGCGTGGGCATGCGCAACCACTCGGGCGTGGCGGCGAAGATGTTCCAGACGCTCTCCCAGGAGGGCATCAACATCCAGCTCATCTCCACGTCGGAGATCAAGACCTCCTGCGTGATCCACACGAAGTACACGGAGCTGGCGGTGCGCGCGCTGCACACGGCCTTCGGGCTGGACGCGCCGCCCCCCGTGACGGCCAACCCCACCGTGTCGGAAGTGGACGCGCTGAAGGGGCAGAAGGCCTGAGGCGGTTCGGGCGCACGTCCGCGCTCGCGGCGCTGTCCCTGGGGCTGCTCGCCCTGGGATTCATGGCCCGGGCGCGGTGGCCGGATTCGCGGCCCTCGCTCGACTGCCCGCCGGAGGCCGTGCGGTTGGACCCGGCGGGTCTGGCCACGTGTGGGCCGGGGACGGTGCCGACGGGGGCCCGGGCGCTCGCGCTGGGACTCAAGCTGGACCTCAACGCGGCCTCCGAGTCCGAGCTGGCCCTGTTGCCCGGTGTGGGCCGCGACCTGGCCAAACGGCTGGTGTCCGCCCGCGAGGAGCAGGGCCGGTTCACGAGCTGGGAGGACGTGGACGCGGTGCCCGGTGTCGGCGCTGCCAAGTTGGAGACCCTCCGGGCAGCCACCGTGCTGGACGCGGCGGCGGCCAATGGGGGCGTGTGGTAAGCACGGCCGGTGCAGATCGCCTGCCCGCAATGCTCGATGCAGTACGTGCTGGATGCCCGACTCCTGCCGCCTGGCGGCGCTTCGGTGCAGTGCACGCGGTGTGGCCACGTGTTCAAGGCCTCGCCCAACGGGGTCATGGCCCCCGCGCCGAAGATTCCTCCCGCGGGTGGGGGAGACCGGACGGGCGCGCCGTCGTCCACGCAGATCTTCGGCGGTGAGAGCGGCGTCAACCTGAAGTCCACGAACCTGTTCGCGGGTTCGACCACGGCGTCCGGTTCCTTCGTTCCGCAGCCGACGCCCGCTTCGGGGCCGCTGTCTTCGTCCGGCGTGATTCCTCCGCCTCCGTCCGTGGCTCCGGTCGCGCCGCCGTCCCGGCCCCCGGTGGAGCCCGTGACGTCCGGTGCACAGCCTCCGGCGGCGATGGGCGCGACGCGTGCCTTCGGGGCGGTGGGGGCTTCTCCCGCGGCGTCGCCGGAGCAGGGAGCAGGGCAGGGCGCTGCTCCTGGCGGGACCACGCGCGCGTTCGGCGCGGTCTCCGCGTCGTCCTCGGGGTCGTTCCGCCTCGCGGAGCCTGGGAACTCCACGCGTGCGTTTGGCGCGGTGCAGGGCCCCCCTGCGTCCGAAGCGAACAGCGGTTCAACGCGTGCGTTCGGCGCGGTGCCGGGCCCGGTCGAAGCGGGCGGTTCGACGCAAGCGTTTGGCGCGGTGCCAGGGCCCTCGGCGCCCCGTGCCACCCCCAGGTCCTTCGAGAACATCTCGCCTTCGGGCGACCCCGCGGATCCGCCCTGGTCGGTGCCTGGCGGCGCACGCTCCAAGCTCGTTCCGGAAGGCCATCGCGACGCGCCGTGGGCAACCTCCGCGCCCACCGCGACCGTCTCCCTTCCCGACGACGACGCGCCCTTCGCTCGCACCGAGCCCTCCAGGGCCGCGACCCCGCCTCCTGGCGCGTCGCTGCTCGGGAGCGGCCTGGAGCGCCCCCTTCCTCCCCGGAAGCCCGGTGGGGACCTGCCTCCGGAGCTGCTCGGCGCCTCCTCCCGCACCGGCCCCCTGGTCGTCGAGGACGGCAGCCGGGGCTCGTCCTCGTTGAGCCGGGTGCTGATCGTGCTCGCGGTGATCGCGGGCATCGCCCTGGCCGGGTACCTGGCGTATCCCGTCTTCCGCGACCGCAACGCCGCCATGCCCGCGGAGGCCGTGGCGCAGAAGGAAGCCGCCGTGACGGCCCTGCGGCTCGATGACGCTCCTTCGCGCGAACAGGCCACCCAGAGCCTCTCCGCCCTGGCCAAGGCCCACCCGAAGTACGCCGAGGTCCAGGCCGAGCTGGCCGTGGCCTACACCCTGGAGCTGGCGGACCTGCACGCGGAGTTCGACCGGCTGCGCCTCCAGGCGGATCAGCTCAAGCGGCAAGCCGATGAGGTCTCCTCCGCGAAGTCGGCCCCGAACTGGAGGGCCCACGAAAACGCGATCCGCGCGGACCTGCGCTCGGTCGAACAGGAAATGCAGCCGCTGAGCAAGGTCATCGCCGAACGGCGCAAGGTGCTCGACGCGCTGGTGGAGGCGCTCCGGACCGCTCCCGACGTGGAGCCCGCCGCCACCGTCGCCGCGCGCCTGAAGGCCCAGGCCCTCCACGCCGCGGTGACGGGCGCCCCCAACGCCCTGGGCCTCGCGGAACGCCTGCGCCAGGCGGAGCTCACGCCGTCCTGGAGCGTCGTGGCCCGCGCCGAGTTCGCGCTCAGCTCCGGCTCTCCCGACGCCACCCTCCAGACCGTCTCCCAGGAGCTGGGGGCGCTGCGTGCCCAGGACCGGACCTTCCTGCGGCCCTACTTCCTGGGGGCCCGGCTGGCGCTCCGCCAGAACGACCCGGAGGCGGCCCGGAACCTGCTGAACGAGCTGCTGGCGTTCAACCCCCGGCATGAACTGGCGAAGCGCATGCTCGCCCAGCTCCCCGCCGCTGGGAGCACGCCCTGAAGCGTTGACCGGATCACCTCCATCTCACCCTGGAGAAACTCCAGTCCTCCCCAGGGGCTTGGTGGCTCCCTCGCCCTGAAGTCCCTCTGAATGCTCAGGCATGCGCTTTGCTTTGTTCGCGGGCGTCGAGGACTCGGGGTTGGGAGGGTGGTCGATGGCGGAGGTCTTCTTCTGGTGCGCGGCGCTGGCGCTCGTGCACACTTATTTTCTCTATCCTCTGAGCCTGTTCGCCCTGGAGGGCGCGGCCCAGGTCTTCCAGAACCTGAGGAAGGTTCGCTCGGGTGACGCAGCCGGGACGGGCGTCAAGGCCGGGCCGCTTCCGTCGGTGAGTCTGGTGGTGGCCGCCTACAACGAGGCGAGCTGCATCGAGTCGAAGCTGGAGAACAGCCTGGCGCTGGACTACCCGGCGGACCGCTTCGAGGTCGTCATCGGTTCGGATGGCTCCACGGACGGCACGGACGGGCTCGTGCAGAAGTGCACCGACCCGCGCGTGCGCCTGTCGCCCGCGGCCCGCGCCGGCAAGACGACGGTGCTCAACCGCTGCATCCCGTCCGCGCACGGCGACATCGTGCTGCTGTCGGACGCGAACACGATGATCGACCCGGACGCGGTCCGGAAGATCGTCCGCCACTTCGAGGATCCGGAGGTCGGCGCTGTCTGCGGCAAGCTGCGCCTCTACAACCCCACGAAGCAGGACTACGAGGAGAGCGCGTACTGGAGCTACGAGTCCCTCATCAAGATGTACGAGGGCAAGCGCGGCGCGGTGGTGGGCGCCAACGGCGGCCTGTACGCCATCCGGCGCTCGCTCTTCACGCAGCTGCCTCCGTCCACCATCGTGGATGACTTCGTGATTCCGCTGCGCATCCTGGAGAGCGGCTACAAGGTCGTCTACGAGGCGGCCGCCGTCGCCCACGAGGAGACGACGGAGGACTACGGCAAGGAGTTCGGCCGGCGCGCGCGCATCGCGGCGGGCAACTTCCAGAGCCTGCGCCTCGTGCCCGGGCTGCTGCTGCCCACCGCGGGCTTCCCCGCGTTCGCCTTCTGGTCGCACAAGCTCCTGCGCTGGTGCGCTCCCGCGCTGATGGCGGCGGCGCTCCTCGCCAACCTGTTCCTGCTCGACAGCCTGTTCTACCGCGTCACCCTGGGCGCGCAGCTGGGCTTCTACGCCCTGGCGTACCTGGGCCGCTCCGGCGTCTTCAAGAGCGGCGCCGCGAAGAAGGCCACGTCCATCGCGTACTACTTCGTGACCATGAACATGGCCATCGCCGTGGGCTTCTGGCGCTTCCTGCGCAACTCGCAGCGCGCCGCGTGGGACCGCACCGCACGGGTGCCGACCTCCACGTCCTCCACGCCGACCTGACCTTCAACCCGCTTTGCAGTGCAGGCCCGTCGGTTCCCCGCGGCGCTCCGGCTGGTTCCGGAAGCGCACGGATGGAATCGACGGGCTTTCCTGTTACCGGGCCGCCACGGCCATGGGCTTCGCCGGGCCCGAGGGCAGCACGCTGCCGAACGCGGCGAAGAGCTGGCCGGTGAGCACGTGCGGCTGGCCGGGGCCGGGGCTTCGCAGCATGTCGTTGAGCACCTCGCCCGTCTTCGGATCGCGGGCCATGTGGGGGCGCGCCAGGTTCATCCGGTAGCGCACCACGCCGCGCTTCACGCGGTGGATGACGGTGACGGTGCCGTCCGCGTCCACGCCGTCCACCAGCCCCACGTGGGTGAGGCCGTCGTTGCGCCGGCCGTCGCGGTTCTGGTCGTACGTCTCGCGGAAGAACACCAGGTCACCCGGCACGGGACGTCCGTCCGTGTACACGCGGCCGTTCGTCCGGGCGTAGCGGTACATCGCGGTGACGCCGTTGTCCCCGGCCTTCAGCGTGCCCCGGAACTTCACGCCCGCCTGGGCGTAGGTGGCCTCGATGAGCGCCGTGCAGTCCGCCGCGTAGCGCTTGCCGTTCACCTGCACCGTGGACTGCCCCACCAGGGCCCGCGCCGTGGCCAGCACGCGCTCACGCGGGCTCTCCACGGGGGCCGGGCTCGCGGACGCCTTCTTCGCGGGCGCGCCGTACAGGGGACGCGGGCCGGGGGCGCCATCGTCGGTGGCGCCCGCCTTGAGCGCCGCCTGGTAGAAGGCCTGCACGGCTTCCCTGGACGTGGCGAGGAAGCAGAAGTGCGTGCCGTTG
>NZ_RAWK01000230.1 GCF_003612165.1 Corallococcus aberystwythensis | reverse complement strand
GCGCGGGGGCCTTCGGGGGCGCGCCGGCCTCCGGCTCGGCGGACATGCCCAGCGCGATGCGGGCCTCGGTGGCGTAGTGGCCGTTGGGGAACTCGCGGAGGTACTGGCGGAACTCGTCCTCCGCGTCCGCGGGCTGGTGCGACTTGATGAGGCAGCGTCCGCGCAGGATGCGGGCCTGCTCCCGGTGGCTCGTGCGCGGACTGGCGGCGGCGATCTCCCCCAGTCCCATGAGGAAGCGCCCGCACACGTTGGAGGAGGTCTGCACCTTGGCGTAGCCGAGGAAGCGCTCATCGGAGTCGTCCGACAGCAGTCCCCCCGGAACGAGCGCGCCCAGCGTCTTGCGCTTGCGCGGCTCCGTGGGAGTGGCCGGGGCCATGGAGGGCGCCTGCACGGCGCCGGGTGCCGGCAGGGGCGCGGAGGACGCGAGCGAACCCGCGGACGAGCCGGGGTAGGGCACGAAGTCGTCGGACGGAGCGGACTCCCGTGGGAGCATGGCCACGGCCTGGGGAATCTCCGTGTTGACCGCGTGCGGAGGCGCGCTCTCCAACGGGTTGGAGGCGGTGGCAACGGATTGGCGCGGTGACTCCGGGGCAGCGGCCTCGGGCGTCGCATGGGCCACGGCCTGCGGCGGGGCGGCGCTGTCCTCGGGCGGCGTGTTGGAGGCAGGCGCTGGTGCCTCCACGGCATTGGCACCGGTGGCGACGGCCTGTCGCGGAGGGGGGGCCGCTTCTGGCCGTGACGGTTCCTTCTTCGTGGGCAGGAGGCTCGCGACGGCGGGACGCGGTTCGGCGGCCCGCAGGTCGCGGAACGCCTGACGGTCTCCGGCGGAGAGCGCGCGAGCCTTCATCGCCTCACCCGGGGCCGTGAGCTCCACGCGCTCGCCCGCGTCCACGAAGCGCGGCGGCTGACCCTCCGCGTCCACGCGCACGCGCCCTTCGAGCACCGCCACCGCGGCACCGGCCGCCGTGCGCTCCACCGAGAAGACCGTCCCCACGACGGAGACGCGCAGGCCCGCGGACTCCACGAGGAACGCGTCGCGCTTCGCATGGGAGGCATTCACGGAGAGACGTCCCTGCTGGACGGTCAGGTGCACGGCGTTGGACTCCGCACGCGCGAACACCACGTCCGAACCCGCCGACAGCCGCACCCGGCTCTCATCCGGAAGCCGCAGCACCGCCGAGGCCTTCGGAGGCGTCCGCACCGCCATGCCCGAGCGCAGCCGCATCCCGGTGGCCAGCGCATGTTCCAGGCCGGTGGCCTCCCGCAGCACCGCGCCCGTCACACGCTCCGCCTCCGTGGTGGCCGCCGCCTCCGGGCGAGCCGCGACCGACTCGCGCTGCGCAGGCGCCGCGTCCGGGCGAGCCGCGACCGACTCGCGCTGCGCAGGCGCCGCGTCCGGGGGCACCACTCCCGCATTCCGCTGCTCGGGCATCCCCTCTGGCCGGGCCGCGACCGCTGCGTTCGCGGGCTCATGCTGCCCGGTGGCCTTGCCATCCGCCGGCGCGGTCTGCTCCCCGGACGCGCTCGTGCCGGTCGCCACGGCCGACGGACCCTGCGTCGCGACGGGCGTCAGCTCCCCGCCTTTCCTCCAGAGCCCACCGCCCAACCACAGCATCAGTGCGACGGCGCACGCCCCCGCGAGCGTCATCGCCCACGGCGCCACGAACCGCCGCTCCGGCCGGGCCATCCGCTTCGCCGCGGCCGCCTTCAGCCGCGCCCCCGTCTCCTCCCACCGCACGGAGGGCTCCACCGAGCGCGCCGTGTGCAGCACCGCCCGGGCCTCCACCACGCGCTTCCACTCCGCGGTGCACTCGGCGCACTCCGCCACATGCGCCTCCACGCGGGCCTTGCCGGCGGCATCCAGCTCCCCCGCGGCCAGCGCCCACAGGGCCTCGGTCTCATGGCCGGCCATGAGAACCTCCCACCGGCCGGTCGACGACCAGACGCTGCATGGCCTCGGTGAACTCCAATCTCGCGTGGTGCAGGCGGCTGCGCACGGTGTTGGCGGAGCTTCCCACGGCGAGGGCAATCTCGTCCGGGCTCATGCCGCACAGCTCGTGGTAGACGAAGACGATGCGCTTCTTGGGCTTGAGCTTCTCCAGCGCCGCCTCCACCAGCCGGGCGGCCTGACGGCGCTCCGCGGCGCGCTCCGGGTCCTCCCCCGTCGCCACCATCTCTGGCGGGTCCGCGAAGGGGTCCTCCGGCCGGCGCCGCTTCCACCTCAGATGGCTGAGCGCCACGTTGGCGCACACCCGGTAGAGGAACGTCTTGAAGCGCGACTCGCCCCGGAAGCCCTTCACCGCCGTGAGCAGCCGCAGGTACGTCTCCTGGAGCAGGTCGTCCACCTCCACGCGGTTTCCCACCAGGTGGCGCAGCGTGCGCGCCACGTCCAGCTTCGTGGCCTCGTAGAGCTGCTCGAAGGCGGTGAGGTCTCCCTCCTGGACCCGCTGGACCAGCTGCCGCAGGTGGGCCTCGTCCGCGGAAGCCGGCCCGCGCGCGCCCAGCCTGTCCACGCCGGACTCCGGCGGGACGGCGGACGCCCACGTGCGCGCTCCTCGGCTGAACACCAGGGCCTCTCCTTCAGGGCGACGCCGGACGTCCCCTTCCTCCAGGAACGCCCTCCAGTCTGTATCGGTGGTCCAGACGAGCACACTGCCTCCGTGCCCCTGGGTCTCCGGAGAGACGAAAAAAGATCAAAATTATTTGATCAATCTGGCCCCCCCTTGCGTCGAAGGCTCTCGAAATCGGATGACCCCCCCGGTGGCCGGTCCGGACCCATCCCATTCCTTTGGAGCCCCCACTCATGAGGAACACCTCGCTTCGCGGCATGCTGTTCGTGCCGTTCCTTGCGCTGTTAGGCCTGCTGTCAGGTTGTGTCCTGGAGACGAGCGGCGGCGATTACTGGCCCGACGACGACTACGACTCCAGCTACGGCTGTTCCACCACGTCTGACTGTGGCTCCAACCAGTACTGTCACTCCGGCAGCTGCTGGGACCTGAACTCCAACTCCCAGAACTGCGTGTTCTCCAGCGAGTGTCCCGGCACGCAGATGTGCATCAACGGCTGGTGCGCCCAGTCCTGCTACCGCGACTCGGAATGTGGCGCGGGCGGCCGCTGCAAGGACAACTTCTGCACCGGCTCTGGCACTGGGACCACGGACGGCGGCACCAAGCCGGATGGCGGCACGAAGCCGGACGCGGGCTCTGACGGCGGCACGAAGCCGGACGCGGGCTCGGATGGCGGCACCAAGCCGGACGCGGGCTCGGACGGCGGCACCAAGCCGGATGCGGGCTCCCCGGTCTGCCGGGTCAATGCTGACTGCGGCACGGGCAGCTACTGCATCAACGGCACCTGCCGGAAGGAGTGCGACGACGACCTCAAGTGCGGTCCGGGCGGCCTGTGCATCCAGGGCCTGTGCCAGACGCCGCAGCAGGACCCGAACGCCTGCACCACGGAGGCGCAGTGCCCCACGGGCCGCGACTGCGTGAACGGCCAGTGCCGCGCGCCCTGCTCCTCCACGACGGAGTGCTCGGCGGACACCAAGTGCGAGGTGGGCTACTGCCTGCCGATTCCCACCGGCGGCCAGTGCAAGGCCAACTGCGAGTGCCCGGCGGGCCAGGTCTGCAACAGCGGCCAGTGCAAGTCCCCGCAGCCGGACCCGGGCCAGGCGTGCCTCGCCAACTGCGACTGCCCCTCCGGCCAGGTGTGCAACAGCGGCTACTGCAAGCTGCCGGTGCCGGACGCGGGCTCGGGCAGCAACATGTCCTGCACGGTGAACTGCGAGTGCCCGTCCGGTGAGGTCTGCACCAGCGGCAAGTGCAAGCTGCCCCCGGCGCAGCCGTCGCAGGACGCGGGGACGTCCGGCACCGTGTGCCGCGCCAACTGCGAGTGCCCGGCGGGCCAGGCCTGCACCAGCGGCCAGTGCAAGCCGGTGAACCACGGCTCCGGCAAGGTCTGCCAGGCCAACTGCGAGTGCCCGTCCGGCGAGCGCTGCCAGGACAACGTCTGCTGGCTGTAGCCGTCAGCGGCTGACGCTCACCGCGAGGGGGCCACCATGCGCCAGCAGCGGTGGATCTCCTTGCGGTGGAAGTCCTCGGGGATGGAGCGGGGGGTGAGCTCCTCCACCTGCGCCATGCCCCGGGTCGCGGAGTCCTTCAGTTCGAAGCCCAGGAAGTTGGTGGAGAAGTAGAGGACGCCTCCGGGGGCCATGAGCGCCCGGAGGTGTTCAAGCATCCGCACGTGGTCGCGCTGCACGTCGAAGTTCCCCGACATCTTCTTCGACGTGGAGAACGACGGCGGGTCGCAGACGATGAGCTCGTACTTGTCCTCGCCGTGCTTCGCCTGGTCCTCCAGCCACGCCTTCGCGTCCGCGCGGATGAGCACGTGGCGCGGGTCCGCCAGGCCGTTGAGCACCAGGTTGTCCTCCGCCCAGTCCAGGTACGTGTTGGACAGGTCCACGCTCACGCTGCCCGCCGCGCCGCCCGCCGCCGCGTACACGGTGAATGCGCCGGTGTAGGCGAAGAGGTTGAGGAAGTGCTTCCCCTTCGCCTCGCTGCGCACGCGCGCGCGCGTGTTGCGGTGGTCCATGAAGAGGCCGGTGTCCAGGTAGTCGCCCAGGTTCACCCAGAACTTGAGGCCCTGTTCCTCCACCACCAGCCGTTCGCTGCCTTCGCCCACGCGGCCGTACTGCGAGCGGCCCCAGGGCTGGGGCGTGTGCGTCTTCACGGACGTGCGCTCCGGGGGCACGCCCAGCACGGCGGTGACGGCGGCCAGGACTTCCGCGCGGTCGGCGTCCGCGTTCGCGCCCTTCGCGTGGGCCTTGCGGCGCGGGAACTCCACGACGTGGGCGTGGTCGCCGTAGAGGTCCACGGCGTAGGAGTACTCGGGGATGTCCCGGTCGTAGACGCGGAAGGCGGTGAGCCCCTGCGCGCGGGCCCACTTGCGCAGGCGCTTCGCGTTCTTTCGCAGGCGGTTCTCGAACATGCCCGCGCCCGGTGTGTCTTTGCCTTCGTCCGACATGCTCCCCTCATATTGCAGGCCGCCCCGGGGGCGGGGGAAAACCCGTGCCCATGAGCGTGCGCGTCGAGAAGAACGGCCCCGTCACCACCGTCATCCTCCACCGGCCGGAGATCCGCAACGCGGTGGACGCCGGCACGGCCCAGGCGCTGGCGGATGCCTTCCGGGCCTTCGACGCGGACCCCGACGCGCGCGTGGGCGTCCTCTACGGCGACGCGGGGACGTTCTGCGCGGGCGCGGACCTGAAGGCCGTGTCCGAAGGGCGCCTCTTGCGCCTGGAGCCGGACGGGGACGGGCCCATGGGGCCTTCGCGCCTGCGGCTGTCCAAGCCCGTGGTGGCCGCAATCAGTGGACACGCCGTGGCGGGCGGGCTGGAGCTGGCGCTGTGGTGTGATTTGCGCGTGGCGGAGGAGGACGCGGTGCTGGGTGTCTTCTGCCGCCGCTGGGGCGTGCCCCTCATCGACGGGGGTACCGTGCGCCTGCCACGGCTGATTGGCCTGTCGCGCGCCCTGGACCTCATCCTCACCGGCCGTGCGGTGTCCGCCGCCGAGGCGCTGGGCATGGGCCTGGTCAACCGCGTGGTGCCGAAGGGCGAGGCCCGGGCCGCCGCGGAGGCCCTGGCCGCTCAAGTCGCCGCCTTTCCCCAGGCCTGCATGAACGCGGACCGGACGTCCGCCTACGCCCAGGCCGACCTGTCCTTCGAAGACGCGATGCGCCAGGAGTTCGAGGGCGGGGTGGAGGTGCTCCAGACGGAGTCCATCCCCGGGGCGACGCGGTTCGCGAAGGGCGCGGGCCGGCATGGCCAGTTCGACTAAGACCCCGGGAGCGCTGCGCGGCCGGTGGGACTGTGTTAGTTCGCGAAGCCATGCGCTTCGACACGCTCGCCATCCACGCCGGCCAGGAGCCGGATCCCACCACCGGCGCCATCATGACGCCCGTGTACCTGACCTCCACCTACGTCCAGGACGGGCCGGGGGAGCACAAGGGCTACGAGTACAGCCGCACGCAGAACCCCACGCGCAAGGCGCTGCAGGACTGCCTGGCCGCGCTGGAAGGCGCGAAGTACGGCGCCGCGTTCGCGTCCGGCCTCGCCGGCACGGACATGCTGATGCACATGCTGGAGGCCGGTGACCACGTCATCGTCTCCGACGACGTGTACGGCGGCACCTTCCGCATCTTCGACAAGGTGTTCAAGCGCTCCGGCCTGAACTTCTCCTTCGTGGACCTCTCCAAGCCGGAGAACTTCGAAGCGGCCATCACCCCCAAGACGAAGATGGTCTGGGTGGAGACGCCGACGAACCCGATGCTCAAGCTCATCGACCTGGCGCGCATCGCCGAGGTCGCCAAGAAGCGCGGCATCATCTCCGTCGCGGACAACACGTTCATGACGCCGTACTTCCAGAAGCCGCTCAACCTGGGCTTCGACGTCGTGGCGCACTCCACGACGAAGTACCTGAACGGCCACAGCGACGTGGTGGGCGGCTTCGTCTGCACCAGCCGCGACGACATCGCGGAGCGGATGTACTTCCTGCAGAACGCGGTGGGCGGCGTGTCCGGCGCCTTCGACAGCTTCCTCGTGCTGCGCGGCGTGAAGACGCTGCACGTGCGCATGGACCGCCACGCGCAGAACGCGATGAAGGTGGCCCAGTACCTGGCCACGCACAAGCAGGTGAAGAAGGTCACCTACCCGGGCCTGGAGACGCATCCGCAGTTCGCGCTCGCCAAGCAGCAGATGACCGGCTTCGGCGGCATGCTGACGTTCGACATCCACGGCGGCCTGGAGGCGGCGCGCACCTTCCTCAAGACGGTGAAGGTCTTCGCCTGCGCCGAGTCCCTGGGCGGCGTCGAGTCCCTCATCGAGCACCCGGCCATCATGACCCACGCCTCCGTCCCCAAGGAGACGCGGGAGAAGCTGGGCATCGCGGACGGCTTCATCCGCCTGTCCGTCGGCATCGAGGACGCGCAGGACCTCATCGACGACCTCGCGCAGGCGCTCGATCGCGTGAAATAGTCCGGCGCTCGCTCGCGCTCCAAGCGGCCTGGCCTGCCCTGGAGGGCAGGGGGAATGTTGGTTGGTACACAACGTTTCCGGCGCGATGCGTAACCGACTGCTTGGCCCCACCTGCCTCCTGGGCGCGTGGCTCGTGACTGGCTGCGAGTCCCCGCCTGCTCCCACTGACTCCGACTTCCCTCCCGTCGCGCTGTCGGCCCCGACAGCGCAAGACGAGGAGGCCTCGCTCGCCGCGTCCAACTGCAACCAGCTCGTCACGAAGGCGGTGACGGCCAGCGGTGACGACGGCAACGTGCCCGCGAACACGCAGGACGACAACCTCGCCACGCGCTGGAGTGCGCAGGGGACGGGCGTCTGGCTCCAGATGGACCTGGGCTCGGCGCAGACGCTCACAGGCACCACCATCGCGTGGCACCGGGGCAACGAGCGCCAGAACCACTTCGTCGTCTCCACGTCCACCGACGGCAGCACCTTCACGCAGGCGTACGCGGGGGACAGCGCGCTCAACGCTTCCGCGCAGACGGTGGCGTTCTCCTCGCGCAGCGCGCGCTACGTGCGCATCACCGTCAACGGCAACACGGTGAACGACTGGAACTCCATCGCGGAGGCCCGGGCGTGCTCGGCCTCCGCGCCGCCGTCGTCTACGGATTCGGGCACGGCGCTGCCGCGCCTGCCGTACCTGCAGAGCGTGAAGCAGACGTCCGCCATCGTGGCCTTCCGCACCGCCGGCACCTGCAACCCCACGGTGCGCTACGGCGAGGGCGGAAACCTCACGGCGTCCGTCAGCGCGGGCGTGTCCGGCACGCGTCACGCGGTGAAGCTGTCCAACCTGTCCGCGGGCCGCACCTACGGCTACGTGGTGGAGGCGTGCGGCAGCAAGACGGGCCTGCGCGGGTTCCAGACGTCCCCGACGTCCACCGCCACGAAGGTGCACTTCACCGCGATGGGCGACTTCGGCACCGGCGGCAGCATGCAGCGCAAGGTGATGGACGTGATGTCCACGCCCGCATGGCGCTCGGAGCTGCTCTTGGCCCTGGGCGACAACGCGTACCCGGACGGCACGGACGCGGAGTTCCAGGCGCACCTCTTCACGCCCATGGCGGGCCTGTTGCGTGAAGTCCCCATGTTCGCCACGCCCGGCAACCACGAGTACGTGACGAACCAGGCGCAGCCCTACCTGGACAACATGTACCTGCCCGCGAACAACCCGCAGGGCACCGAGCGCTACTACTCGTTCGACTGGGGCCCGGTGCATTTCATCTCCCTGGACTCCAACTGCGCGGTGGGCCTGGCGTCCGCGGACCGGTGCACGCTCGCGGCCCAGAAGGCGTGGGCGGAGTCGGACCTGGCCGCGAACACGCGCCCGTGGACGGTGGCCTTCTTCCACCACCCGTCGTGGTCCAGCGGCGAGCACGGCTCTCAGCTCACCATGCGCCGTCAGTTCGGCCCGCTGTTCGAGAAGTACGGCGTGGACCTGGTGCTCACCGGGCATGACCACGACTACGAGCGCAGCAAGCCCATGTTCGGAGACAACGTGGCCTCCGGCACCCAGCGCGGCATTCCGTACCTCGTGGTGGGCAGCGGCGGCGCCACGCTGCGTCCCTTCGCCACCAGCCAGCCCGCGTGGACCGCGCTGCGCGACAACCAGGCCTACGGCTTCCTGGACGTGGTGGTGGACGGCGGCACGCTCACCGCGCGGCTCATCACCTCCACCAACGCCGTGCGCGACACGCTCACGCTCAAGAAGACGCTGAGCAAGTCCGCCACCCGCGTCCAGGCCAGCGCGCTGGAGGCGGACGAGGCCGCCGCGGAGGAGGCTCGGGACACGCCGCCGGGCCCCACGGACGACCGCGCCGAGCCGAGGCTTCGCGGTCCCGTGCCGCCCGCGGACACGCCGGAGTCCGTGGCCGACCCCGAGGAGCCGCTTCCGCAGTAGCCGCGAGGCCCGCCGGAGGGTAGGGAAGGGCGGAATGAACCGCCGGCGGGCCCGGCACACTGGAAGGGACACCATGCGCTACTTCGAGGACTTCCCCATCGGCGAGATCATGGAGCGGGGGCCGTACGTGGTGACGCGCGAGGAGATCCTCGCGTTCGCGCGCCAGTTCGACCCCCAGCCCTTCCACATCGACGAGGACGCCGCCGGCAAGAGCATCTACGGCGGCATCATCGCCAGCGGCTGGCACACCGCCGCCATCTGCCACAAGCTCATGGTGGAGGGCCTGTTGGGCCAGGCCGCCGGCATGGGCTCGCCCGGCCTGGACGAGCTGCGCTGGAAGAAGCCCGTGCGCCCGGGTGACACGCTCACCGTGCGCATCACGACGCTGGAGGCGAAGCCCTCCGCGAGCAAGCCGGACCGCGGCGCGCTCAAGCTGGGCCTGGAGGTCGTGAACCAGCGCGGCGAGGTGGTGATGACGGAGGTGGCCAACGCCCTCTTCGCCCGCCGCCCCCCGGCCCCTTGAGCCCGGCCGGCGCTCAGTTCACCTGCACGGTGCAGTCCGCCAACTCCAGCAGCAGGGGCTCCTCCATGGGGACGCGCCACTTCACTCCGGGAGTCGAGGAGGAGGTGCCCCCGGCGGTCGTGGTCCCCTCCACCACCTCCACGAAGTAGCAGGGGTGGTGGCCACCGCCCACCCTCACGCGAACGTGGTGGGGCGCCACGCCGGGCCGGTTCACCACGACGGTGTTGTCCGGGGCGCTCCCCACGGTGAGCCCCCCGGTCCAGACCTCGCGCCTGCCTCCGAGCAGCAGGTTCGCGAGGACCGTCCCGTCCTTCGTGCGGACCGTCACCGGCACCCGGTACTGCTCCACGCGCCAGTACACCACCGACGGGTCGAACGGCCGCGCGTCTCCCCACGCGAGCGTGCCCGCTTCCGCGTCCAGGCGGACGGTCGCGAAGTGCTCCGGCGAGCGCAGCCACTCGCGCAGCTCCGGGGTGAGGCCGGGGACGCGTGAGAGGTCCCAGTCGAAGAGGCAGGGCTCGAGGCTTGCCTCTCCCTCCATCCCATCGCTGAAGCGGACCCGGACGACGAAGGGCGCGACACAGCGGGCTTCAAGGATTGTTGCGGCCATGGTGCGTCCCTTTTTCTGTTCTTCCGGACCCACACTTTGAGTTCCAGGGCGGACCTGCGCTAGCAATACGCCCAAAGGAGAAGCCCATGTCCAACCCCAACGAGGTGGTTCCTCCCCCGGCGCCCAGCCGGCTGAAGCGTCCCGTGGAAGTGGTGCGCGCGGAGCTGCTGGCCGACGCGGACGTGAAGCAGCAGGCGGAGCTGCTGAAGATCCCCGTCGCGCAGTACGTGGAGAAGATCCTCGACTACGCCATCCACCCGGACAAGCCGCCCCAGCTGGAGATCATCCCCGACGAGGAGCTGAAGGCTCGCGACCCGAAGATCGCGACGGTGGAGGAGATTGGCACCCACCTGCAGAAGATCATCGACGGGGAGATCGCCATCAGCCCCGCCCAGCAGCGCGACGGCTTCAGCAGCGACAAGAGCCACGAGCAGCGCTACAGCTCCGCGCTGGGTGCCGCCCCCAAGGCCGGCCAGGCCGTGGCCCCCAAGCCGGGCGCCGCCGTGGACCCGGCGGAGGCCAAGAAGGGCCCCATCCGGGGCTGAGCCCTCCCGCTAAACCCCCGGAACCCCGGGGCTTTCCTGGCGGTGGCCCGGATAATCCGGGAACCGGAAACTTCTCCGGCCTCCTGCCGAGAATCCCACTGTCAGTCTCACTTCGAGGGCCCCTCGCGGCCCTCCCCGAAAAGGATCAGACCATGGGTGGCATCGGCAAGGCTCTCGGCAAGGTGATGGACATCGTCAAGCCGTTCGTGTCGGCGGTGAACCCGCTCCTCGGCGCGGCGATGGGCTTCGCCAGCGGCCTGATGCAGGGCAAGAACCCCATCCAGGCGCTGCTGGGCGCGGCCACCGACCTCATCCCGGGCGGCGGCGTGTTCAAGAACGCGCTCAGCACCTTCGCCAATTCCGGCCTGATGGACGGCAAGGGCGGCAACAGCCTGCTGTCCGGCGCGCTGAACCTGGCCAAGGGCAAGAGCAAGGTCACGGACATCGTGGGCGACCTGTTCAAGGCCAACAAGAGCAACCCCTTCACCCAGCTGGGCATGAACAACGCGACCGAGCTGGCCGCCCAGAAGATGTCCACGTTCCTCTCCTAGTCCATGAAGCCCGTTCGCTTCGACCCCAAGGTCCACCACGAGCTGCTCAACCTGTGGCGCAAGCCGTGGGATGAGACAATGACCCCGGAAGCCCTTCCGGAGTTCGGGTTCGTGGTGCCGGAGAAGGCGGCGGGCTTCCTGTACCGCACGGACAGCTCGGTGGCGCTGATTGAAGGCATCATCGCCGCGCCCGGGCTGACCAAGGAGGACCGCAACGAAGCCGTCAACGCCATCGTCGCCGCCGTCCGCGACGAGGCCCGGCGCCAGGGCTTCAAGCTGCTCCTGGGCTACTCGCAGCTGGACGCCATCAAGAACCGCGCGGAGCGCTTCGGCTTCATGCACGTGGGACCCGGCTACCACATGGTGGCCCTGGACCTGACGAAGCCGGACCCCGAAGGGCTCTGACAAGAGTCACCGCACCGCTGAAGCACGACGGGCCCGAAGGGAGGATTCGCTCCTCCTTCCGGGCCCGCGGTGTTTCCGGCGTCCGACCGCTGATTAAGCGGCGGTGCGGTGCAGGTGGTCGATGAGGTCGATCTTCGTGACGATGGCGATGACGGTCTCGCCGTCCTTCACCACGGCCACGTTGTCGCGCGCGAAGATTTCACGCAGCCGGTCGATGCTGGCCTCGGCGGACACCGCGCCCTGGAGCGGGGCGACGATGGGGTCGATGGCGTCCTGGAACTTCACCTTGTTGGCCACCAGGGCGTTGAGCAGGTCGTACTCGTGCACCATGCCCACGGCGCGCCCGTCATCGGACACCACGGGCATCTGGCTGATGCCGTGGCTGCGCATCGTCTCCACCACGCGGTCCACGCGGTCACCGCGCTTCGCCGTCTTCAGGTCGCGGGGCTTCGCGCCGATGATGTCGCGCACGGTGCCGGCGCCCTTCTCCTGCATGAAGCCGTTGTCGCGCATCCACTCGTCGGAGTGGAACTTGCTGATGTAGCTGCTGCCGGAGTCCGGCAGGACGACCACGATGGTCTTCCCCTTGCCGACTTCCTTCGCCAGCTGCACCGCCACGTGCACCGCCGCGCCGGACGAGCCGCCCGCGAAGATGCCCTCCTCGCGCGCGAGGCGGCGAGCGGCGTTGAAGCACATGCGGTCGTCCACCTGGCGCACGTCGTCCACGACCTTGAAGTCCATGGCGCCGCAGAGCATGTCCTCGCCAATGCCCTCGACCTTGTAGACGTGCGGCTCGGTGAGCTTGCCCGTCTTGAAGTAGCCCTCGTAGACGGAGCCTTCCGGATCCACGCCGACGTTCTTCAGGCCGGGGATCTTCTCCTTGAGGAACTTGCCGGCGCCGCTCATGGTGCCGCCGGTGCCCAGGCCGGAGACGAAGTAGTCAATCTTGCCGTCGGTCTGCTGGAAGATCTCCGGACCCGTCGTGTGGTAGTGCGCCTCGATGTTGTCCGGGTTGTGGTACTGGTTCAGCATGAAGGCGCCGGGCGTCTCCTTGGCCAGCCGCTTGGACGTCTCGTAGTAGGAGCGCGGGTCCTCGGCGGGCACGTTCGTCGGCGTGACGACGACCTGGGCGCCCATGGCCTTCAGGCGGTTGATCTTCTCCAGGGACATCTTGTCCGGCATGGTGAAGATGCACTTGTAGCCCTTCACCGCCGCGGCCAGCGCCACGCCCATGCCGGTGTTGCCGGACGTGTTCTCCACGATGGTGCCGCCGGGCTTGAGCCGCCCCTCCCGCTCGGCCTTTTCGATGATGTAGAGCGCCATGCGGTCCTTGATGGACGCGCCGGGGTTCATGAACTCGCACTTCACGAGCACGGTGGCGTCGTTCGGACCGACGAGCTTGTTGAGCTTCACCAGCGGCGTGTGGCCAATGGCGGTGAGGATGTTCTCTTGGATGTCCATCGTGCGTGGCTTCCCGAAAAAAGTGAGGGTCGGGGCCTTATATGTGCTCCGCCCCGTCAGGGGGAACATGCCCGGAGGCTCGGCCCTTCCTGACGCAGGATGCCGCGACCGGGCGGGTGTTTCCCCCTGGGCGTGGGGCCCTGGGGTGCCTCGTCGCGTAGGCGACAGGGCAGGCGTGGGGCCCACGCGGGCTTTGACCCGCCGCGCCGTGCCTCCGATACTCGCGGGCGTCGTTCCTTCCCCCTCTGGAGTACCCGCCCCCCATGGAACTTGAGGCCGCCCTTCGCGACCAGGTGGGACAGGCCATTGGCCGTCCCGTTCCCGACGCACCCATCACGAAGCTCAAGGGCGAGGCGAGCAGCCGCTCCTACTACCGCGTCGGTGCGCCCCCGGAGAGCTGGGTGGCCATGGTGATGCCGCCGGACGCGACGAAGAAGAGCGACGAGGCCACCAAGGGCGAGCCTCCGAAGGAGCTGCCCTTCGTCAACGTGCACCGCTACCTGGAGAAGCTGGGCGTGCGGGTGCCGCGCATCCTCCGCTACGACGAGCCCGCCGGCATCATGGTGATCGAGGACCTGAGCGACATCACCTTCGAGTCCGCGCTGGAGGGGGGCCGTCACAACCAGGCGCTCTACACGCGCGCGGTGGACCTGCTGGCGAAGCTGCGCGTGCAGACGGAGAAGCATCGCGACCCGGAGTGCCTGGCCTTCACGCGCGCCTTCGACGAGGACCTGTACGACTGGGAGTTGCACCACTTCCGCGAATGGGGCCTGGAGGCCTGGAGCGGCAAGCAGCCCACGGCCGCGGAGCGCGCGGAGCTGGACGCCACGTTCCGGGACATCGCGAAGCAGCTGGCCGCCGCGCCGCGCGGCTTCACGCACCGCGACTACCAGAGCCGCAACATCATGGTGAAGGAGGGCGAGCTGGTCGTCATCGACTTCCAGGACGCGCTCCAGGGCCCGCGCCAGTACGACCTGGTGGCGCTCCTGCGCGACAGCTACGTGGAGCTGGACCGCGACTTCGTGGACACGATGCTGGACCGCTACATCGCCACGTTCGAGCAGGAGAGCGGGGAGAAGATCGACGCGAAGGAGTTCAAGGCGTTCTTCGACCTGCTCACCATCCAGCGCAAGCTGAAGGACGCGGGCCGCTTCGAGTACATCCACCGCTTCAAGGGCAACCCGGGCTTCCTCGTGTCCATCCCCGCGTCGCTGCGCTACGTGAAGGCCGCGTTCGCGCGCCGGCCGGAGCTGGCGCCGCTGCAGAAGCTGATCGCGAAGTACGTGCCCGAGCTGGCGGCCTGAGCCCATGAAGGCGATGGTCCTCTGCGCGGGCCTGGGCACGCGCCTGCGCCCGCTCACCGAGCGCTGGCCCAAGCCGGCCATGCCGTTCCTCGGCCAGCCGCTGCTCCGCTATCACCTGGCGGTGCTGAAGGCCGCGGGCGTGACGGCGGTGGGCATCAACACGCACCACCTGCCGGACACGATGGCGGCGGTGGCCCGCGCGGAGTGCGAGCGCGCGGGGCTGCCGCTGCACGTGGTGCACGAGCCCGTCATCCAGGGCACGGGCGGCGGCATCCGCGGCCTGCGCGACTTCCTCTCCGGCGAGGACTTCCTCGTGTTCAACGGGGACATCCTCTTCCCGGTGGACCTGAAGCCCGTGGTCGCGGCGCACCGGGAGTCCGGCGCGGTGGCGACGATGGTGCTGCTGCCCATGCCGGAAGGGGAGAAGTACGCGGCGGTGGAGGCGGACGCGGGCGGGCAGGTGCGCCGCATCGCGGGGTACGGGCCGGGCGGTGACGGCCTCATGCCGTGGCACTTCACCGGCGTGCACGTGATGTCCCCCAGCGTGTTCGACTTCATGACGGCGGAAGGCCCCGAGGACATCAACCGCGAGGTCTACGTGCGGGTGATGCAGGCGGGGCTCGCGGTGCGCGGGCACGCGGTGGACGCGTACTGGTCCGACCTGGGCATGCCGTCGCGCTACCTGGCCACGGTGCGGGACGTGCTCGAAGGGCGCGTGCCGTTGCAGGCGCTGGGGAAGGACTCGCCGCTCGCGGGGCTGAAGGCCGGGGCGGCCGGAGCCTGGGTGCATCCGGAGGCCCGCGTGGCGGGGACGGTGCGCGGCCCTGTGTACGTAGGCGCGGGCAGTGTCGTGGAAGACGGCGCCACCGTGGGCCCGGGCGTGTCGGTGGGCCCGGGCGCGCGGGTGGGGCAGGGCGCGAAGCTGGAGCGCTGCGCCGTGTTCGAGGAGACGCAGGTGTCACCCGGTGAGGCGCTCACCGAGGTGCTCGCGTGGGGCCCGCACCGGGTGCCCGCGCCGCTTTCCGGGCGCTGACACCGGCTGGAACGACGAAGGCCCGCGCTCCTCTTCGGGGCACGGGCCTTCACACGTTCAGCGGTGGACGGTGGCTTCAGGCGGCGTGCCAGCGCGCCAGCACGCAGGTCACGTTGTCGTTGCCGCCCGCCGCGTTGGCCAGGTCGATGAGCTGGCCGCAGGCCTTCTCCAGCTCCGGCGTGCGGGACAGGATGTCCTGCATCTGCGCGTCGGAAATCATGCCGCTCAGGCCGTCCGAGCACAGCAGGAAGACGTCGTTCTCCAGCGGATCCACGCGGGTGACGTCCACCTGCACCTGCTCCTTCATCCCCAGCGCGCGGACAATCACGTTCTTGTGGGGGAAGTTTTCAATCTCCTCCGGCGTGAGCTTCTTCGCCTTGAGGTAGTCGTTGAGCAGCGAGTGGTCCTCCGTCACCTGCTGGAGGATGCCGCCGCGGAAGAAGTACACGCGGCTGTCGCCCACGTGGCCCACGTAGGCCGCGCTCTCGGCGAAGTGCACGGACACGATGGTGGTGCCCATGCCCTTGTACTTGGTGTCCACCGTGGCGCGCTCGAAGATGCGCGCGTTCGCCAGCTTGATGCCGGTGGACAGCCGGTTCTCATCGTAGTTGCGCTGCTTGTCCATCTTGAACGGCCAGGTGGCGTCCTGGTCCTTGGACGTCATGCGGAAGAACTCACCCAGTTCGTCCACCGCGATGCGGCTGGCGATCTCACCGGACGAGTGACCGCCCATGCCGTCCGCCACGCACACGAGGTTCTCCTCGGTGAGCACGAGGTAGTTGTCCTCGTTGTGGTTCCGCTTCATCCCGACGTGGGTGCTGCCGGCAACCTCGATGCGCATGCGAAGGGACTCTTCCGGGGAGAGGCGTGAAAATCGCGGCGCGACGTTAACAAAGCGCTCCAAAAGGGGTCAAAAACCTCGTCTGTCGCAGCGGTCCCCCCTCTGGGTGCGGGTGGCCGGGAATGCCCCCGCCCCCCC
>NZ_RAWK01000022.1 GCF_003612165.1 Corallococcus aberystwythensis | reverse complement strand
GGGGAGAACCGGAGGGGGCTGGCGCCGCGCCGGAGGTGCGGTCGGTGGAAGCCCCGGCGGTGACGGCGGCCTGCAAGCCCCGGGAGGTCATCACGGAGGAGCGGCTCGAGCCGACGTACGACACCTACGTCACGCAGGACTCGCCGACGGCGAGCCATGGCACGTCGACGATGCTGGTCTCGGATGGCTCGCCCCGTCAGGACACGTACCTGGACTTCCGCTTCTCGGTGAGGGAGGGCTTCTTCCGGGCGCGGCTGCGGCTGTTCGCCACGGACGGCTCCACCAACGGCCCCGTGCTCTACCGCACCAGCTCTGGCTGGAATGACTCGCTCACGTGGAACACGCGTCCGGCGCCCGTCGGTGGTGCGCTGGGCAACGTGGGGGAGGTCGCCTCCGGAAGCTGGGTGGAATACGACGTGTCGTCCGTCGTCACGGCCAGCGGCGCGCACCCCTTCGTCCTGATTCCGGAGGGCGGCAACGGCCTGGACTTCGTCTCCAAGGAGGACGCCCGCCAGCAATTGCGGCCGGTGCTCGTGCTGTCCTATTCGCAGACCGTGTGCACCTACCAGGGCACGGGCGGTGAGCTGACCCAGACGCGCCGGCAGGGTGGGGCGGGCGACGAGCGCGCGCAGGCCCTGGCCACGGACAGCAGCGGCGCCCAGGTGGTCGCGGGCGTCTACACGGGCGCGGGCAGCCTTGGGGGCAGCACCTTCCCCTCCCAGGGCGGCTTGATGCTCGGCCGGTACCGCGCGGATGGCACCCACGAATGGTCGCGCGCGTTTCCGCAGGGCAACGCGATCCTGGAGGTCGCCGGCGTGACGCTCACTCCGCTGGGCAACGTGCTGATGGTGGGCAGCTACTCGGGCACGCCGGACTTCGGCACCGGCCCGTTGCCGGCGTCCCAATACGGCACGTTCATCGCGAAGTTCAGCCCCGCTGGGGCCCTCACCTGGGTCCGGGGCTTCACCGCCCGCATGGTCCGCGACGGAGAGGTGGAGGCCTACCCCATCCGCGCCAACGCGGTGGCCACGGATGCCAATGGCAGCCTCATCTTCACGGGGTACTTCCTCGGCTACGCCAACCTGGGCGGAGGAGACCTGTTCGCGGGCCAGAACAGCATCTCGATGGAGGATGCCTCGGCGGGCCTGTTCATCGCGAAGTACTCCTGGGAGGGCAACCACCTGTGGTCCAAGGCCTACGAGGGAGGCATTGGGCCGACGACGGGCGAAGCGCTGGCCACGGACAGCACGGGCCACGTGCTGCTCGGCGCGCAGGCGAGCCCGAAGTCCAATGGAGTCTCGGCGCTGGGGGCGACGAACCGGGAGACGCCCGTCGTGGCGAGGTTCTCTCCGGAGGGGACGCTGCTGTGGCGCCGGCCGCTCAACGGCGCGATGGGCACCGTGACAGGCGTGGCGGCGGCGCCCGGGGACGCGGTGGCCTTCGCCGGCCAGTTCAAGAAGACCTTCGTCTTCGCCGGCCAGACGGTGGCGAGCAGCCATGCGGGAGAGTGGGATGGCGGCAATGTGGACGTGATGTTGGGTGTGCTGGAGTCCGCGGGGACGGACCGCTGGGCCCGCCGGTATGGCAATGGCATCGGGGAGTGGGTGTCCGCGATGCGGGTGGACGCACAGGGGAACTTCCGGCTCGCGGGCTTCGCCGAGGGGCCCGTGGACCTGGGGGGCGGCGTGTTTGGACCTCAGTATGAGGCCGGCTCCCAGACCTTCGTGGCGGCCTACGCGGCCAACGGGGCCCACCGCTGGTCCCGGAGCGTGGCGCCGGACCTCTACGGCACGCCGCTGCTCGGAGTCCTCCCTGACGGCACGACGTACTTCGGAGGCACCCTGGATGGCACCACGTTCGTGGGGCCGACACCGGTGGGACCCTCGCAGGGCGCGGACCTGCTCCTGCTGAAGCTGACGCCCTGAGCGTCCGGCGCGTGAGTGGACGGCGCCCGTCCGTGAATGACGGGCGTCGTCCCGCGCATCCCAGGGACGTCAGTCGTTGAGCAGGGTCAGGTGGGGGAGCTCCCTGCCTGCGTGGGCTGGAGCATCAGTCCGTAAGCGGCGGTGGCACGCCCAGGGCCGCCAGGAATGAGGCGTGCCGCTGGTAGAGTTGTCCGAGGTCTGCACTGTGCCGCCGGGCATCCACGCCACGGCTGGTGTTGCCGGGGTGCACGCGGTGCAGATGGCTCAGGTGCGCGCCCTGGATGGGCAGGTGCCCGGCGATGAGGAGTCGCACGTACAGGTCCAGGTCCTCCGCCATCTCCAGTGTCTCGTCGTAGCCGCCCAATTCGTCGAAGAGGCTCCGGTGGAAGCAGACGTTGCCCTGGAGGAAATGTTCCGCCTCGAAGATGGGCGTCAGCATCGCCAGGGGGCGGCGCGAACGTCCAGGCCGCGTAGTCCTGTCCGGGCAGGTAGCGGCGGTCCTCGTCCATGCGCATGAAGTCCGCGACGAACCAGCGCCGCCCGGGGTGATGGAGGATGAGCTGGGCGTAATGATGCAGCGTGCGCTGCACCAGAAGGTCGTCATCATTGAGCGGCACCAGCAAGGCATCCGGAGAAACCTCGCGGATGAGGGCGTTGCGTGCGGCGCCCGGCGACAGGCGCTCCTTCTGGACGTGGATGTGGTGCTCCACCTCGAACTCGAGGGGTAAGCGGACCGTGGCGCACACACTGGTGACGGCTTCCGCCAGGTACTGTGCGCGTTCGGTCATGCTGGGGGGATGACCGCGAAGCGCAGGCTCGGGCCGTGGACCTCTGTGGACTTCATGGGGCTTCCTCCTCACGAAGACCAAGCTGGGGTCACGGGGAGGCCCGAGGACATCGCCCCCGGAGACGCGGCAGGGCACGTCCTGAGGGGAGGGCCTTCGAGGGAGGGCGCGGATACGACAAGGGTCCGGTCTCCCCGGGAACTCGGCCCCACACGGCCATCCGCGAACGGGCGCCGCCGCGGGCCCGCGCCGGAAGGCATGGGCCCACGGTCCTGGGACAGCGCCGGGGATTACTTCGACGTGCGGATGACCGACAGCTCGACGTCGCCAATCACCCGCTGGTCGCGGCCCAGGTCGAGCAGCAGTTCCTCAAGCACCTCGGCATCGCGAGACACCGTGGCGGACGAGGACGCAAGGGCCGCCTGCGCCGGATCCGCCTTCTCCCGCAGCATCGTGCCTCGCAGCACCAGCGGCGCGCTGCCTCGGCCCGCATCACCCAGCCGTTCAATCTGGATGCCCGTATAGCCCAGGACGGCTGGGGACTCGGTCACTGTGGTGCGCTGCCCGTCTGCTAGCGAGCGGGCGAGCTGCTCCTCGATGGCGCGCACTTGCGCGGGGTCGGTCACGAGTACGCTCGGGTTGGGACGGCCCGAGTACAGCAGGTACGTCACGCGCAGCCCCTGCTGGGGCTGTTCAGCCTGGAGGTCCGACGCGAAGGCCGTCATCGGCCCAGCGACACCCAACCCCAGCGCACCGCACACGACGAACGCACGAAATGAAAGACGAGACATGGAGGGTTCTCCGTGGAAAGGGGAGGGGAGGACTAGTTGATGGACTCGTGGCCGTAGCCTTCGGCGATGTCCGACCAGAGCATGAAGAAGCCGCAGAACTGGCTGTACGGACCGCGGTTGGCGGTGCGCGGATCCGTGATGACCTGACCCGCGTTGTCCAGGTTCGTCGCGCGCGTCCCGCCCGGCTTGTGGGTCCAGGTGCCGTTCTCGTCGAGCCGGTACCAGTGGTAGTCGTAGCCCGGCGCCACCACCAGCGCGACGCCCGTCTTGAAGTTCAGGATCGTGCTCGGATAGCCGGAGAGGGGCTCCAGGCCGTCATTGATGGCGGCTTGGCGCACCAATGAGCAGTCCATGGACGTTGCCTGCGAACCGGAAGCCTTGCCCGGCTGGGCGAACGTATTGGTGGCCTTGTTGTTGGCGTAGTTGTAGCAGTTGTTCTGTCCCTGTCGGCTGTTGTCGTTCCAGAAGGACGGCGTGTAGCTGGGCCGGCCCGGGTTGAGCACGTTCCAGATCTCGTAGTTGGGCAGGGCGCGGTTGAAGACAAATACATCGTCAATCCGGTCGGAGAACCGGTACCCGGCGCCGTCCTTGTGGCCGCCGATGAGGAACGAGTTGTTGGTGTTGTTGATGTTGCCCATCTTGGGCGTGGCCAGGCCGGCATCATACCCATCGATATAGAAGGACATGTGCACTGGCCACGAGGTGCGGCTGACGCTCACCGCGACGTGGTGCCAGCGATTGGGCGTCAGCATGGGCGAAGAGGTGTAGTTGGCCCAGCCCGTCTCATCCGCCAGCTGGAGCACCAGTTGGTTGCCTTCAATGACCGCGAGCGAATAGCCGCGTCCGTCACTGCCACGGTTGTCGATGAGGGTCTTGATGTAGCGGCTGGTGTCCGTCATGCGGATCCATGCCGTCAGCGTGAAGCTGCCGGTGCCAAAGTTCAGGTTCGGCGAGTTGTTCACTTGGAGGTACTTGTCCCCCACCAGGTTCATGCCGTTGTCCCACCACCCCCAGGATTGGACCGTCCCACCCACGACCGTCGCCGTATGGCCTAGGCCACTGGTGTCGGGAGCCCGCTCCGGGAAGAACGGCGACTTGAGGGTGGTCTTCCATTCGCCGACCAAGCCGTTGGTGACCCGGTTGGGCACGGCCTCGCTCGTCATGACGGGCGCGAGGACCGCGAGGGCCGCAGTCCACATCCACTTAAAATCTTTCACACTGCCTCCTTTTGCCGGGGAAAAAGGCGAGCGCGGACATACCCGACCGCTCTGACATCCCCGGGAGGACCACTGAAAAGCCCGGCCGCCCGCCTTCCTTTTAGGAAGGGAAATCTGGGCGATGCTGTCGTGCGCCCGACAGGGGGAGGAATACGACGGCAACATCGTCAGCGGTGGCACCACGGCGCCACCTGCAAGCGCAAAGGGAGTGGAAAACGACCCTCCTGGTCCACCCCTTCATCCGAAAACCTGCGGGTGGAGGTAACAAAATGGCCACTCGGCGTCTGGTGCGCAGGCAAGCTCCCCATGTCCCTACCCGATGCCCCTCCTCCAGACGCGTGTCCGCCCCAGGAAACGCCCACTCCCGACCAACGGGGGCAGGCACGAGGTACCGCCATCACCTCGCCTCTTTCTGCCCGAAAGGCAATGGAGAGGCTTCCGCCCGGCATGAGGACAGAAGCCAGTGCCCAACGACTGGGCGAGCTCGCCATGCAGCACCGCGACTGGCTGTTGAGCCAGGCGAGGAACCTCTGCAGGAACGAGACGGACGCCGAGGACCTCGTGCAGGAGACAATCCTGCGCTTCATCAAAGCTTTTAACGGCAGTGAGTCCCTTCCGGATAGGAAGACCTGCGGTTCCTGGCTCAATACGACCCTCAGCAATCTCTTCTTCAGCCAGTGCCGCAAACAACAGGTCCAGAAGAAGCACCTCCCGGATCCGACCCGCCAGGAACAGACCGAGGCGGCCTCGAAGCATGCGGCCCTGCCGGACCTCGACGATGTGACCCCGGAACAACTCGCCAGGGCCGTCGAAACCCTGAGCCCGCCGATGCGGACCACCTACGAGCTGTATGCGCAGGGAATGAAATACCGCGACATCGCCCTGGCACTGAACATTCCGGTGGGCACTGTCTCCAAGCGCCTCCATGACATCCGCGCGAAGCTGGGTGCGATCCTTCGCCCACACCACAAGGTGAATTGATGGCCAGCCCCTGCGAGCATGTGGCGCTCTTCGTCGATGGTGAGCTTTCGCCCGAGGAGGCCGAGGATTTTCGCCAACACCTGCCGGACTGCGTGCCCTGTCAGCGGGAGATTCCCGCCCTGCTCCAGTTCAAGTTCCTGGCCAGGGAGCACGTTGGCGCCCCGGAGGAGTTGAATAACCCGCGACCATTGCCGTCCCCTGCTGCCCCCTCTGTCTGGTGGAAGCAGACCCGGGTCCTTGCCGCGATGTCGTTCACGGTCGTCGTCGTGGTGCTGCTGCTCCTTGCGCGGATGCCTTCCGGGCATTCCCCTGTCCATGCTCCGCTCCTGGTCGAAGGACCGGAGCGTCTGCTTGAGCCCAGGCTCAGCCATCCGTCCATGGCCCGTTACCGTCCCCTGGCCAGCAGACCCATGGCGGCGCAGGCCGGCCCTTCTTCCGTCCTTCCGGCGTATGATGTCCTGCACGAGCTCCAACAGGATGAGGACTACCGGGGATTGGCCACGGCCATGCTTCTTCGGGACGGCCCCGCTTCGGCCAGGCAGGTCCTTTCCGTCCTGAATCAGCTCCACCCGTCCCCGGAACGCGAAGCCGACCGAGCCGCGGTCCTGCTCGTTCAGGGTTCCTTCGACGAAGCCTTGAAGGCGGCGGATGGGGCCCTGGCGCAGCGCCCCCAAATGCCACAGGCCCTCTGGAACCGGGCCCTGGCGCTCCGGGAGCTTCAACTGCCGTGGATGGCGGCCAAGGTGTTCACGGACATCGCCAACCTGCAGGAACCCGGCTGGTCGGAAGAAGCCCTGCAGAAATCGCGGACCTTGCGGCACACGATGCCTGACCGGAAGCAGCGCGACGCACAGGACGCCCTGGGCAGGTCTCTTGTGAATATGGATCCAGCGGCGCTTCCCAGTGAGTTCAGCCTCTGGCCCAGCGCCCGCATCTACTTCTACGACGCGGTCCGGTCCGCGACCCACCGCGCCCGGGTCCTGGCGTTCGAACCCCTGGCGCGGAAGCTGGACGCTCGCGCGGGCGGACGGGTGCTCCAGGACTATGTCGCCCGGGTCGCGGGAGCGGATTTTCAGCACCGGGGCCCTCTGGCGAAAACCTACGCGGACCTGGTTCACGACCGCCTGTCCCGCGCCCAGCAGGAGCAGTTCCTGGCCCGGCTCCTGACGGCAGGAGAAGACGACCTGCTCTTGGGGGCGCTTGTCTTAATGGGAGCCGTTCCCCAACACCTGTCCCTCTTCGAGCAGAAGGCCTCCGCGAGTGGGGACCCCTGGTTCACTCTGACCGCGGCCAGGGCGCGCGCGACAGAAGAGCGCAGCCTCGCGGCGAAAGACGGGGGGGAGACCACCGAGTGGACCCTTGCGGCCCATTGGAACCAAGCACTCCGGACGCTGTTGGACGCACAGCGTCTGTGCACCACCCCCGGCCTGGACTACCGCTGCATCCAGATCGACATCGACCTCTCCACCCTCTACACCCAACTCCACCGGCTCGACGATGCGCGGAGACATGCTCAACAGGGTCTGCTCCTCACCCGGAGAAACGGTGACTGGTATCTGGAACGGGACCTGCTTTTGAACGTCGCACAGGTTGCGCGCCTCGTGAATGACGCTCCGCTCGCGCGCGCCTACTACGGCGAAATCCTGGAGCGAGACCCGGGAGATCCCGACACCCGCCGCCGGGTCCACCAAGCGCTCGCGGACGTGGCTTGGCACCAATTGAATGTGGACGAAGCCAGGAGTGAACTGGACTCGGCATTGGCCACGGGACTCCCACTCTCCGCCAGTGGCGCCTTCACCCTGGCGGATGTTGCCCGGCTCCGGAGCGCTCCTGGGGACGAGGCGCAATTACAGAAGACCCTTGATGCGACTCCCCCCACGAATCAAGGTGAGCGCTGGGTTACTGCCCACGCCATGGGGCGGTTCGTCATCGAGCGGGACCCAGCGCGCGGACTGGCGCTGCTGAACGAGCTTTCGCAGCAGGTGGAAGCCGCAGCGAAGCAAGGACTTCCGGAGGCCCGGCGGGTGCGAGCCTACGGGTTCACGTCCCTGCTCATGGAAGCAGGGCATCGAAACGACTTCACGGAAGCACTGGCATTGATGGCGCGGGAGCGTGGCACCCCACTTCCCGCCCGCTGCCTCCTCGCTGCCACCGTCGACTCCGAACGCACCCTGGTGCTCTCCCTTGACTCGCGGGGGACGCTCGTCGGCCATTATGATGCCCTCCGGAGGCAGCCGCTGGAGTCACGGCTCGACGACCTCGTGCCGGAGACCGTTCTCGCCTCCCTGCGCGGCTGTGCCCAGGTGGACGTGCTCGCGCGCGCGCCCCTGCATGGCCGTGCCGGAATCCTCCCCTCCCAATTCGCATGGAGTTACCTCACGCGGGCCACCGAAACCCGCCGCCCGCCACCGTCCGGCATGGCCCGGCACCTGGTGGTTTCGGAAGTCACGCTTCCTCCGGGCCGAGACCTGCCCAGGCTGAACGACTGGCAAGCCGGCTTCGGCCCGAAGGAGGAGCAGGTGCGGCTTTCCGGCGCACAGGCCACGCCAGCCCGTGTCCTCGCCATGATGGAAGATGCTTCGGAAGTCGACCTGGTGACCCACGGTGACATCCATGCCGGCTCCAGTGCCTCCTTCCTCCTATTGGCCCAGGACGCGGGCGGTCCCGAGTTGCACGCAGCCCAGGTACGAACAGCCACGCTCCGGAACGCGCCATTCGTCGTGTTGGCCGCATGCAAGGCCGCCCACACAACCTACGCTGTCCATGAGCCCTTGAGCATTCCCGCGGCATTCCTTGACGCGGGGGCGCGTGGCGTCCTGGCCGCGCCCATCGACCTTCTGGACAAGGAGGTCAACGCTTTCTTCAACCAGGTCCGGGAGCGGTTGCGAGCGGGACAGCCTGCGGCGATTGCCCTTCGCGATGAGCGTGATGCATGGCGCCATGACGGGCGCGACAGGAACTGGCTGGATGGCATTCTTTTATTTGAATGAAGCAAGGTAACAAACCGGTCCAAAGGGCGTCCGATTGCCAGGTGAATCCCGCACCTGTATCCATCTGGAGGAAGCGCCTTGGACATGCCGAAGCCGCCGTACCACGACCTGGAGTTCTCACAGGAACAGGTGTTCTGGCCACGAGACACGACAGCGCAACGTCTCGTCTACCTGATGCCGTTGCCTCGGCCGACGGAGTTTCTGGCGTTCGGAGTGCTCTCCCCGGATGAGACATGTTTCGTCGGCCGCGGACGGGTGAATACGAACCTGGGTCCATTTATCGAAAGGATGATCCGGGACCGCGCGGAAGTGCGGCTTTACGAATGTCCACCGCTGCCACGCGAATTCATCGAGCAGTACATCAGCAACCCTCCCTGGGAGGGCCACGAGGTGGAGAATCCCACGGGCACTCCCGTACGCGGATTCGCCCCTAGGACTGTGCCTGACTACGTAGGTGGGACCACCGGCCCGCTCTGGCCCGAAGGGGTGGAGGCGGGGCGGTGCACCCTGCTCATTCCCCTGGAGGACCCCAAGGCATTCCTAGCGCTTGGCGTTGCGCCGGAGTCCGGAACGGTGTTCTTCGCGAGAAAGGGCCTGTTGGAGGTATCGCTCGGCGAGCTCATCAGTCAGGCGGTGCGCGAGCAGTCCCGTGTGGAGTTGCATGCGCGCCCAGCCCTGCCCAGGGACGTGTTGGACCGCTACCTGCAATTGCCGGCTACGTACAATCCCTAGCTACGGACGGCCGAAGCCCGCCGTCCCGGGAGTTCTTCCATGCCCCTTGAGTTGCTGCTCGCGCACGCAGATACACGCGAGCCCGTTCTTGTTCCAGGATTTGACGACCGGGTGTTGCGAAACCCGCCTTCCATTCAGGGCATCTCACGACCGAAGTACCTGTGGAGTGACGCGGGGGACTTGGATGATTTCCCGGCACAACGCTGGGGCATCGTCTATCCACAAGGGCCCGAGGGAGAGCGACTGCTGGGGCTTATCGAGCCACTCCGGGAGCTGCGCCAGGAAGAGCAGGGCGGCGAGGTTCGCGCCTATGCGGTTCCATCCGGCCTGGACCGGGAGGCAGCCCACCGGTGGAAGGAAAGCCATTTCGACACGGAAAACGGCCAGGACCAGGACCGCCCCCGATACCTGCTGATCCTGGGCGACCTGGACGCGATTTCCCTGGAGTTTCAGCAGGTCCTGGCCACCAACGCACTCGTGGGCCGTCTGGTGTTCCCATCCGAGGAGGGTTATCGGGCGTATGTCCGGAAAGTCCTCCGCTGGGCACGAACACCGGCGGATGCGGAGCGGGCGCAGACGCTCTTCTACACAGCGTACGACGAGACTGACGCAACCCGCCTCGGGCACGACCAGTTGATGGTACCAAGCGTGGAGGAGTGCCATCGGCTCCAGAAGTCGGCCAGACTTCCGTCGGCTCCCCCACGACACTGGATTGAAACGGGGAGCGGGAAGGGCTCTGCCGTCGCGAGATTTCTTGAACTCGCGCGAGGAACCGAACCGTCGGTACTCTTTTCGCTCAGCCACGGACTTGGCCATCCGAGGGGCGGAAGCTGGTACTCCGCCGAGGAACAGCGGGCCCTTCAAGGCGCTCTGCTGCTGCCCGGCGGAGAGCACCTTCGCGCAGAGCATGTCGAGACGGTCCCCTTCCTGGCGGGGGGCATCTGGTTCTGCTTCGCATGCTTCAGCGGCGGCACCCCGATGCAGAGCGCCTATGCGTCATGGTTCCAGGACCTCGAGCCAAGAGAGGCGGCACGCCTCAAGGGACTGATGCGCCCTCGCCAGGACCGTCCGTTCATCGCCGCGCTTCCACAAGCCGCCCTGGCCAATCCAGACGGCCCCCTCGCGGTTCTGGGACACGTGGATCTGGCGTGGACCCAGAGCTTCAACGACCGGGGACGCAGCAGGTTCATGCGCTTCGCGGGCTTCATCCAGGAACTCGCCAGGCGGAGAAGGGTGGGGGCCGCCATGTCAGGCATCCTCAAGGCCGTTGCTGAGACAGGTGCCGCCTTGACGTCGAGCCATCACCAGCAACGAACGGCCCACGTGTCCGGCCAGACCTATGCAGGCAGCCCCGCCGAGCAGGCTCATCGGTGGATGCTGTACCACGACCTTTCGAGCTTCGTGCTACTTGGCGACCCGGCGGTCCGGCTTCCATTGCGTGAACAAAGCCGGAGGTAACAAAGGCCATCTCACGGCGTTTGTTGTTCCCGAAGTCACACACTCGCAGGAAGATGCCATGCCTCCCAAGCCCTTCCCAGTAGAAATCAAGCTGGAATTCACGGGGAGCTCCCGCAAGGAATTCGACTGGAAATCGAGAACGTACTCCGCCAAGCGTTCCCGTGGCCCCAAGGCGACAGTGAGCATTCCCTGGTTCAAGCTTCGTACGGACCTGAAGGCGCTCGCACGGAATGAAGCGGGTGAAGCCCACAGTGAGCGAATCTCAAAGGTCTTGAGTGAATCCCTCAGACCCGCGGACTGGGCCCTGGTCGAGTCACAAATCAAGGATGCGCTTCACCAAGGTCGCCCTGTCCATCTGACAGTTTGCGCCGCGGATGCGGACGAATTGTATTTCCTTCCATGGGAACTCCTGACCATCGGTAACGGGCCTCCATTCGCCGAAACGGACGATTGCGTGCTGCAATATGAGTACGACTGTGAGCCTCGCAATGAGCCCGAGCCTCGGCCTCAGGGACGAATCCTTTTCGCGTGGTCATCCGCGGGAGGATGGGTTCCCCATGAAGAGCAGCTGAGTGCACTCAAGGAGGTTTGCGCCGCCGCTCGTTTCGACTTCGATCCTGAGAACGATGTCCTTGCCAATGCCACCAAGCAGCAGCTCGCCGAGAGGATCCGGCAAAGCTCCCGCCCGTTCACGGCACTGCACCTGCTGAGCCATGGGAAAGAACTCGTCGGTGGCACGTATGGACTCGAGCTCAATGCCTTCGAGCCGACGGAGGGGGCCGAAACCGTCGATGCCCGGCGACTGGGTACCCTGCTCTTCGCGAAGGCCAACTCCCTCCGCCTCATCACGCTCAGCGCCTGCCAGAGTGGAGACTCGGGTTCCCCGGCCCATCCCATGAGGAGCATCGCCCAGATGCTCCACACGAATGGTGCACCCGCCGTTATCGCCTCCAGATTCCCGCTGAGCTGTCCAGGCTCCCTCGAATTGACTCACACGCTCTACACCCGGCTGCTCGTGGACGGAGTGAACCTGGGCGCCGCGCTCTCCACCGCACGCCGCCGCCTTCGCGAAACAGGATGCTATCGCGACAGCCGTTCTCTTCAGCTCTATGCCCGGGGCGGAGACGAGCCTGCACTCTATCCATTCAATCCGCCGCCCGTTCGGCCATCCGGGGCAGCGGCCCGCGAAGAACTGGTGCGCGTCTGTCATGAGGCATTGAGCCGGACTTCGGTGGAGCCACTCGAAGAGGATGCTCCCGAGTTGTTCGCTCGCCGGAACGTCCGGCCGGGAATCGTCCTCATTGATCAACATGAGGCCATTGGAGAACGCCGATGGGAGCACCTGGAGCAGGAGGTCCGGCGATTGGCGGCACCGGCCGGCTTGCTCCGAAGCACCTTCAATGAACGTGGCACTGCAATCCTCTATTACGGTTTCCCCTATGTGCCCCTGGCACTCTTTGCTGGCTACCTGGCGAATACGCGCTTGGTGCATGTCCTTGAGTATGACCGGGGCCGCCAGCGCTTCACGTGGTCTACACAGCCGCCGGTCATCCATCCGCAGCTTGAGGTGACGTGCGACTTCCGCGAGTCAGGTTCCGCCGCACGCGTCAGGATCTCTGTCTCCAACGAGGTCAATGGGGATGTCTGCGCGGAGGTTCTGCCGGAGTCTGAAGTCCGCCTCGACCTCCATCTCAAGTTGACGCTTCCTCAGAAAGGAATCGTTCAAAGCGAGGCCCAGGTCGTCGAGTACGCCAAGGACATTCGGGAAGCCATCGAGAAGAACATCGGTGGGCGCAATGAATTCACCAGCGTCCACGTCTTTGCTGCCGTCCCTGTCAGTATTGCCTTCCACATTGGCCGGGCCCTGGCGTCCACCGGCCTCCCGGAATGCTACTCCTACAACTTCGACGGTCGCGACACACCTCGGTACAAGTGGCGCCTGGGTTTGAAGGCCGCCAAGGAGGGACATCCCTCCGTCACCCTGTTCAATCCATCCTCACAAGAAAGCGAAGTCGGCCATGGCTGACATCCAGAAGCAGTTCGAGCAGTTCGATGATGCAATCCGGCTCACCCGGCTCAAGGAGAACAAGGAACTCATCCAGAAGCGGGACATTATCTTGGGGAAGCTTCGCAAGGCCTTCGCGCAACTGCGTGAAGAAAGCGAAGCGGTCCCCACCTTCGAGTTCCATAATCAGGGCAGCTACGAGATGGGGACGGGAATCCACCCTGCGGAGGGACAGGACTACGACATCGACGTGGGGCTGAAGTTCAACTGCGCGAAGGAAGACCGTCCCAACCCCGTCAAGCTGAAGGAGTTGGTGGCCAAGGCCCTGCAGGACCACACGGAGTTGGGAACCGAGATTCGGCGCTCCTGTGTCACGGTCAAATACACCCGTGACGGAGAGCAGGCCTTCCATGTCGATCTCGCGGTCTACTCCTACGATGACCCGGAAAGCGAAACGAAGCGGCTCTTCATCGCGAAGGGGAAGTCTGGCGCGGATGAGAAGAGTCGTTCCTGGGAGGAGTCGGATCCCGACGGCCTCATCCTCTGGGTAGAGCAGCGATTCACCGGGATGGAGCAGGACCAGTTCCTTCGCATCATCCGGGTGCTGAAACGCTGGAAGACGGAGAAATTCAAGACGGAGGGTCAGAATGCGCCGTCAGGCATCGGGCTGACCGTCGCTGCGGGGCAGTGGTTCCAGCCGCACGTCAAGCACGATGCATTCGCCGCACGATCCAGGTGTGATGATCTGGAGGCATTGCGAGGCTTTGTCACCACCCTGGCATCCAAGTTCCAGGTGGTTGGAAGGAAACAGGATGGGGCCCTGCTGTACCGTCTCTCCGTTCCCGTCCCCGTGGCGCCGGGCACGGACATCTTCACGAAGATGACCGACGGCCAGATGACGACGTTCCGGGAGCGGCTTCTCCAACTCCAGGAGAAGCTGGACAAGGCAACCCGTGATCCTGATCCCATCACCGCCTGCCAGCTCTTGCGCGGCGAGTTCGGACCGAAGTTCCCCGTTCCCGACAAGCCGAGCACCGCCAGTTCCGGAGGACGCGCGGCTGTGGGTGGGGGCATCTCCGCATGAATCCGCTTCGTGAGGAGTCCCTGCGTCAATCTTCAACGCACAAGCAAGCGCTCGAACAGGCCTGCCAGCGTGGAATCCTTGAGGATTGCAGCCCGGTCTTGTTGCAGACAGCTTCGAACAGGTTCGGGTACGAAGAAGCCACCTGCACAGGACGGTTGAGCGTGGCGGATCATGCGTTCCTTCTGCGCATCCGCCTGCCCTGGGCCTTCCCGCGATGCCTGCCGGTGATATCCATAGAGGGGATGAAGCCCGCCCTTCTTCTTCCCCACAGGCTCAGTGACAACGCGCTCTGCTTCACTTCGGACCTGACCCTGCTCGACCGAAAGGACCCTGAAGCAATCATCGAGGAATCACTGCTCAGGGTCCGCCGCATGCTCCACGACCTGGTGACTGGAAACCGCGGCCGGGAATTCCTGCGTGAAGCTGTGGCGTATTGGGAGGGCATCTCAGAAGGAGACGCCTTGGACTGCCTCATCACTGTCCGGGAGGAGCCCCGAATCGTATCCGTGCTTCGGACAGCTACGGAGGTGAGGGCCGTCGCGGATGATGCGGAGACCTACTCGCGCTCACGCCTGTCCAATCCCCATGAGCGACTCCATGTCGCCAATGCCCTCTACCTCCCACTGTCTCCAGACGGCGATGCGGTCGACTTCCAGGTATGGGAACTCGCGACGCCAGCGGGGTTGCGCGCATATGCGCGGCGGCTTCCGGATGTAATCAAGGCCGCGCTCGCGAGTCTCGTCAAACGTTGTGAAACATCACGGCACCTGCTCATCCTGGGACTCGAGCGGCCTGGACAGGACCGGGCCCTGCTTGGCCTTGAGCTGACTCAGCTTGAGCAGGGGCACCCGCTTCTCACGGACAGCACAAACGCGAAGCTGAAGCCCATCCACCTCGTCCGGTGGGACCGCTCCTACCTTCTGCCTCGCGGTGGCGCCGAGCCAGACCTTCAGGAATGCAACGTACTCATCGCGGGATGTGGTTCCGTCGGTGGCCATCTGGCCATGGCGCTGGCTCGGGCAGGAGTCGGACACCTCACCCTGGTGGACCCGGACATTCTCGCTCCAGAGAACACCTACCGGCACGTTTGTGGGATGGCATGGCGACGTCAGCCGAAAGTCCATGCCCTGATGGCAGAGATCCTCTCTCACACGCCATACATCGACGTGGAACCGGTTTTCGAATCATTTGAATGGTACATGAAAGAGCACTCCGAGCGCCTCTGCTCCTACGATTTGGTGATCGCCGCCCTGGGGATTCCTGCCCTGGACCTCCATCTGAATGAGTGGGTCTGGATGGATACCAAGCGTCCCCCGGTGCTCTTCGCATGGCTGGAGCCATACGGATTGGGCGGTCATACCCTGCTGACCCATGTGGCGGGACAGCCAGGCAGGCAACGAGGCTGCCTTGAGTGTCTCTATTCGCGTCCTATCGAAGGGGGGCCCCTGGAGAATCGGGCGGCCTTCGCGGCACCGGGCGTCAACTACGGCCGGGACGTGCTTGGATGTGGAGCCAGCTATCTGCCTTTCGCGAACCTTGATGCTCAGCGAACCGCGGAACTGGCGGCACGCCTGGCGTTGCGCGCGCTGCGAGAAGAAGCCGATGAAGCGACGTTGCTGTCGTGGAAGAGCGAGTCCGCCTCCTTCAAGAAGGCGGGATACTCCGTGACGCCTCGGTTCCTCGCGGGACAGGACGCCAGGGAGAGCCACCATTTCGATTTCGGACGGCTGGATTGTCCCAGCTGCGCGCCAACCTGAAGCCATGGAGGCCCTCTTGTTCAGGCGCGGCGGTGGAGGCGTCTTGAAGGTGCCTCCCGAGGTTCTTTCGCAGCTCAACCCATTTCGACAGCTGGAGCCTTTCCAGACGGAGGCAGGCGGCGTGATTCTCGGTCGCCGGCTCCAAGGATGTGACGACATCGTCATTGACGAAGTGACGACTCCCATGAAGGGAGACTCGCGGGCACGACTCCGATTCCACCGTGCGCCATCGCGGCATCAGTCGGTCATTGATGCTCGATGGGTTGAATCTCAAGGCACATGCCTTTACCTGGGGGAATGGCACACCCATCCCGAACCAAGTCCTACCCCCTCCAGTGTTGACCTCGAAGGCTGGGGAAGACGGTTGAGGGAGGACCGGTTCGAGGGCTCCTCTCTCTTTTTCCTCATCGTAGGAATGGAGCAAATCGTGATCTGGGAGGGCTTTCGGCAGCCCAGGCATGTCGTTCCACTCCAGCGCATGACGTCGGGCTCCTGAGCCGACTTCAAAGGAACTCCTGGTGGGCTGGAGAAGGAAAGGAGGCCTAGCGCAGAGCCGTCGAGGAAGCACCCGCACACGACAAGGGCCGGGTCCCCCTTCGGGAACCCGGCCCTGTCTACGCCTCCCGGGTGACCGGGGGGCGGGTGCGAACGTCAGGTCCCGGGCGCACTGCCACGGAAGGATGCGGTGGCCAGCTCCAGGTTCTCCAGAGAGGTCACCTTCGTGGCGGGGCGCTTCGGGGCCTGCATGTTTCGGATCTGCAATGGGCATCCCTCCTTTCTGGGGAGGCCGGACGGGGTAGATTTTCCGTTCCTGACACGCGCCCGGGCGGGAATCGGCGGCGGGGGGTGAGGGAAGAACGCGAGGTCTTCCGTTCAGGGGGGCGCGGCGAATATCCGCCGCTTCTTGCTGGAGCCTCCCCGTGAAGCCCTCCTCGACCTCCCTCGCCCTTGCCCTCACCAGTGCCGCCTGGCTGCTGGGGGCCGCTCCCGTCCACGCGGCACCCCCAGCGGCCTCCGGACCGCGTGAAATCGCGCGGGTCGGGGACCGTGGCAACCACGTCCTCTGGCTCGAGACCGACGAGGGCGTGGTGGACATCGCCGTCATGGCGACCTACCCGCAGCGCCCTCTCGTGGCCCCTCTCTTCCTCAAGAAGCACACTCCGGCGGAGGTGTTCCTCGCGCTGGCCCCGGCCCGGCAGGAGCTTCCGGCGGCGCTCGCGCGCCAGTCGCTCTTCGCGGTGGACTTCACCGCGCGCGAGCAGCTCCAGCGGGAGAACGCGGCCGCGCTCGCGGCGATGCCCTCCGGATTCGACTCGGGCGCTCAGTCCCTGACCGCGGGCTGCTCGACGTCCTTCCGGGCCTGGGTCGGCTCCGAGTATGGCGACGCCACGTGTGGTGACCCGAGCCAGGAGGTCATCAGCACCGCCCACCCGAGCGACACGTACTGCACCAGCGGATGTGACTTCCAGCTGGGTGTCCAGGATCGCGCCACGTGTGAGCCCAAGCTCCGCTCCTGCGACATCATCAAGGGGACGGCCACGGTGGTCCGGCTCCGCACGACCGACTGGTGGAATGGCGTCAACTTCAACCACCCGGGGCACTCGGCGCACTTCGCTGTCGCCAACTGCAGTGGCAACGGGCCCGTCACCTTCAACCGCGCGCGCGGCGCGTCGGGCACCTACACCGTCCAGGTGCCGGTCAACGGCATGCTCCACTACAAGCCGGGGACGCCCATCGTCCCCGCGAACGCCGCCAACTTCGTCGCCTATGGCTCGTGGAAGAAGGGCAAGACCGCGAGCGGTGACACGTATGTGAGCAACAGCATGTCGGTGGAAGCCAATGGCGGCACCGATGACCGGGTGATTGCCTGCGGAGACATCTATACGGACTACACCCTGCAGGATGTCTCGTCGCCCACCTGCCATGGCTCCGACATCTCGCTCTGCAGTGGCGGCAACTGCACCAGCTCCTGCTTCTACTGTTCGGGTGGCAGCTGCCCCACCAACTGAGGGAGCCCCGCGGGTCCTCGAGACACCTGGATTGAGCGGCTCGGTCCCGGTGGCCGAGCTTCTTTCCCTGACACGCGCCCTGTTCGTCGGGGATGATCCGCCGGGACTTCCCCTTCCCGGAGCGTTCACATGACGGAACTCGAGACCCTGGCTGCCTTCGAGCAGCACCTGCGCGAGGGCCGGAGCCTCGCCAACGTCATCCTCCAGGGGCTGGACCTGCGTGCGTACGGCGACGCGCTGCTGAAGGCGGACCTCACCGGCACCGTCTTCCTGGGCTGCCAGCTGGAGCCCGCGGCGCTGCAACAGGTGCTCGCGCGCGGGGCCATGGTGTTCCCGCCGTTCTCCGGGCTGCCCTATTGCCCGTACCGGGGCGCCCTCTACACACCGGAGGAGCTGTACGCGGGCTTCGACCCGACGCAGCCGGACACCTACGCGGACACGCTGGACGCGCGCATCTACGCGCACTGGAACTCGCGCGGCGGTGCCCACCCGCCGTCCATCCTGGAGACCCTGGCGCAGCGGCTTCACGACCACGCCATCAGCGACGCGCTGGAGGAGGCGCTGCTGGACGGGGGCAAGCCCCGCCGGGTGGTGGCCATCATGGGAGGCCATTCCATGCTGCGGGGACAGGAGGCCTACCGCTCCGTGGCGGAGCTGGCCCGTTCACTGGCGCGCCTGGGCTTCTTCCTGGTGAGCGGCGGCGGCCCGGGCGCCATGGAGGCCACGCACCTGGGCGCGTGGTTCGCGGGGCGGGCGGATGAAGACCTGGACGCGGCGCTCGCGGTGCTGGCGCGGGCTCCGTCCTACAAGGACCGGGACTGGCTGGCGCGAGCCTTCGAGGTGCGCGCCATCTGGCCCCTGCGCGACGCCGCGGCCATGGGTGACAGCCTGGGCATCCCCACCTGGCTCTACGGCCACGAGCCGCCCAACCCCTTCGCCACGCGAATCGCGAAGTACTTCGCCAACAGCGTGCGCGAGGAGGGCCTGCTCACCATCGCGCGGGGTGGCGTCGTCTACTCACCCGGCAGCGCGGGCACGGTGCAGGAGATCTTCCAGGACGCCTGCCAGAACCACTACAACACCGTGGGCGTCATCAGCCCCATGCTCTTCCTGGGCCGCGAGTTCTGGACGAAGACGCGGCCCGTGTACCCGCTGCTGCAGCATCTGGCCCAGGGGCAGGAGTACGCGCGACACCTGCTGCTCACGGACTCGAAGGAGGACATCGTCCAGGCGCTGGTGCGCTTCGACCAGGAGCGCGAGGCCCTGGCGCGGGCGGGCTGACGGTGCAGGCTCGGAGGCTCAGCCCTGACCCGCGAGCGGGGTGACGGCGCTCAGGTTCACGAAGGCGTCCCGCTTCACCCCGTGCTTGAGGAAGTCCTGCACCGCCCGCGCGAGCGTCGCGGCCAGCAGGCCCAGCAGGGGCAGGTGTTCGCCACCCTCGCAGGTGGCCTGGCCGTGCGTGTCCTCGGCGTCGGGCGTGAAGCGTTCGTCCCAGCGCACCAGCCCGAACGTGCCGTCCGCGGACACCGCGCCGTGCACCAGCGGCGTGCCCGTCTTCCGGGCGTGGTCGCTGAGCAGCTGTCGGCTGTCCTGGTTGTCGAAGCCGTCCACCAGCAGGTCCGCGCCCTTGCAGAGCGCCTCCACGTTGTCGCGCGTGAGGCGCACGCCGAAGGCCTCCGCCTTCACGCCGTGCAGGTTGTGCAGCTGGAGCTTCAGCGCCTCCGCCTTGTTCTTTCCGACGGAAGGCTTCACGAAGGCCTGCGACAGCAGGTTCTTTGACTCCACCCGGTCGAAGTCGATGAACACCGGCGTCGCGGCCAGGTTGCGGCACAACAGCGCCGTCGCGGACCCGATGGCCCCCACGCCACAGAAGACGATGCGCATGGTGGCCTCCTCAGCACGCCCCGAAGGGCACCTTCGGGCGCAGGTAGATGCGCTCCTCGCCCTGCGGGCCCCGGAAGCGGTCCACGACGTAGTGCTGGAAGGCCTCGTCCCGCAGCGGGATGTGGTGCAGGCCGGGCACTCCGCCCGAACGCATCAGCTCCACCGCGATGCGGCGCACGTCCTCGTCGCTGATGTACCGCTCCAGCTCCACTGGTACGTCCGCCGAGTGTCCGCCGAAAGTGATGTTGAGCGTCGCCATGGTCGCATGCCTCCAGGAAGGGGAACCCTGGCCGGGGGACGGCGCCCCCCCGCGCTCCCTGACAACCTCCACCCCGGTCCATGCCCGTCCTCTCCTGGACGGAGGGGGAGGGAGCGGCGGTCACGCCCCGCCCAGACGATGCACAGTGTTGGGTTCACGGGAGGCGACCCATGGAGTCACCGAGAGCACCACATGACTGGAACGTGACGCCCACGGAGGCCGTGGCGCTGCAGAAGCGCCTGCGCGAGCAGATCATCCTCGAACCACCTCCGGGCCTGCGCATCACCCGCCTGGGAGGCGCGGACATCTCCACGGAGAAGGGCAACGACACGGGCTATGGCGGCATCGTGGTGCTCGACGCCACGACGCTTCAGCCGGTGGGCCGCGCCGTGGCCACGGCGGTGCTGACGTTCCCCTATGTCCCCGGCCTGCTGTCCTTCCGCGAGCTGCCGGTGCTGGCCGCCGTCTGGAAGCAGCTCACGGTCCGCCCCGACGTGCTCATCTTCGACGGCCAGGGCACCGCGCACCCGCGACGGGTGGGCATCGCGTGCCATGGCGGCCTGCTGTTCGACATCCCGTCCATCGGCTGCGCCAAGTCGCTGCTGGTCGGCACGCCGGGGAAGCTCGCGGAGCGGCGGGGCGCCACGTCCCCCATCACCCATAAAGGAGAGGTGGTGGGCATGGCGGTCCGCACCCGCGCGGGCGTCAGCCCCGTGTACGTCTCTCCCGGCCACCGCATGGACCTGGACACCGCCGTGGAGTGGGTGTTGAAGGCCAGCCCCCGCTACCGCGAGCCTGAGACGACGCGCCACGCACACCGGCTGGTGAACGCCTTCCGCCGCGCGGGAGGCGAGGCCGCGGAACTGGAGGGAAGTCCCGGATGAAGCCCGTGGGGTTGATGCTGGTGGTGGTGGGCCTGGGGCTCGTCATCGTAGGGCTGTTGGTGTGGGCCGGGGCCTTCTCCTGGTTTGGCCGGCTGCCGGGGGACATTCGCGTGGAGAGCGGCCACACACGCTTCTACGCGCCGCTGGCGTCCATGCTCCTCATCTCCGTGCTGCTCAGTCTGGGCGCCTGGGTGCTGCGCCGCTTCTTCTAGGCCTTCGGACCGGAAGTCCGTCCCGATGAATGAGAAGGAGAGAACCCTGCTGGGGCTCTCCCTGGCGGCGGACCTCACGAACTGGTCCGACAGTCGGACCAGTTGGGAGGACCGCGCCCGACAGGGGGGCCGGGGTGGACTTTCCTCTCAAGGACCCGCGCCCTTCGCGTTTGTCCGCCAAAGGCCCTGACCAACCAGGTCGGCCGCCTGCTGTGCGAACGGGGGGACGGACGGGGAGTGGATCCAAGCCATTGAACCGCGCAGCATGCGGCCCCCTCCCTGGTGTCACCGGCTGGGAATAAAAGGCAGCATCTGAAAGAGGGCGGCGGTCAGGCCGCCAGGAGTGAGCATGCGCAGGCTGTCATCCCCGTGGAGCGAGCTGGCATCACACTACCCCGTGGTCGTCGTGGGGTCGGGCTATGGCGGGGGCATCTCCGCGAGCCGTCTGGCCCGCGCGGGCCAGCAGGTGTGCGTGCTGGAACGCGGCCGGGAGATGCACCCGGGGGAGATGCCCCGTACGCCCGCGCAGGCCGTGGCGGAGTTCCAGCTCCACTGCGCCCCGGGCCAGGGCGACCTGGACGTGGGCAGCCCCACCGGCCTCATCGAGGTCCACCGCAACGGCGACGTGTCCGTCATCGACGGCTGCGGCCTGGGCGGCACGTCGCTCATCAACGCGGGCGTGACGATGCGGCCCGACCCTCGCGTGTTCGAGGACCCCCGCTGGCCGGAGGCCCTTCGCGCCGACGTGCACGGCCTTCTGGAGGACGGCTTCGCGCACGCGGAGCTGATGCTGCGGCCCCTGCCGTATCCGGAGGACCATCCGCCCCTGCAGAAGCTCAAGACGTTCGGCATCTCCGCGGAGAAGCTGGGCGGACGGCTGACGCGGCCTCCGGTGGCGGTGACCTTCGAGGCGAGCGTCAACGCCGCCGGAGTGCGGCAGCCGGGGTGCTCGCTGTGTGGGGACTGCGCCACGGGCTGCAACACCGGCGCGAAGAACACCGTGCTGATGAACTACCTGCCGGACGCGCACGCGCACGGCGCCCGCATCTTCACGGAGGTGGCGGTGCGCGCGGTGGTGCCGGACGGCGCGAAGTGGCGCGTCTACTACCGCCCCCTCAACACCGGCCGCGAGCGCTTCGACGCGCCCGATGCGTGGCTCACCGCGGACCGGGTCATCCTGGCGGCCGGCACCATGGGCACCGCGGAGATTCTCCTGCGCTCGCGTGAGCGCGGCCTGTCCGTGTCCTCGAAGCTGGGCCACCGCTTCAGCAGCAACGGCGACGTGCTGGCCTTTGGCTACAACCTGGACATGCCCGTCCACGGCGTGGGCCACGGCGAGCAGGACCATGAGACGCGCGACCCGGTGGGCCCGTGCATCGCGGGCGTCATCGACCAGCGCGACACCGCGCGGCTGGACGAGGGGATGATCATCGAGGAGGGCGTCATCCCCGGCGCGCTCGCGTCGCTGATGCCCGCGGCGCTGGCGGGAGCCTCGGTGATGGTGGGCGAGGACACCGACGAGGGCATCCTGGACTGGGTCCAGGAGCGCATCCGCCAGGCGGACAGCTTCGTGCGCGGTCCAGACCATGGCGCGGTGGAGCACACCCAGACGCTGATGGTGATGTCCCACGACGAGGCGAAGGGAGAGCTGCGGCTGGAGCACGACCGCGTGCGCCTGCACTGGCCGGACGCCGGCCGCGCCCCGCAGCTCACCCGCATCGAGGAGCGCCTGCGCCGCGCCACCGCCGCGCTGGGCGGCACCTTCGTGCGCTACCCGCTCTGGTCCGAGGCCTTCGGCAAGGAGCTCCTGTGCACGCACCCGCTGGGAGGCTGTGTCATGGCCGACCGGGCGGAGGACGGCGTGGTGGACCACGAGGGGCGCGTCTTCTCCAGCGCTTCCGGCCGCGCGGTGCATGAGGGGTTGTACGTGTCCGACGGCTCGGTGGTGCCGCGCTCGCTGGGCATCAACCCGCTGCTCACCATCTCCGCTGTCGCCGAGCGCGCGTGCGCCCTGATGGCCCGGCGCCATGGGTGGACCATCGACTACGCGCCGCTGCCGGAGGCGGAGGCCCGTCCGGCCCCCGGGCCCGTGGGCGTGCGCTTCACGGAGACGATGCACGGCTTCGTGTCCGGTGACGTGAAGGCTCCGCACCTGGAAGCCGGAGACCCGGAGCGTGACGACGCCACGCCCCTGCGCTTCGTGCTCACCGTGACGGCGGAGGACCTGGACGCGACGCTGCGCGACGAGCGCCACCCCCTGAAGCTGATGGGCACGGTGACGGCGCCGGTGCTGTCGTCCCGCCCGCTGGTGGTGACGCGCGGCGAGCTGCGTCTGATGACCCGCGAGCATGCGCGGCCAGGCGGCCAGCGGATGGAGTACCTGCTCCACCTGCTCAACGAGTCCGGCGAGGCGTACTACCTGGAGGGCTACAAGGACCTCTACGACGACCCGGGCCTGGACCTGTGGAAGGACACCACGACGCTGTTCGTGTCCCTGCACCGGGGAGACGGGCCGGAGGCGCCGTGCATCGGCCGGGGCTTCCTGCGGCTGACGGCGGAGGAGTTCGCCCGCCAGCTCACCACCCTGCGGGTGCTCAACGCCCGGGATACCGTGCACCGCGCGGAGGCCCTGGCCCGCTTCGGCGGCTTCTTCTTCGGCGCGCTCTGGGACACCTACGTGCGGCGCGTGGCCGCCTAGCAGCCGGGCAGCCGGCGGACAGTGTCGCAGCTGGCAACGACGTGCCCTCCGGAACGGGCATGGGCACCCTGTTACCCACCGGGACCGACAGGGAGGACCCCCATGGCTGAAGACCGTGATCCGCAGCGCCGCTCGGGTGCACCCCAGGAAGAGGAGCCTGCGGAGGAGCGGCGCGAGCTGTCCATCGAGGAGCGGCGTGCGCGGCGCAGTGCGATGCGGGCCAGTCAGACGTATGCCCGCTTCATCGACCACCTCTGTGAGCGGGGAGGCATGTCCCCGGCCGTCGCCCAGCAGGCGGCCGTCTCCGTGCTCTGCGGCCTGGAGCAGCGCATCCAGGTGGAGGAGGCACATGACCTGGAGGCACAGCTGCCTCGCAAGCTCACGGAATTGCTGCACCGCTGTGAGCGCCACGACGCCGAGCCCCGTCCGGAGAAGTTCGGCCGCGACGAGCTCCTGAAGCAGGTGGGCGACGACCTTGCCCTGCATCCGGACGCGGTGGAGCCCGTGGTGCGCGCGGTGATGGACGCCGTCCGCAGTCAGATCAGCGAAGGCGAGGCGGAGGACGTGAGCGCCCAGCTGCCAGCGGACATCCGCCACCTTTGGCTGCCGACGATGTGAAGGGGGGCTGTTAAGGTCTCCGGCACACGCTTGCCGGAGACCGCGCATGGCCCTCGATGATGACTTCAGCGCCGCCCAGACCCGGGTGAAGACGCTGTCCAAGGCCCCCTCGAACGACACGTTGCTGGAGCTGTACTCCCTCTACAAGCAGGGCACCGAAGGGGACGTGCAGGGCAAGCGCCCCGGCATGCTCGATATCAAGGGGCGCGCGAAGTACGACGCGTGGGCCGGCCGCAAGGGGCTGGCGAAGGACGCCGCGAAGCAGCAGTACGTGGCGCTCGTGGACCGGCTCGTGCGCGGGTAGCCACGGCCCCTCATGCCCCACTGGCTCCGGATGGCGCTGTTCCTCGTGCCTGTCACCACGCTGCTCGCGGTGGCGCACGTCTACCTGTACCGCCGCCTGGTGCGCGACGTGACGGCGAGCAAGGCGCTGCGCCGCGCGGGCATGGGGCTGTTCGCCGGGGGGCTCGTGGGCTCCCTGGGCGCCCGGATGGTGGGGGCGATGTTCTCCTCCGAGGTGGCGTGGTGGACGGGCATCGCGCTGCTGGTGTGGATGGGGCTGGTGCTCTACCTGCTCATGTTCACCCTGGGGCTGGACGTGGTGCGGGGCGTGCTCGCCCGCGTGCGCAAGGTCCCGGAGCCGCCGTCCCCCGAGCGCCGGGCCTTCCTCGCGCGGGGGCTTGCCGCGAGTGCCACCGTGGCGGGTGCGACGGTGAGCAGCTTCGGCGCGTGGCGCGCGTTCCACCCGCCGGACGTGCGCGACATCCCGGTGCGGCTGCCCGGGCTGCCCAAGGCGCTGGAGGGCTTCACGCTGGTGCAGCTCACGGACATCCACATTGGCGGTGTGTTGCAGCGCCGCTTCGTGGACGAGCTGGTGGCGCGCACCAACGCGCTCAAGCCGGACCTCATCGCGGTGACGGGCGACCTGGTGGACGGCACGGTGCCGGAGCTGGGGCGGTACGTGGGCGGCTTCGGCGCGCTGAAGGCGCGGCACGGCGCGTACTTCGTCACCGGCAACCACGACTACTACTCCGGCGTGGCGGCGTGGACGGAGTTCGTGCGCGGGCTGGGCATCACGGTGCTGCGCAACCGCGCCGTGTCCATTGGGGACGCGGGCGCGTCCTTCGACCTCATCGGCGTGGACGACTGGAGCGCCCAGCGCTTCGGTGAACCCGGGTATGACCTGGACGCGGCGCTCAAGGGGCTCCGGCCGGACCGCGCGTCGGTGCTGCTGGCGCACCAGCCCTCCAACTTCGACGTGGTGGCCCGGCGCGGCGTGGGGCTCCAGATTTCAGGCCACACGCACGGCGGACAGATGTTCCCGGGCAACGTGGTGGGCCGCCTCATCTGGGGCGAGCAGAACGCGGGCCTGAGCCAGCTGGCCCAGTCGCACCTCTACGTCAGCCGCGGGTGCGGCTTCGTGGGGCCGCCCATGCGCGTCGCCGCGCCGCCGGAGATTGCCCGCATCATCCTGCTGCCGGGCTGAAGAGGGCTCACGGTTTGCGGTGGACGCTGTCCACGAGCAGGCCGTCCTCCTGGAGGAGGGTGGGGGCGGCCCGGGGACGGCCATACAAGAGCCCCGAGGCGATGCGCAGCGGCGCGGCCCACGAGGGCTCGTCGCGCACCAGCACGTCCTCGCCGCCCATGCGGACCACCATGCCGTCGGGGGCCACCACGGAGAAGCGCAGCGGCCTGCCCAGCGCCGCCTGGAGCGCGGCCATGGTCGTTTCATCCTCCTGGGAAAAGCCCAGCGGCCCCTCCGGGTGGCTGTGGGTGATCTCCACCAGCGTGTCCCGCAGGCTCCAGATGGCTTCCCACCGCGGGCGCGAGTCCGGAAGCGCCACGGGGTCGTCGAACGAATCGCCCCACAGCACCTGGTCCTCCGGCCCGATGAGCAGGCACACCTCGCGTGTCGTCGACATGAAGTCCTTCCTCCCGAATGGCCCGTACCGACGCGCGGAACGGGCCCGGCCGGACACGCGGGTTTCAGGCGTGCCGGGTGATGACCAGCACGTCCGTGTCGATGGCTTCCTTGAGCACCGACGGCAGGCTCTCCAGCGTGACCTGCGTATCCGCGCCCGCCAGGCACACGCCCGCGTCGCGCACGCGCAGCGTCGCGGCCTCCACCACCGTGACGAAGCGCTCGCCCATGAACGTGTAGACGACCTCCAGCAGGCCATCACCCAGACGGCGGTGGCCGAGCAGCCGCGCGCCGGCCTTGTCCAGCGCACGCTCCGCCCATGCTCCGGCGTCCGGCTCCGCGCGCCGGTGCCCGTGTCGCGTGTGGCTCCGTCCGTCACGCGTGCCCAACCTCTGGGATGACGCGTCCGCGTCCCGCCAGGGCTGGACCTGGGCGCGGGCCGCGGCTTCGCGCCGGGCCTCCTGCTCCGCCTGCATCCGGAGGAAGCGCACCCGCTCCTCCGCGAGCCCTCGCAGGCAGCGCTCCGCCTCCGCGCGTCCCTCGCGCGCCACGTCGAGCACCCGCGCACGGGCCTCCACGGGCGCGAACGGGATGCCCGTGCTACGCGACGCCGCCTCCAACACCGCGAAGCCGAACGCCGCGCGCAGCGATGCACTCACGCCCCGCGCGTCCCCCAGCGCACGGTCCTCCTCCAACGCACGGCGCGCCGTCTCCTCCGCCTCGCCCTCGAACTCCACGCCCTCGAAGAGCAGCGTGCCGTCATGCCAGCGGCGGGCCGTCACCGGCGACAGGCGCGGCGGCTCCTCTTCCGGCATCAACGCCAGGCCTTCCGCCACCGCGCCCTCGCGCACCAGCCGCGTCCCCCAGACGTGGCCCCGCACGCGCGGCAGCGCCTCCAGTCCTTCCGGAGACGCCAGCTCACGCGCGGTGGCCTCGCGGCCCTTCACCTCGAAACGCCACCAGCCCGGGGCCACGGGCCAGGTGACGCGCAGGCGGCGTGAGGGCGCGTCCACGGTCCCGCCGCCGAAATACGGCAGCACCGCCGACTCCACCTTCCCGAGCAGCTTCCGGTAGTCCACGCCCTGCCTCCTTCTTCACGCCGCCTTCAACAGCGGCGTGCTCATCACCCGGTCCACCCAGCCGGACTGGCTGGCCCCCGCCTCGCGCGGCGCGTCCAGCAGGGCCTGGAGCACGCGCGGCACCTGATAGGGGTCCGCGAACTGCTCCACGCTCACCTCGCTGAAGGGCACGCCCAACTGCTTCGCGCCCGAGCGCACCGTGCTGCCGCGCGCCCCCGCCACGCTCACCAGCAACGCCAGGGCCGCCACGCTGTAGCCACACGCGTGGAAGGCCTTCGCGAACTGGTCGCCCGCCTCGCCCGCCTCGTCACCCACCACCATCACCACCAGCTTCGCCTCCGCCGGGATGCGCACCCCGGAGCGGTGCAGCGCGTGCACACCGGCCGCGTGCACCGTGCCGCCGGACGCCTTCAGCCCGGACAGCATGTGCTGCACCGCCGTGCGGTTGGGCGCCTTGGGCTTGAGCACCGTGCCCATGGTGTCGAACGCCGCCACGTGCAGCTTGGCCAGCGGGAAGCCCGCGAGGATGCGCGACAGCGCCTCCTTGGACTGCTCGATGGCGCCCTCCATGGACCCCGACTTGTCGACGAGGAACATCACCCGCACGTCCGTCTCCGCCGTCGCCTCCGCCACCGCCTTCTTCACCGCGTTGTCGCTCGCCTCCTCCAGCTTGCGGCGCACGTCCTCGCTGCGGATGTTCTTCGCGATGTTCAGCGAGCGCTGATCCGTCGCGTTCGCCACCGCCCGCTCCCAGCGCGCCTTCACGGAGGGCTCCTGCAACAGGCCCAGGTCCTCCAGCGTGGGCGTCATCAGCCGCAGGTCGCGGTCCGACAACGACGGCAGCAGCGTCGCCAGGATGGCGGGCGTGAGGCCCACGTCCTTCGGCAGCCGGCCCACGACCTCCTTGTAGGAGAGCCGCTCCAGCTCGATCCACTCGCAGATCTCCGCCTCGGAGAGGCCGTCGAAACGCTCGCGCTTCACCAGCGTCAGGCCGTGCAGGCCCACCTGCCGGTGGCCCCCGTCCGCCTGCTTCTGCTTCCAGCCGAGCACCTCGAAGAAGCCCTGCGACTGGGGCTTGTACCCGGCCTTGCGCGCCAGCCGCTTCAGCGTCTCCTTGTAGCCGGCCTTCACCAGGCCCTGGAGCATGGGCAGGTTCGCCTCACGCGCGGCCAGCCACTTCTGCGCCACGCGCTTCCAGCGGCCCAGCGGCGGCTTGCGCGACGCCGGGTCACCGAAGCCCGCCGCGCGGTTGAGGCGGGCAATCTCCGGCGTCTCCAGGAGCTCCGCCACGCGCAGGACGGCCTTGGGCGTGAGCATCCGCGTGGAGCGGCGCACGTAGTGCAGCACCATGGCCTCGCCAATGGCGCGGTAGTCGTCGTCGTGGAAGGCGATGGCGCCCTGGCCGTCACGCACGGGCTGGCCCGCGTGCTCCTGCACCAGCATCAGCGCGCAGGTGGCCACCTTCAGGTCGCGCCAGTCCGTCTGCGTCAGCGCGTACGACGCGAAGTGCGCCATCAGCGTCGGGTTGAGGCGGTGGAGCTCCAGCAGCTGGCCGTACAGCTTCACCGCGGCGGGCACGAACAGGCCCGGCGCCACCTTGCGGCCGCGCGAGAGCGCCTTGGCGTCCGCGCCGGCGGCGGCCACCCAGGTGCCGTCCACGTCCAGGCCGGGGCGGTGGTGCCACAGGTGGGCGGAGCCGCCGAGCACCACGTCGAGCAGCCGCTCGGCCGGTCCACGCTGCGTCTCCGGAAGGGTCGTCTCGGTGCGAGGGGTGGTCATGGCGGTCGTCCCCCTTTCGGGACGCGAAGGCATGCCCGGAAGGGCTGCCTGGAGTTGAGGAGGGGAAAAAATGAGCGCCCGAGTGAGGAAGCCGGAAGGCTGAATTACGAATTCAGTGCCGGACCGCCGGCGGTCCCCCCGCCTTGCGAGCGGAGGGGTGGAGTCGAACCACGGCGTGTAGGGCCTCTTCGGCCGGGCGCTCGAAAGCGATGCCCCCTGGACGCCCCCTGGCCGGAATCCTGACGCGCCATTTCCGGGCCTTTTTCCGGGCCCTTACGGACCTGCTCGGGCCTCTATGGAGAAGACCCGCCGCGTCATCCGCGAGGCCCTGAAAAAAGCCCGTCAGGAAATGCCGGGGGCCGGAGTCAGGGGTTCTGGTAACCAGTCGGAGGCTGTCCGCGGATGCAACGTGCTACCTTGCCGCGCCACATCCCCGTAACCCAACCTCTCGGGATGAGGACGTCCCGGGACAGCCTCCAGGGTCCTCCGGTGTACGAGCAGCTCACGGATGAGGAATTGTTCGCGGAGGTGTCCCGCCGCCGCGCCACGGGCGAGGCCGTGGGGACCCCGCTGGGGGCCTTGTGCGCGCGATGGGCGCGCCCCGCCCGCTACGTCATCAGCAGGATTCAGGGCAGCTACGGACGCGGTTCGCCGGCGGACGCCGACGAGCTCTTCCAGGACGCGGTGGGGAAGTTCCTCGACCGGGGCCTGGACCAGTTCCGGGGCGTGTCCGAACAGATGCCGGGCAGGAGCGCGTCTCCCAAGACGTTCTTCCTGCGCATCGTCAAGCACGTCGCCATCGACTTCTACCGGCGGCACCGGGAGGAGCTGGCGCCCGCGCCGGTGTCGCCCGATGACGTCATGGAAGAGACCCCGTCCGAAGTGGCCCGGGCGGTGGAGGGCGCACGGCGTCGCGAGGAGCGCGCCGAGGCGCAGGAACTGTACTGGGCCGCCTACGCCAGGCTCCAGCAGGAGCACCCCAAGGAGGCTTCCGCATGGGAGCTGTATCACCACGAGGACGTGGAGGATCACGAGGAATGCGCACGCCGTTTGGACATCAGCGTGGTGAACTCGTACAAGCGCGTCAGCCGCGCCCAGGCATACCTGCGTTTGTACCTGCTGGAGTTGCAGCGGGACGGATTGCCGGAGGAGCCGTCGTGATGTCCCGCGGGGGCCTGCTGTCCTCCTCCCTGCCCGGGATGTCGCGATGAAGGGCGACGCGCTGTCCCGCTACCAGGCCCGGTACGCGCGCCTGGGCGCGGGCCCTCTTCCGGTGGGCGAACTGTTGGAGGTGGTGGGGGACGTGCTGCGCCGCTCGGACCGGCTCGGCACCTCCGGGGTGGAAGAGGCCTTGAAGGGCCTGGACCGCCCCGAAGTGGAGGCCTGGCTGGGCCAGCAGAAACCGCAGGCGCTCCAGCCGCTGCTCCTGCGTGCCGCCGAGGAGTCGATGGAGGTGGCGCTGGGCGAGGAGGGTGAGGAAGCGGAGCTGTGGCGCACGTCCGCGCTGGAAGGGCTGGCCGCCCGGGACCGGGCCGCCTCCGCCGCCCGCGCGCTCGCCACCTGGGAGCTGTTGAAGGGCCCGCTGGCCGGGGACGCGCTCGCCGCTCGCGAGCGGTTCCTGGGGGCACTGGGCCACCTGGACACCTCGCTGCGCTCCCGGGCGCGCTGGTTCATCCCGCTCAACGCCGAGCGCCGCGCCGAGCGCGACCTGCTGGACCCCGTGGAGCGCCCCGGCGCCTGGTGGTTCTCCGCGCGGGCCGGTTGCGATGACCTGGTGGCGTCCTGGACGGGCCGCCCCATGAAGGACCCGGAGCACCTGAAGGACTGCGCCGGCTGCCGCGCGGACCGGGCGGACACCGCGGTGGTGGACACGCCCCCGCGCCGCCACCTCACGGACGACGAGCTGTGGCGCCTGGACTCGGGCGAGATGGGCCGCGAGGAGCGCGAGCGCGTGGAGGCCCACACGGCCGGCTGCGGCGAGTGCGCGCAGGCCGTGCTGGCGCTGGAAGAGGGCGACGCCGCCATCGACGAGGCGCTGGAGCTGGATGAGGAAGGGGCGCAGGCCCCGCGCGCGGCGCGTGACTCCCGCGCGGACGTGGCCCGGCGCCCGGGCGCGGCCCGCTTGCCGGAGCACCGCGAGGTGCTGGAGGAGCGGCGCGACTTCCGCGTGGTGCTGGTGCGCGAGCGTCAACGGGTGCGGCTGCTGGTGCAGCCCCTGGGCACGCGCGCCGTGACGGCCGCCGTGTTCCTGTCTCCCGGGCGTCCGTCGCTCAAGCCGACGCAGGGGCCGGAGGGGCTGTCCTTCGACCTGTCCACGGCGCTGGCCACCGGCGCGCACGCGGCCCACCTCACGGTGCAGGCCGGGCAGGAGACGCTGGAGCGCGACTTCGCCTTCTGAGCGTCAGACGGGGAAGGAGGGGTAGGCGCCCTTCCTTCCGCGAGCGGCCCGTCCTACCGGGCCTTCGTGGCGGGGCGGTTGCTCCCGGCGGCGTTGTCCGGCTGCGGGGAGCGCAGGGGCGGATGTGGCGCCGGCGGCGTGAAGGGTGACGGGTCCCTCCGGAAGCTGTTGGCGAGGAATGACACCACCAGCTGCGTGAGCGGCGGCCGGGTGGCGAGCGCGACGCCGCACACGTCGATGCGGTCCATCTCGTGCACGCCCTCCATCTGCCGGTAGACGTTGCAGCCCTGCTCCGCGTCGGCCTGCCGGTCGCGCAGCAGCTTCCGCTCGAAGATGCCCCAGCGCATGTGCAGCACGTCCGGGCTCAGGCGGATGTCCACGGGGCCGGTGCCCCAGGTGCCCTGGATGCGGGTGGTGGGCCCTCCCGCGTGCACCTTCACGCTCAGCGGGTAGTTGCGGTAGGTGCCGTTCACCTCGATGCCGTGCTCGAACAGCTCGTCGCCCACGGTGCCCTGCCACTGCTGACCCTTGCCCTTCACGAGCGGGTTCTCCGTCTGCACGGTGAGGGCGTCGAACCAGTAGGAGCCCACGCGGCCCAGCCGCTCGCCGCCGCTCCAGACCGGGGAGGACGCGGGAAGCTCCTCCAGACCCTGGGGACCGGAGGGCAGCGGCTGCGGGCTGGCGAGCAGATCCGTCGTCTTCACCGACGCGTCCACCGTTTCGAAGCGCACGCCGCCGAGCCACGCCTGGCCGGCGCCGCTCATGATGAGGCCCGCCATGATGGTGGTGGCCTCCTGGGGCACGTCCAGCACCACGTCGTAGCGCTTGCAGCCGTGGGTGCCCACCAGGGCGCGTGACTGCATGTTGTCGAAGGCGAGCGGCTGCTTGGGATCCGCGCCCTCCACCCGCATCCACAGCCCCGTCCAGCCCTTCACGTCCTGGTGTCGCACGGCGGCGGAGAAGCGCAGGCGCTTGCCCCGGAAGTCCTTCGCGCTGAAGGCCTGCATGAAGGTGCCGAAGCTGTCCGTGGCCTGGGTGCGCGAGCGCAGGAACGCGCTGCGGGTGCCTTCGCACGGGGCGTTCTCGTCCACGCCCGCCTCGTAGTGCTGGGGCGCGCTCTCCGTGACGTACCAGCCCTGCGGCAGCTTCGCGCGCGAGGCGTCTGGCGCGGCGGGCATGCCGCCTGACGAGGCGGAAGCCGCGGTCACCGAGCCGGACCGCGGCGCGGAGGAGGGCGCGACGGACGCCGCCGCGCCGGGCTTCAGGGCGGGAGCCGCAGTGTTGGCGGACGCTGACGCCGCGCCGGAGCCTGGAGCGGGAGCCGCCGTGTTGGCGGACGCCAGCATCGGGCCCGGCTGGAGTGCCGGGGCCGCTGTCGCGGTGGGCGGCATCGGCGCGGCGGACTTCTGCGTCGAGGCTTCAGGCGGGGGGGTGGCCATCGCGGCAGGGGACGAAGCTTCTGCCGAGGCCAGGGGCGCGCAGAGCGCCAGCAGCAGGCCGGGGAGGCGGGTTCGGAAGGTCATCGCGGAAGTCCTCACAGGGCGGCCGGCCGGGAGCTCAGCGCCACCTGCGTCAGGCCGCTGGACGCGTCGTAGCGGGGGACCTCGCCCTGTCCACCGGGGTGATACACGAGCAGCCCGCGCGCGCTCGCGGACTTGAGACAATGCTCCTGCGTGCCCAGGTCCGGGCACGCGACCACGATGTCCCGGGGCGCATCCTCCACGTCCCGCGCCGCGACGACCGGCGCCTCCACCGGCGTCACGGGCGTGGACGCAGTCTCTCCGCCCGGCCGCAGCATCAGGAACACGGAGGCCGCCACCGCGACCAGCGCCGCGGCGACAGCGGCCGGACGGTGCCAGCGCGCGGGGCGCACCACCACGGCGTCGCGCGGCGTGGCGGCGGCGACCTCGTACAGCTGTTCCTCCAGCAGGGCCTCCTCCTGGAGCAGCCGCGCGCACGGCTCGCACGTGAGCGTGTGGGCCTCCAGCTCCGCCTCGGCTTCGGGCGGCAGCGCGCCCAGCAGGTACTGCTCCGTGCGGTCGCGGGTGAGGTGGGGCGTGGGGCTAGACATGGTTTTCCTCTTCGAGCGCGGTGCGCAGCTTCTTGCGGACCTCGCACAAAATCTGTCGCACGCGCTGGACGGACAGCCCGACGCGGGAGGCGACCTCGGCATGGGGAAGACCCTGGCCGTCACAGGCCAGGAGGAAGACATTGCGCGCGCCCGGTGACACCTGCTCCAGCGCGTCGCGCGCCCGGGTGAGCTGCTCCTCGGACAACAGGCGCTTCTCCGCGGACTGCGCGGGGTCCACCGGTTGGTGCCGCTCCGGCAGCTCCTCCACCGTGCCGTCCACCGACTCGCGCCGCGTGCGCCGGGCGTCATCCGACGCGAGGAAGGCCGCCTGCGCGAGCGCGAGCGCAGGCAGGCGCAGCTCCGGGAGCAGGCCCCGCTGCTGCTGCTGGATGAGGCGCGCCCAGGTCTCCTGCGCCAGCTCCTGGGCCCGGTCCACCCGGAGGCCCTTGGCGAGCAGCGAGACCACCACCCGGCGCTGGTGCCGCGCGATGAGCGCGTCCCACGCGGCCCGCTCGCCCGTCAGCGCGCGCCGGGACAGGGACTCCTCGTCCGGTGCCGCCGGCCTGACGGCACTGTCTATGTCCTGCCGCGACTGGAGGGTCGTCATCCCCAAGCCCTGTACGGCTGCATCCATGCCGTCTTCCCGTTGCGAGCCACGCTCGTGCGCCGGGGAGGGGTCCCGCCCCGGGCTTCCCGGGGAACGCGCCTGGGGGCCGAACATATCGACGGAAAGGGGCAAGGGAGGGCGCGGGGTAGGGGGATGTCAGTTGGTCGCGGGGCTTTCGCCGGAGGCCCACGGCTGGGAGGAGACGCGCACGACGCCCTGGCAGCGGGCGCACACCCGGCCTGCCGCGTCCATCAGCTTCGCGGAGGCGAAGACGGTGGACGGGCCGCCGTTGTCGATGACGGCCTCCACCCGGAGGTGGTTGCCGGTGGCGGGGCGCTCGAAGCTCATGGACAGCTGGACGGTGGCGCAGCGGCGGGTGGGGTCCCGCAGCGCCGGGGTGCACCCGATGGCGAAGTCGAAGAGGGCGGACAGCACGCCGCCGTTGACGGCGGAGGCCCCCAGGCCGCCCCGGTGCTGCGGCTGCACCTCCGGAAGCTCCACCACCACCATGCGTCCTTCGGGGAAGGACATCCGGGCGCCGAAGTGGCGCAGGGTGAGGCTCTGGTTGAAGAGTTCCGCGAAGCGGTCGAGCTGGGCCTGGGACGGAGCGGACGGGGTGTCGGACATGGGGAGTGGCCCTCTTTATATCCCACGCTCCTGCCCGTCCCGGGAGCGGACGGCCCGGCGGGCGCCAGGGTTGGCGGAAGACCCGGCACCGGCGTGCGAAAGACGTTAGAAGTCGGGGTTCTTCCCCCCGGTGGAAACCTCCGTGAACGCGCACGAAACCGCCCTCCTCGAAGACCTCAACCCGCCCCAGGCGGAAGCCGTGCTCCACGGCGATGGCCCCCTGCTCGTGCTGTCGGGCGCCGGCAGCGGCAAGACGCGCGTCATCACCCGCCGGGTGGCCCACCTGGTGAAGGTGCGCCGCGTCTTCCCCTGGCGCATCCTGGCCGTCACCTTCACCAACAAGGCCGCGCGCGAGATGCGCGAGCGCCTCACCCAGCTCTTGGGCGCGCAGGCCAACGACCTGGTGGTGAGCACGTTCCACTCGGCCGCGGCGATGATTCTTCGCCGCGAGGCGGAGGCCGTGGGCCTCACGCGGTCCTTCGTCATCTACGACGACGGCGACCAGCTCACCCTGGTGAAGCGCGCCATGCGCGACGCGGGCGTGGAGCCGGTGATGCAGCCGCGTGAAATCCTCCACCGCATCGACCAGGAGAAGAACGCCGCGCGGCTGCCGGAGGACATGCACGTGGAGCAGGAGGACATCCGCGGGCAGCTGGTCAAGCGCGTGTACGCGGGCTACCAGAAGCTGCTGCGCGCGGCGAACGCGGTGGACTTCGGGGACCTGCTGCTGCTGCTGGTGAAGCTCTTCCGCGACCGGCCGGACGTGCTGGACCGCTACCGCACGCGCTTCACGCACGTGCTGGTGGACGAGTTCCAGGACACCAACCCCGTGCAGTACGCGCTGCTGCGCCAGCTGGCCCCGCCGCCGTCCGCGAACCTGGTGGTGGTGGGCGACGACGACCAGTCCATCTACCGCTGGCGCGGCGCGAACGTGGACAACATCCTCCAGTTCCCCATGCAGTACCCGGGCGCGAAGGTGGTGAAGCTGGAGCAGAACTACCGCTCCGACCAGAACATCCTCACCGCCGCGCACGAGGTCATCTCCAAGAACCCGCGCCGCATGGCGAAGAAGCTCTGGAGTGAGCGGCCCAAGGGAGAGAACCTGGAGCTGCTGCTGCACCGCGACGAGCGCGCGGAGGCGCAGGAGGTGGCCCGGCGCATCCTGGCCCTCCAGCGCGAGGGCTTCATCAAGTTCAACAGCATGGCGGTGTTCTACCGGACCAACGCGCAGAGCCGCGTGCTGGAAGAGGCGCTGCGGCTGGGGCGCGTGCCGTACCAGCTGGTGAGCGGACGCAGCTTCTACGACCGCGCGGAGGTGCGTGACGCGTCCGCGTACCTGCGGCTGATGGTGAACCCGCGCTCGGACGCGGACCTCTTGCGCGTGCTCAACGTGCCGGCGCGCGGCATTGGCGACACCACCGAGGAGCGGCTGACGGACTTCGCGAACGAACAGGGCTTGAGCCTCTACGAGGCCCTGGGCGAGCGCCACCGCATCCCGTCCCTCAACGCCACCGCGCAGAAGCGGCTGGGCGGCTTCCACCAGCTGCTCCAGTCGCTGCACACCTTCTCGCTGACGGCGAAGGACGCGGCGGGCGCGGTGGACCAGATGCTGAAGGAGTCGAAGCTCGTGGAGACGCTCGTCGCGGACGGCAGCGACGAGGCGCTCACCCGGGCGGAGAACCTGAAGGAACTCCTGGGCGCGGCGCAGGAGTTCGACCTGAAGCGCGCGTCGGACATGGTGGCCGTCGCCCAGGCGGTGGAGGCGCGAGAGGAGGAAGCGCCAGAAGGCGTGGACTCCGCGCCGCTCACCGCGGACGTGCCGCCCCTGCAGGCCTTCCTGGAGCAGATCAGCCTGGTGGGCGAAGCGGACGCGGAGGTGACCGACGGGCGCGTGGCGCTGATGACGCTGCACGCGGCCAAGGGCCTGGAGTTCGACGCCGTGTTCCTCACCGGCCTGGAGGAGGGCGTCTTCCCGCACTCGCGCGCGCTCAAGAGCGAGGAGCCCGACGGCGGCGAGGAGATGGCCGAGGAGCGGAGGCTCTGCTACGTGGGCTTCACCCGCGCGCGCAAGCGGCTCTTCGTGAGCCTGGCGCAGTGCCGCTCCCTCTTCGGCGAGCTCAAGTACAACCCGCCCAGCCGCTTCCTCGCGGACGTGCCGCAGGCGCTCTTCGGCTTCAAGGAGAACGACCTGCCGCCCCCGCCGCGCGCCGCCGCCATGCCCCAGCGCCGCCGCAACTGGGACGACGACGAGACAGGGCCGCGCGTGGACCGCAGCTATTCACAGGCCTCGTCCGACATGGACGCCGTGAGCGGTGACGTGCGCGGCATGCGCGTGCGGCATGAACAGTTCGGCTCCGGCCGAATCGTCGCCGCGGAAGGCTCCGGCCCCAACGCCAAGGTCACCGTGGAGTTCGGCGGCAACGTGGGACTCAAGCGCGTCATCGCGCGCTTCCTGATTCCCGGCTGATCCGGTGCGGGCAGTCGTTTCCAGTATTCATGTGACGCGATGCCCGCCCGGCCGGTGTACGGATTGACTTCCCAGGGCTTCCCCATTGGGATGAGCGCCAACGAACGGAGGCGCTTCCCCCCATGGCGCGACGTCCACGATGGAAGAGTTCCGCGCTGCTCGCGGCCTCCTTGAGTTTCTTGAGTGCCTGCGAAGGCCAGATTTCTGACGCGGCGAATCCGCGCAATCCCGGCCCCGGCGGCACGAACAAGCCGCCCCCTCCTGGCGTGGAGCAGCCGGCGCGCTCGGCACGCGTCGCGCGGCTGACGCATGCGCAGTGGGTGAGCAGCGTGAAGGACCTGCTCAAGCTGGACGCGGCGCCCACGACGCTGGCGCAGTCGTTCCGCGCGGACCCGTCCCAGAGCGGCTTCCTCTTCGACAACGACGCTCGCGCGCTGTCGGTGGATGAAGCGCTGTGGGGCGCCTACCAGCGCGCGGCGGCGGACCTGGCCGGGCAGGTGGCCACGGACGCGACGAAGCTGGGCAAGCTGCTGCCCGCGGGCAGCACCACGGACGAGGCGCGCGCGAAGGCGTTCGTGGAGTCCTTCGGCCTGCGCGCCCTGCGCCGCCCGCTGACCCCGGACGAAGTGGAGGGCTACCTCAAGCTCTACCGCGAAGGCCCGAAGGCGTACCCGACGATGGCCGCGTTCCAGGGCGGCTTGCGGCTGGTGCTGGAGGGCTTCCTCCAGTCCCCCTTGTTCCTCTACCGCGTGGAGCGCAGCACGCAGGCGGCGAACGGAACGGTGCCGCTGGACGCGTTCGAGCTGGCGTCGCGCTTGAGCTACTCGCTCTGGAACTCCATGCCGGACGACGCGCTGTTCGCCGCCGCCCGCGAGGGCATGCTGGCCAGGCGCGAAGGCGTGGCCGCGGAAGCGCGCCGGATGATGGCGGACCCCCGGGCGCGCGACGTGGTGAACGCGTACCACCAGGCCGTCTTCGACGTGCCCCGCTACGCGAGCATCCGGCCCAACACCACGCGCTTCCCCAACGTCACCGCGAAGCTGTCGGAGTCCGCGGCGAAGGAGAACACGCTCTTCGTCCAGGACGTCGTCTTCGGGCGCAAGGGGCGCTTCGCGGACCTGCTCACGTCGCGCGACACCTTCGTCAACGACGAGCTGGCGCGCGTCTACGGCCTCACCGGGACGTTCACCGCGGCCTTCGTGCCGGTGACGCTGGACGGGACGCAGCGGCGGGGCGTGCTCACGCAGGTGGGCTTCCTCGCGTCGCATGCGACGTCGGTGGACCCGGACCCCATCCACCGGGGCGTGTTCCTGTCGGAGCACCTGCTGTGCCAGAAGATTGGCGCGCCGCCGGCCAACATCCCCGCGCTGCCCTCGCCCAACGGCCGCACCAACCGCGAGGTGGTGACGTCGCACACGGAGGCGCCCGGCACGGTGTGCGCGTCCTGCCACTCGACGCTCATCAACCCGCTGGGCTTCCCCTTCGAGAACTTCGACGCCGTGGGCGGCTACCGCACGACGGACAACGGGCACCCGGTGGACGCCTCGTCGTCGCCGGGCATCGGCGGACAGAAGGTGTCGGTGAAGGACGCGCTGGACCTGGCGGATGCGCTCGCGAACGCGCAGGCGGTGCATGAGTGCTACGCGCGCCACTGGGTGGAGTTCCTGAGCGGACGCCCCGCGGCGGCGGAGGACGACGCGCTGGTGGCGCGGCTGGGCAAGCTGTCTCAGTCCGGGCAGCTGCCCATCGTGGACCTGGTCGTTGAAGTCGTCACGGGCGTGGGCTTCGCGAACCGCCACCTGGAGGAGCTGCCGTGAAACTGAGCCGACGACACGTGTTGCAGGGCCTGGGTGGGGCCATGTTGGGACTGCCGGTGCTGGAGGGCCTCCTGCCCCGCAGGGCCCAGGCCGCGGAGGCGGACGCGCTGCCCTTCGCCATCTTCCTGCGCCAGGCGGACGGCGTGGCCGCCGCGCAGAGCACGTCGGAATTGGGCAACGAGCCGGAGCGCTTCTGGCCGGAGCCGCTGGGCAACCTCTCCACCACGGCGCTCGCGGGCAAGTCGCTGGTGGAGCTGGCGGACCACCGCGCGCGCCTGCTGGTGGTGCGCAACGTCAACATGAAGGACTACAACTACGGCGACGGTCACGCCCGCGGGGCGCTGCAATGCCTCACCGCGCGCGGCCCCGCGGTGGAGGGCGCCGGCGGTGACTCCGAGGCGTCCGGCGAGTCGCTGGACCACCGCATCGGCCGCGAGCTGAACCCGCAGAAGCGCGACTCGCTCTACCTCTACGCGGGTCAGTCCGGCGGGTGGCTGGGCGGCCCGTGCATCTCCCACCGGGGCAGCACCTCCCGCCGGGCCGCGCTGCATGATCCGTGGCTGGCCTACCAGACCATGGTGGGCGGCCCCGGAGGCCTCTCGCCGGAAGCGCGTGAGCAGCTGCTGGTGCGCCAGAAGAGCCTCAATGACCTGGTGTCGGGCCAGCTGAAGGCGCTCCAGTCGCGGCCGGAGCTGAGCAGCACGGACCGGCAGCGGCTGGACCTGCACCTGTCCAACGTGCGCGACCTGGAGGTGGCGTTGAGCTGCCGCGCCCGCGCGGACGAGGAGCTGCGGCTCCAGCAGCAGGCGCCCGGCTACAGCAGCACGGACGGTGACGAGGTGCTGGCCACGGTGCGGCTGCACATGGACATCGCGGTGCTGGCGGTGGCGTGTGGCACCACGCGCTCGGTGGCCATCCAGGTGGGCAACGGCAACGACAGCGCCACGCGCTACCGCGACCCCACGACGGGGCAGCTGATGGAGAACTTCCACTACATCTCCCACCGGCGCGCGTCGCACGACTCGTCGGGCGGCATCATCGCCGGGTCGGACGTGCTGCACTCGCGCGTGGACGCGCAGTTCGCGCAGACCTTCAACCACCTGCTGGACCGGTTGGCGGCGTACAACCTGCCGAACGGCAAGAAGCTGGTCGACCAGGGCGTGTCCGTCTGGTTCAACGACCTGGGCAACGGGCCGGCGCACTCGGCGCGCCACATCCCCTTCGTCCTGGCGGGCAGCTGCAACGGCTACCTCAAGCAGGGCGTGGCGGTGACGGCGGCTGGCGGCAACAGCAGCCCCAACCTCAACAAGATGCTCAACACGATTGGCGCCGCGGTGGGCCTGAAGAACGCGGCCGGTGGGCCGCTGGACGACTTCGGCGACCCCACGATGCCCAAGGGCCTGCTGACGGAAATGCTGGCTTGAGCGGTCGTTGACCCGATTTGCCTGGGCCCTTCCTCCTTTGTTTTCGAACAGAGGAGGAAGGGATGTCCCCAGCAATCCGCAGGGCCTTCGCATCGTCGCTCGCTTTCGTCTCCCTGCTGTCCGCCGGTCCGGCGGCGGCGCACGGCTCCATGGAAGTGCCCCTGAGCCGCGTCTACGGATGTTTCAAGGAAGGGCCGGAGAGTCCGAAGTCCGCCGCGTGCAAGGCCGCGGTGCAGGCCGGTGGGACGCAGGCGCTGTATGACTGGAACGGCGTCCGTCAGGGCGCCGCCAACGGGCGCCACCGCGAAATCCTCCCCGACGGCAAGCTGTGCAGCGCCGCCAATGAGAGTCACAAGGGGCTGGACCTGGCGCGCACGGACTGGCCGTCCACGCTCATCACCCCGGACAGCAGCGGGCGCTTCGAGTTCGTCTTCCACGCCACCGCGGTGCACGCCACGGGCTACTTCCAGCTCTTCGTGACGAAGGAGGGCTACAACCCGGCGCTGCCCCTGAAGTGGTCGGACCTGGAGGCGTCTCCCTTCTGCAACGTCACCAACGTGTCCGCGGTGAACAACCGCTACCGCCTCAACTGCCCCTTCCCGGCGACCCGCACGGGCCCGCACGTCATCTTCGCCATCTGGCAGCGCGCGGACAGCCCGGAGGCCTTCTACGCGTGCACGGACGTGAAGTTCAGCAACACGCCGCCTCCGCCGGTGGCGTGGAAGGAATTGGGCCAGGTGCAGGCGCGTGAGGATTTGCCCAAGTCGAGCAAGGTGACGTTCCGCCTCTTCGACAGCGCGGGCCGCGACGCCGAGTCCCATCCGCTGACGCTCGACGCGGCCACGCCCGCGGCCACGTGGATGTACCGGCTGGCGCAGCAGGTGAACGCGGGTTCCAGCCGTGTGCAGGTGGGCGTGCTGCAGACGACGGGCAGCGTGACGCCGGTGCAGGACGCGCTGGGCAACCGCGTGTACGCGAAGGAGACGGGCTACGCGTTCCAGGTGGACATCGAGAAGCCCTCCACCGGTGGCGGCGGTGACGGCGGCACGGATGGCGGCACCGGCGGATCCGCGCAGTACACGTACCCGGCGGGCATCGACAGCTACACGGCGGGCACGGTGGTGCAGGGAACGGACGGGCTCAACTACCGCTGCAAGCCGTTCCCGTTCTCCGGCTGGTGCAAGGGCGTGGCGTCGTACTACGCGCCGGGCACGGGCATCGCCTGGCAGGACGCGTGGGAGCGCGCCAACTAGGCCTGTATGGCTTCACCGTGGCCCCGCCTCCACGGTGAAGGTCACCTCGCCCCGGGAGGGAATCTGGACCTTCCGGGGCGTGAAGTGGGGGCCCTCGTCCAGGTCGGATGGACGGGCATTCAGCACGTACTCGCCGGGTTCGACACCCCGGAAGAGGAGGGTGCCCTTCGGGGTGAAGCCCTGGTGGCGGATGAGCGGGCCGGCCCCCACGTCCTTCAGGGAGATGATCGCGGGCAGGGGTTTGCCGTTCCGGTCCTGGGCCAGGATCCGCACCGTCGCGCCCCGGTCCACGGCCAAGGAGAGCGTGTCCACGCGGGCCGTCACCTCCTGTTGGAAGGGACGCGACTCCTGGCTTTGGAACGCCAGGGTGAAGGGCGGAGGTGGAAGCTGCGACAGCGTGTAGACCCCGTCGCGAAGCGGGACGCTCCGGGGGCGTGCGTACGCACGGGCGATGTCCGTGTCCGAGGGGTGCGTGAGCGTCGCCCGGAGGGATTCCAGCTGGGAGAGGACTTCGCCGGTCTCCGCGTCGTGGAGTGCGAGCCGCAGCGTCCAGCCTGGATCGAGCGTCAGCACGCCCAGGTCCAGATCCACGCCCTCCGTCAGGTTCACGGGGCGCTCCAGCGGCGTGAAGCCGGGGGCCTGCACGGTCAGGATCGCCGGGCCCGCGCCGGTGAAGGGGACCTCGAAGGCACCGTCCGGCAAGTCGGCGCGTTGCTCGGAGCCCTTGAGAGGCACGCCCGTCACCTTGAATGAGGCGACGGCCTGGCCCCCAGGTTCCACGACGCGGCCCCGGATGTGTCCGTCGCGCTCCAGCACGAGCTGGAGGGGCGCCTCGCTGGAGTCCACCCAGATGCCTCCGTATTCCGTGGCGGGCTCGCCTCCCTGGGAGCGCCCGGGGCGGAAGGTGTAGCCCGGCCGCTGGGCCAACAGGGCGTAGCGAGGGGCCACGAGCCCGCGCAAGGTGAAGCGTCCGTCCGGGCCCGTGCGGAGGCCGGGAGGCCACTCGTCCTGGATGTCTCCTCCATGGGCTGAATCGCCCTCGAGGAGGACCGCGGTGATGACGACATCCGCGAGCGGCTGGCCCGCCCCATCCACCGCGATGCCGGAGCGCTCGTGGCCTGCTTCCATGCGCAGGGACACGTCCCGGTGTTCGCGCGCCTGGAACGTGACGGGCTGGGACGCCGAAGCGTTCATCAGGTCTCCGCGGACGACGGCCTCCAGCAGGTAGGGGCCGGGGGCAATCCCTCGCAGGTGGAAGCGGCCCTGATCATCCGTCAGGCCGTTGCGTGGCTCGTCTTCCGGCGCCGCGTCCTCGCCGGAGTCCTCCGTGTCCTTCCACAGCGTCACGGTCGCCCCTCGCAGGGGCAGTCCGCGAGCATCGGTGACGGTGCCGGACACGGAGGCGCCCCGGTCCAGCACCACGACGACCTCCCGCGAGGGGACGCGCACCGCGATGGACTGGCCCTGAAAGGACGGGTCCTCCACGGACAGGTGTCCCGTCCCCGCGCGCCTCACGTCCAGGACGAAGTGCCCGGTGGCATCCGAGCGATGGGCGCCGCCAGCGCCGATGTCGTCCCTGTCGCCGAAGGGGCCTGACAGCGTCAGGAGGATGCCCTCGAGCGGAGCGCCCGACGTGTCGACGACGCGGCCCTCCACGCTCTGTGCGCGCTTGAGGCTGAAGTCCAGGGGCGCCATGCCCTGTCGCAGCTGCTGGGCCTGCGCCTCCACGTCCAGGTGGTGGGCCGCGAGGATCCGGAAGGTATGGGGCCCGGGCCGCGTGGGGCCCAACTGGTAGCGGCCCGCGGCGTCCGTCACGGTGGCTGCTTCGGCGGTGACGGGACCGCCGTCTTCCCGGTAGGTCTCCACGCGCGCGTTCGGGATGGGCTGGCCCGCGTCGTCGCGCACCGTGCCCGTGAGGAACACGCCGGGCTGGAGCCGCAGTTCCACGTGCTCCTGGGGCGGCGTCACGTCCAGCGTGGCGAACGCACCCCCGGCTTCCGCGGTGAGCTGGTGGGGAACGGCGGGCGCGGTGAACCGGAATCGCCCTGCGCCGTCGGTCATGGTGCGCTGGGTGGACGCCGCCGCGGTGTCGCCTTCGAGCAGGACCTGGATGCCCGGCACCGGCGCGCCTTCCGGGGACATGACCTGCCCCGCGAGGGTGAGCGCGCGCGCGAGCACCACGGCCTCCATGGCATCCGGCGACTCGAGCGTCGGCTGGAACCAGGAGGACCGGCCCTCCGCAGCGGCGAAGGCGGCGTAGTCACCCTGGGGCAGGGGGCCCACGATGAAGTGGCCTTCGGCGTCGGTGGCCGCGTCGAAGAAGCGCGTGTGCCAGCGGGAAACGAGCGTCACCCGCGCTTCGGGGATGGGGGTCTTCCGGTCTGGGTCCGTGACGGTCCCCTCGAAGAGGACGCCCCCCTCCAGCGTCAGCACCACGTCGTTCGAGCCCACCGCGACGCCGCCCTGTGACACCGCGCCCGTGTCGCCCAGGGCCCAGAGCGTGACGAGTCCCTCGGGAAGTCCCTCCAGCACGAAGCGGCCCTCCGCGTCCGTGGCCGTCTCCGCGAACACGGGGGCTTCGCCGTCGCGGGCCTCCACGGCCTCCCATTGCGTGCGTTCGGAGTCGAAGCTGCACGAGCCGCTCTTGAGTGCGGGAGCCCGCGGGTCGTCCTGGCCGGTAGGGGAGGGGCAGGGGCGTTCCGACAGCGTGACCCCAGGCTCCACGCGGGACGCGGACACGCGCACGCCCACGGCCGGGCCGTGGGTTCCCAGCACGCGGCCCGTGATGCGCGCGGTGCCCGAGGGACGCGGTGCCGTGGTCACCCGGGAGGCGCGAGCCACGGGCCTTGATGCAGAGGTCCCGGTGGACGCAGACACGTCCTGCGCGGGCGAAGGGGCCTGGGTGTTCCACAGCAGGAACGCGAGGAGCGCGAGGAAGGCCAGCAGCGCACCGCCTCCCAGCCAAGGCTTCAGTCCCCCACGTCTGGCGTTCCCCATGCGCTGCACGATAGCGGCCCTCCGCGCCGTGCGTCAGCGCGCGAGGGGAATCCACACTGGCTTCACGTCGCGAGACAGCGTGCCTTCGGCGGGAACGTCCAGCTCCTCGCGGTGGAACCGGTCCTGGTCGCGATGGCTCACGATGACGGTGTAGTGGCCTGGGGGAACACGGCGGAACGTGACGGACGCTCCGGTCCGTTCCTCCCCGGGGTGCTGTTGGAGGCCCAGGTGCGTGAAGGCCCTGGCGCTGTCGGGCGCGGGAGCCTGGCCGGGCAGTAGGAACGCGCGGTCCACGTCTTCCGGCAGCCGCAGCGTGACAGTGGCGCCGGTGCCCAGGGCGTCGACGGTGAGGGTGACCTCTCCACTGGCGGGGATCCGCACGCCGCGGCCAGGCAAAACGGTGTCGAGAGGAGCGTCCTCCGCCCAGACGTTCACCGAGTAGAGCCCCGGGGGAATCGCCCCGAACGAGAAGTCTTCCGGGCCGGAATACCGGTCGGTCGTCAGGCCGTCGGAGCGCGTGAAGATGAGCCGGGCCTTGAGGGGCTTTCCCTGTGCATCGCGGACATGACCCTTCACCCGCGCACCGGCCTCGAGCGACAGCGTGACGCTCTCCTCCCCCGCGCCCACCGTCGCGCGCAGCGGCAGGTGGAGCTGGGTGTCCAGCTCGAGGCTGAACGCCGTGGAGGGCATGCGCTCCAGCAGCCACGAGCCATCCTTCGACGGCGCCGTCCGTATCGGAGGCAGGAAGGGCGGCCCGTCCGCGACGCCTTCGCCGTGGACCTGATAGCTGAGGGCCACCGTCACCTCGCGTCCCGACCCGTCACGCCGGCGTCCGGTGTACGGCGCACCCGTCGATGCCTCGCGGAAGAGCAGCCGCACGGTCCTCCCCCGCGTCAGCGTGACGGTGCCCAGGTCCACGTCGTTCTCCCCCTCCGGCGTGACGGCGCGGTCCACCTGCGCGAAGCCCTTGGAGCGCACCACGAACCGCTGGGTGCCGGTGGCACTGAACGTGCGCTCGTCGAAGCGTCCATCCGGGTTCGTGTACCGGTGGCCGTTCACCTCGAAGGACTCCATCTTCGCGCCGTCCTCCGCCACCACGCGGCCCCGCACGTGCGGGATGCGCCGCAGCACCAGCCGGACCTCCGCTGTGTCACCGCCCACCACGGCGGTCTCGTCCTTGCCAGGAAGGACACCCTGGGAGGCCGAGGCGTCCAGCACATGCTCCGGCAGCTTCGCGGAGAGCGCATGGCGGACCGGGCCCAACGCGCGCAGGGTGAAGCGGCCTTCGGCATCCGTGCGGACGCCCCCGGGGGGCACTCTTTCGTCGGCAAACTCGCCGCGGTAGCGGGGCCGGTCTGCCTCCAGGACCTCCGCGCGGACGCTGACGCCGGGCACGGGCAGGCCCTGAGGACTCACGACGACGCCGCGCAGGGTCCGGCCTTCCTCCAACTGGAGCGTGACGGAGGGCGCCTCGCCCGCCCGGACCTCCAGGGGTTGGGAGGCGTGCAGGTCCACGGCCCGTGTGGCCACCACTGCCTCCGCCACGTAGCTGCCAGGAGGCACGCCCGGAATCGTGGCCTGTCCTTGCGCGTCCGTGACTTCGGCATGGTCGGCTTCACCGCGCGCGTCGCGCTTCCAGAGCGTCACCTGGGCGCCGCGCACCGGGGCACCCACCGCGCTCAGGACGGTGAAGGACACGCGAGTGCCCCGGCGCAGCACCAGCCGTGCGTTGCGCGACGGCAGCTCCACGGCGAAGCGCTGGGAGACGAAGTCCGCGTCGTCCACGTCCAGCCACGCGGGGCCCGCCTCATCCGAGTCCAGGATGAAGCGCCCGGCTTCGTCCGTCACGGCGCGGTCCATGACGAGCTCCTCCACGGGAGGCGTGAGCGAACCTGGATGGAACCGGACTTCGCGGCCCGCGAGCGGCTGGCCTCCTTCATCTACGACGACGCCCTCCACGGAGACCGCGCGGGGAAGGGTGAAGTCGAGCGTCTCCTCCACCTCTCCGAGTTCCTGGTGCTCCGGCTCCACGTCGATGTGGTGCGCGGCGCGGACCGCCACGAACAGCGGCTGCCGGTGCAGAGGGCCCAGCCGGTAGTGCCCTTGCGCATCCGTGACGGTCTGCCCACGCGGGGAGGGCATGTTCGCATCATCGGGATCCGCGTGGATCCGCGCGCCTGGAATAGGACTCCCGGTCTCGTCCGTGACGGTGCCCTGGAGGACCATGCCGGGCCCGAGCGTGAGGACGATGTCCTCGCGGGGCTCCGTCCTGACGTGGGCGAAACCGTCATGCGCGGACGTCTCCGCGAAGAGCTGGCCGGGCACGTCTTCGAAGGTGGGAAAGGAGAAGCGCCCCTGCGCATCCGAGAGGGCGGTGCGCGACTCGGGCGCGGCGCTGGGTGTGTACAGCCGGACAGAGACGCCGGGCGCGGGCGCTCCCTTCGCCGTCACGACCGTGCCCGCGTACTTCGCGGAGCGGTCCAGGATGAAGGTGTCCTCCTCCAGCGGATCTGCCCGCATGCGCAGGTTGGGGCCACGGCCGGAGGCCGTGACGAGGATGCCGTAGTCGGCCGGAGGCACGGGCCCGATGCGGTAGCGTCCGTTCGCGCCGCTGGTCGCGGCGAAGAAGCGCGTGTGTTCGTGGGAGAAGACGGTGACGCGGGCACCCGCGATGGGCTCGGTTCCCGTCGGCCCGTCCAGGACGACGCCCTCGAAGAAGGAACCTTCATCGAGCACGAGGCCCACGCCCTGCTGGCCCGGCGTCACATCAGGGCGCACCGCTACGTTCTGGCCGCTGGAGGCATGGAGCGTGACGTCGCCACCGGGAAGTCCGTCCAGGACGAAGGTGCCGTCCTCCGCGCTGGTGGCCTCCGCGACGGTGGGAGCTTCACCTTCGCGCTTGTCGACCTGATCCACCAGCTCATCGAAGGCTTCGTTCCAGCACTCCATCAGCCGGCGTGGAGGTTCAGTGGGTGCGTTGTCGGAAGGAGGGCAGGAGCGTTCCGACAGCGTGACCTCCGGCTCCGCGCGGGACGCGGACACGCGCGCGCCCGCGACGGGACCCTGCGCATCCCGCACGACGCCGGTGATGCGCGGACCGCCGGTGTTCGTCGCGGAGGCCAGTCCCGTGCGGAAGCCAGCGAAGAACCCGGAGGTGGGAGTAAAGCCCCGGGACGTAGGGCCTGAAGCGTCTCCCTTCCCGCGCAGGACGAGGAATGCCACGAGCAGCAGGAAGGCGACGACCGCGAACGCGAGTCCGGCTGCCCGATTTCCCCTGCGCATGCGCTGCGTCTCCTGAAGTGCTGAAGAGGCGCAGGATAGCCGTTCGTCTGACTCGGCGGTTCGAGGGGACGGCGGCAGCGTGCGTCAGGGGCTGGCGAAGCCCACCGCGTGCGCCTCCACACCCTCGGGAGTGGGGTCCTCGCGGAACGAGACCCAGGCCTCCCGCTGGGAGTGGCGCGGCACGTACGCCAGCACGAACTCCGCCGTTTCCTTCGGCTCGCGTCCGCCGCGCGGCGACACGCGCACGTGGACCTCTTCCGCCGCCGAGTCGCCGTGGTTCGTCACCGTGACGGGCACCCGCCACTCCCGGGCGTTCGCGGCGGCGACCGGCGTGCCCACCTGCACGGTCAGGTCTGGCGGTCCGCTGCCCGTCGTCCACGCATCCACCGCCAGGTAGCCCATGACCAGCGCCACGAGCACGCAGCTCGACACGAAGACAATGCCCTCCAGCCAGTTCCAGTTCATCTTCATGATTGGATGAGCAACCTCCCCGCCGAAGCCCCCAGCGTCGATGCCAGCGCCAGCACCACCACCTGCGCCGCACAGACGCTCAGGCCGTTGCCGTTGAACCGGCCGAAGAACCACAGCACCAGGGCGCTCGACAGCAGCGCGATGGCATACGTGACGAATGTGCCCGCCAGCACGTCCCGGCGCAGGCGGCGGCGCGTGAAGCGGTGTGCGCGGGTGAAGTCGCTCTGGAAGAGGATGAGCCCCCCCAGCAGCAGCGACAGCACGGCGAGCCCCAGCAGGCACCAGGGCTGCGTCTCCGCGGCGATCATCACGATCTCCTCCGTGGGCGCCACGTTGGCCGCGAACAGCACCGCGCCGCAGAACGAGATGACCAGCTGTCCGGGGATGTGATCCGCGGACTCCAGCCGCTTCTGGTCCTCTTCTTCATTCTCCTCGCGGTGCTGGCCGCCCAGCTGCGCGGTGCCCACCGACACGCCGATGGCCACCGTGCCTGCCTCCACCACCACCATGCCCACCGCTTCCTGCAGCGACGTGCCGTGTCCGATGCGGCCGATGAGCACGAGCAGCACCACGGACACGAGCAGCCCCAGCCCCAGCTCCTCCAGCGAGTCCGTGAAGACGTCGAACCAGTACAGGTCCCGGCGGAAGCCGCCGTAGCGGTTGTACCCGAGCAGCAGCACGTACGTGGCCACCAGGTAGCCCAGCACGCTGCCCGGATGGGACGTGAAGCCTGCCCACCACACCTCCATCGTGTAGAGCAGCGGCAGGCTGAAGAGCAGGCCCCCCGCGATGCCCCGGCCGTATTCGCGCAGGGACTCCGCCACCGGTCGTCGGCGGCTGGGCGCGTCGGCTGTGGGGGCGTCGGCCATGACGACCAGAGTCTAGGTTCGCTTCCCGCAGAGGGAAGTCTTCCGCGCACGGTGCACGGTCTTCCTTACTCCAGCCGACGGTTCAGCCCGCACAAGACGCGCGGGTGCGGCAGGGTGAGGACCGCCAGGAAGATGAACATCACGGGCCGCGGATCCGCTGTCCGTCCCGTGAAGGGACAAATCACGGCCAGCAGTCCCAGCCCGCCCCGCGTCAGCGCCGTGAACAGCAGCGCCTTCATCCAGACCTGGATGCGGGATGCCCTTCCGAGAGAGCGGTGGATGGACCGAAGCGAACGCTCCGCGCGCCAGCCGCCGAAGTAGCACGCGAGCGCCACGAGCAGGCCACCTCCCACGATGGCGGCGTCATGACAGCGGGGGCAGCGCTGTCGGGCATTCCGGAATCCCGTCGGGGAATTGAGGACCTGGAAGGGAGATGGGGGGCCGCCGGACACCAGACACTCCCAGCCACGCCCGGGGTCGAGCCCTCACACGGCGGGGCTATAGTCGCCGCCGCCCATGACCGAGCGTCCCGCCCAATACATCCTCACGCTGTCGTGTCCGGATCAGCGCGGCATCGTCCACGCCGTCTCCGGCTGGCTTGCCGAGCACGGCTGCAACATCCTCGACAGCGCCCAGTACGGCGATCCGCAGACGCGGCTGTTCTTCATGCGAGTGCACTTCGCGGATGAAGAGGGGAAGGCCGAGCACGCCGCCCTGCGCGAGGGCTTCGGGGTGCTGGCGCGGCGCTTCTCCATGGAGTGGCACATGCACGACGCGGCGGAGAAGCCGCGGGTGCTGCTGATGGTTTCGAAGATCGGCCACTGCCTGAATGACCTGCTGTATCGCTACCGCAGCGGCATCCTGCCGGTGGAGATCCCGGCCATCGTGTCGAATCACCGGGACTTCTACCAACTGGCCGCGTCCCACGACATTCCGTTCCACCATCTGCCGGTGACGGCGGAGAACAAGTCGCGACAGGAGGCGCGCCTGCTGGAGTTGGTGCGCGAGCAACGCGTGGACCTGGTGGTGCTCGCCCGGTACATGCAGATCCTCTCCGCGGACACGTGCGATGCGCTGCGCGGACGGCTCATCAACATCCACCACTCGTTCCTGCCCAGCTTCAAGGGGGCGCGGCCGTACCAGCAGGCCTACGACCGGGGCGTGAAGTTGATTGGCGCGACGGCCCACTTCGTCACAGGCGACCTGGACGAGGGGCCCATCATTGAACAGGACGTGGAGCGTGTGGACCACACGCTGTCGCCCGAGGCCCTGACGGCGATGGGACGCGACGTGGAGAGCGTGGTGCTGGGCCGTGCGGTGACGTGGTTCGTGCAGCACCGAATCCTGCTCAACGGCCACAAGACCGTCGTGTTCCGCTGAGCGAAGGAGGCCGCAAGCAGTTCGTTGACGAACCGCGCGGCCCGAAGTCCTGCGCGGGGCCACGCGCCGTGCGGAGCCCAGTGGTGGGCCGCGACGGGATGCTTGAGTGGAGGCCAGGGCGGGGCCAGGGACGGAGCCCCCTGCCGGAAGCGACGCCGCCCAACTGGTCCGACTGTCGGACCAGTTCGCGCCCCTTCCGGCCCGGGGGCGCGCCGGCTCAGCAGGGTGGCCGCTCGCGTCCATGTCAGACCCATCTGGTTGGATGGGCGAAGCATTAGCGAGGAGGGCGG
>NZ_RAWK01000229.1 GCF_003612165.1 Corallococcus aberystwythensis | reverse complement strand
GGAGGGGGAAGAAGACGCGTCTTCGTTCTTGGCGGGGTGGGCCATGAGGGAGGCTCAGTTCCTTTCGGCCGGGTTGCCGCCTTCGGAACCCTCGCTGCCGTTGCGCATGAAGAGCTGCGCGCCCTTCTCCAGGAGCACGCCGCCCAGCTCGCTGCGCTTGTCCCACAGCTTCTTGGGCGCGCCGCCCAGCCGCCGCAGGTCCTCCGGCTGCAGGTTCGCCGCGCGCCAGGTGAGCTGCTCCACCGCGTCGAAGAACTTCCCGGCCATCTCCCGCGACGACATCCGCGACAGCTGATCCAGGGAGAAGCCCTTGTCCGCGAGCAGGCCCGCGCTGCCCGCCGCCCACGTCTCGCTCGCCTTGTTGCTGCGCACCGCGCTGCCCGGCCGGGCGATCTTCACCGGCTCGTACACCGTGGGGCGCGTCTCCGGGATGACGTTGAGCTTGCGGCCGATCTTCTCGAAGGTGTCCAGCACCTGATCCAGCTGCGCGTCCGTGTGCGTCGCCATGTAGCTGGTGCGGATGAGCGCGTGGCCCGCCTCCACCGCCGGGGGAATCACGGGGTTGGCGAACACGCCCGCCTCGTGCAGCGCGCGCCAGAAGCGGAAGCACTTCACCTGGTCGCCAATGTGCACGGGCACCACCGGCGTCACCGACACGCCCGTGTCGAAGCCCATGGCGCGGAAGCCGTTGTGCATCTTCTCCGCGATGTCCAAGAGGCGCGCGCGGCGCTGCGGCTCCGCCTCGATGATCTCCGTCGCCTTGAGCGCCGCCGCGATGGACGCGGGCGTCATGGACGCGGAGAAGATGACCGAGCGGGCCTTGTGGCGGATGTAGTTGATGACGTCGAACGGACCCGCGAGCACGCCGCCCAGCGACGCGAAGCTCTTGGAGAACGTGCCCATCACCAGGTCCACGTCCTTCTCCAGGCCGAAGTACTCAGAGGTGCCCCGGCCCAGCTCGCCCAGCACGCCCATGGCGTGGGCGTCATCCGTCATCACGCGGGCGTTGTACTGCTTGGACAGCTCCACGATGCGGGGCAGGTTGCAGACGTCGCCCTCCATGGAGAACACGCCGTCCGTGACGATGATCTTCCCGGCGCCCGGCTCCGCCGCGGCCAGCAGCTGCTCCAGGTGCTCCATGTCGTTGTGGCGGAACTTGCGCTCCGTCGCGAACGACAGGCGCACGCCGTCCACCAGCGACGCGTGGTTCGCGCGGTCGCTGAACACGATGTCGTGACGGCCCAGGATGGACGCCAGCGCCAGGTTCGTCTGGAAGCCGGTGGAGATGACGATGGCCGACTCGCGGTTGAGGAACTTCGCCAGCCGCGCCTCCAGCTCCTCGTGCAGCGCGAGCGTGCCGTTGAGCAGGCGCGAACCGGAGCACGTGGTGCCGAACTTCTCCGTCGCCTTGATGGCCGCTTCCTTCACGCGCGGATCCGCGGACAGGCCCAGGTAGTTGTTCGAACCCACCATGATGACCCGGCGACCCTCGATCTCCACCTCCGTGGCGCCGTGCGATGCCTCGATGGCCCGGAAGTACGGGTACAAACCCGTGGCCTTGGCGATGCGGTAGTCCTTCCAGGTACGGCACTTATCGAACACGTCGCTCATGGTGGTCTTTCTTACGCGTCGGGGGGTGTGATCCGAGCCGCTTTCCATGTGCAGGGCGCGTTCCAGGATCGGATTGCCCGGCCGCGTGAACACCCAGGGGGACGACGACGCGAGGGGGTCAATAAAGAGGGAAATCCGCACTGTCAAGGCGGGGACGGTTCCATCGCACCTTGTGTGGGGCATCCGTGTCAGGGCGCGCCTTGACAGCCATGCCGCATTGGTGGCACGCCGCGCCACCGGACCTCTGTTCGCCACTGGATGCTCCATCACTCAGGGCACACACAGGTTCACATGGGGAATGGGTGGGGAGGGGCCGTCTGTTCCGGGGGCCTGAATCGTGGCCGGGTTATTGCTTCGCCGGCCAGCATCAGAGGAGCAGACGGTGTCCCAAGCACGACGACAGCGGTGGTTCGACGGCTTCATCCAGGCAGCGATGTCGCGGCCCTGGCAGGTGCTGCTCGCTGTCGCCCTGGTGACAGCCGCCGCGGGCGTCTTCGCCTCGCGTCTGGAGTTCCGCGGCTCCTTCGTGGAGCTCCTCCCGGAGGGTGCCCCGGAGGTCCGGGACCTGACACGCGTGTCAGAGAAGGCGGGTGGGGACGGGTACCTCGTCATCATGGCGAAGGGCGCTGCCCCGGAAGCCCTCAAGGCCTACGCCACGGAGTTCCAGAAGCGCCTGGAGGCCCTGCCGACGGTCCGCTACGTCGAGCACCACTATGACGTGGCCTTCTTCCGCCGCCACGGCCTGCTGCTCTTGCCCACGGCGGAGGTCGCCTCCCTGAGGCAGGACCTGGAGGCCCGCGTCCGCTACGAGAAGGAGCGCGCCAGCCCCCTCTTCGTGGACCTGGGCACGGAAGAGGCGCCGCCCACCTTCGAGGCCATCGCGAAGAAGCACACCCCGGACACCACGGCGCTGCCGGAGACGCTGGCGAACAAGGAGGGCACCGAGGTCTACCTGATGATCAAGCCGTCGGGGACGGCGGGGGACCTGGAGTTCGCGCGGAACTTCGTGGCCTCGGTGTTCGACACCGGCCGCACGCTCGCGGCGCAGAAGTACCCGGGCGTGACGCTGGAGGCGACGGGCAACTTCCAGAACCGCATTGAAGAGGACGCGGTGATGCGCCGCGACCTGTCCAACGCGGGCATGCTGTCCGCGCTCATTGCCATCGGCCTCATCCTGCTGGCCACCCGGCGCATCTCCGCGCTGGCGGTGGTGGGCGTGCCGGTGGTGGTGGGGTTGGTGCTGACGTTCGCGTTCGCGCAGGGCGCCATCGGCCACCTCAACATCGTGACGGGCTTCCTCGTCGCCATCCTCATCGGCCTGGGCATCGAGTACGGCGTCCACCTGGCCATGCGCTACTGGGAGGAGCGCGAGCGGCTGGGCGTGAAGGAGGCGCTGACGGCGGCGGTGCGCGGCACCTTCAGCGGGGCGCTCACGTCCGCCTTCACCAACGCGGCGGCGTTCTTCGTGCTGGTGCTGGCGCAGTTCCACGCGTTCCAGCAGTTCGGCCTGCTCGCGGGCATCGGCGTGCTGATGGCGGTGCTGTCCGCGTACGCGCTGGGCCCGTCGCTGCTCGCCATCGCGGAGCGCATCCGCCCGTACCGCCGCGACGCGGGGCCCGGTACCCCGGCCTCCGCGCCCGCCGTGGAGCAGGCCTCCGCCCCGGCTCCGGCGAAGGAGTGGCGGCGCTGGCCCACGGGCATCATCGTCGCGGTGGCGCTGTCGGTGGTGGGCTTCGCGGCGTACTCGGTGGGCATCGCGCCCCGGCTGGGCTTCGAGACCAACCTGCGCAACCTGAAGGGCGACTCCCCGGCGTCGCGGCTGGATGACCACATCACGGCGCAGATCGGCGCGCCGCTCAACCCCGCCATCCTCTCCGTGGACACGCTGGAGCAGGTCCGCGAGGTGGAGGCCGTCATCGCCCAGGTGAAGGCGAACAACGGCGCCAACTCCGTGTTCCTGCGCACCGCGTCGCTGAGCGACCTGGTGCCTTCCGACGTGGCGGGCCACGCGGCGGAGATGGGCCGCATCCGGACGCTGCTGGACGGGCTGCCGAAGTCCGCCCAGGAGGACTCGCGCGTGAAGGACCTGCGCGCGATGGTGGACGCGAAGCCCTACGGGCTGGAGCAGCTGCCGGTGGAGGCGCGCCGCCGCTTCGAGGCGCTGGACGGCAAGGGGATGTTCCTCCTGCTGTTCCCGTCGGTGTCCAACTACGACACGCAGGACCTGAACCGCTGGGCCACGCAGCTGGATGAGGTGGTGGTCGGCGCGAGGGCGAAGGGCATCGACCTGGCGGTGCTGGACAGCAACCGCATCGCCGCGCGCATCTTCTCGCTGGTGCGCGGGGACGGGCCGTTCATCCTCTGGTCCGCGGCCACGGTGGTGTTCCTGGTCATCCTGGCCAGCCTGCGCAGCTTCAAGCGCGCGCTGCTGGTGGCGGGCCCGCTGTTCCTGGGCATGACGTGCCTGGCGGGCGGCATGTACCTCTTCGACGTCCAGCTCAACTTCATCAACGCGGTGGTGCTGCCCAACCTGCTGGCCATCGCGGTGGACAACTCGGTGCACCTGTTCCACCGGTACGAGGAGGAGGGCCCCGGGTCGCTGGGCCGGGTCGTGCGCAACACCGGCTTCGCGGCGGTGGTGGCCACCCTGTCCAACGCGGCGGGCTACGGAGCGCTCCTCGTGGCGAACCACCAGGGCTTGCGCAGCATCGGACAGATTGCCCTACTAGGGGTCGTGAGCACCTTCCTGGGAACGACGGTGTTCTTTCCGGCCATGCTGGCGCTGTTGGAGCGGTGGAAGGGGCGGCGGTCCGCGGTGGCGCCGGAGGCGGGCGCGGTGGTGCGGAGCCTCAATCTCGGGGGGGCCGGCGAGCTGCCGGTCGAGTCGCCGGGGGAGCGCAAATCGGCGTGATGAGCATCTGGTCATTCAGCGAAGGCCGTGTGCGGCCCGCCGTGGCGTCGTCGGACGAAGCGCTCGTGCGCTTCCGGCAGGTGGACCTGGTCCTGATGGCGGCCTGCACGGTGGCCGGCCTGATGTGCCTGGGCCCGGCCTGGTGGGCGCCGCACTCGGGGCGCAACGCGCTCCTGTTCGGGTTCTTCGCACTGGGCCTGCCGGCCGTGCGCATGCTGGAGGCCCGCTTCCCGCGCCAGCCGCTGCTCGCCGTCGTGGGGGACTTCTGGCTGCTGCCGGTGTCCGCGCTGGCGCACGGGTGGCTGGGCCCCATCGTGGATTGGGTGAACCCGCTGCTGAAGGACGCCCAGCTCGTCGCGGTGGATCAGAAGCTGTTCGGCTTCCAGACCGCGGTGGCGCTGTCGCACGTGGTGCCGCCCTGGGCCAACGACGTCCTGATGCTCTGCTACTACGGCCACTTCATCTGGCCGCTGCTGCTGGGCGTCTACCTGTATGCCCGGGGCAGGGGGGCCACGCCGGGCTTCGATGAGTACCTGCTGGGGCTGGGGCTGCTCCTGGCCTTCAACTACGCGGCGTACTCGCTGGTGCCCGCGGTGGGGCCTCGCTACTTCCTCATCGGCGCTTTTGACGGGCCGGCCACCCAGGGGTGGATCCTCACGCCGCTCCTGGAGTCGATGATGCGCACGCCGGCGTACACCCGGGACTGCTTCCCGTCCGGGCACACCGGGGTGATGCTGGTGGTGCTCTTCTACGCGTTCCGGTTCGCCCGGCGGTTCTTCTGGGTGATGCTCTTCCCGGGCATGGGGCTCATCTTCGCGACGCTGGCGGGGCGGTTCCACTACGCCATCGACCTGGTGTGCGCGGTGCCCCTGGTGATGGTGGTGACGGGGCTGGCGCTGGCGCTGTCCCGGGCCGCCCGGCAGCGCGCGGTGGAACAGGGCGCGCGTTCCGTGCCCGTGGACGCTATCGTCCGGCCCTGAACCGCCAGCCGGTCGCCCCGGGGTTTCCGGGAGGACGTGCGCTGGCCTTTTAGAGGCCTGACCCATGTCCCCCCGGCCCGTGCTCGCGCAGCGCGTCTCCCGCTTCGGCACCACCGTCTTCTCCGAGTTCAGCGCGCTGGCCCTGAAGCACCAGGCCGTGAACCTGGGGCAGGGCTTCCCGGACTTCGACGGGCCGGACGCCATCAAGGAGGCCGCGTGGAAGGCCATCCAGGGCGGCGTCAACCAGTACGCCCCGGGCGTGGGTGCCCGTGACCTGCGTGTCGCGATCGCCGAGCACGCGCAGCGCTTCTACAACCACGCCGTGGATCCGGACACCATGGTCACCGTCACGAGCGGCGCGACGGAGGCCATCCTCGACGTCATCCTGGGGCTGGTGGACCCGGGCGACGAGGTGGTGGCCTTCGAGCCGTTCTACGACTCGTACGACGCCAACATCGCCTTCGTGGGCGCCACGCCGCGCTATGTGCCGCTGCGCCCGCCGGACGCGGAGCACACGACGTGGTGGTTCGACCGGGACGAAGTCCGCGCCGCGTTCAGCCCGCGCACGCGGCTGCTGATCCTCAACTCGCCGCACAACCCCACGGGCAAGGTCTTCACGCGCGAGGAGCTGGAGTTCCTGGGCAACCTCTGCGCCGAGCACGACGTGAAGGTGCTGGCGGATGAGGTCTACGAGCACATCGTCTTCGCCCCCGCGAAGCACCTCCGCGCCGCCACGGTGCCGGTGCTCGCGGACCGCACGGTGACGGTGAGCAGCGCGGGCAAGTCCTTCAGCCTCACGGGGTGGAAGATCGGCTGGATCATCGCGCCGCCGCCGCTGCGGGACGCGGTGCAGCGCGCGCACCAGTTCGTCACCTTCGCCACCGCGTCGCCGTTCCAGGCCGCCATGGCCGTGGCGATGCGGCTGCCGGACAGCTACTTCCAGGAGCTGACGGCGCTCTACACCGCCAAGCGGGAGCGGCTGCTCGCGGGCCTGCGCGCGGCGGGGCTCCAGGCGTTCTCGCCGGAGGGCAGCTACTTCATCCTCGCGGACGTCACCGGCTACGGCTTCGCGGACGACGTGGCCTTCTGCCGGCACCTGGTGACGGAGGTGGGCGTGGCGGGCATCCCGCCCAGCGTCTTCTACGGCCCGGAGCACCGGCACCTGGGGCAGCGCTTCGCGCGCTTCGCCTTCTGCAAGTCGGACGGCGTGCTGGATGAAGCCGCGCGCCGCCTGCGTGAGAAGCTGCCCGCCCTGAAGCGCTGACGCTGGCCAGGGCGCGCACGGCCGTGGGCGACGACTTCTTCGGAGAGCTGTACCTGCGCAGCACGCTGCCGTACCTCTCCGAGGCGGTGACGGGCCGGGAAGTCGAGTACCTGTCCCGGGCGTTCGCGGACGTGGAGGGGCCGGTGGTGGACCTGGGCTGCGGCCATGGCCGGCACGCGGCGCGGCTCAACACGGAGGGCGCGCTCGCCGGGCGGGTGGTGGGCCTGGAGCTGGATCCGCTGTCCCTGCGCCTGCGCCGCCCCGGCTTCCCCGTGGTGCGGGGCGACCTGCGGGCGCTGCCCTTCCAGGACGCGTCCCTGGGGGGCGCCTACGCCTGGTATTCGACACTCTTCGCCTTCTCCGACACGGAGCACGTCCAGGTCTTGCGCGAGGTGGCGCGGGCGCTGCGGCCCGGCGGACGGTTGGTGTTCCAGACGGTTCCCTACGAGCGGCTGGCCGGAAGTCCGGGCGCGTCGTTCCGCGAGCGGTTACCGGATGGGAGTCTCCTGGAGGAGGAGAGCCGCTTCGACGCGACGCGTGGCCGCGATGCCGGGCAGCGTCAGCTCACCTTGCCGGACGGTCGTGTCCTGCGAGCGGCGTACACGCTTCGTTACTATCCTCTTGCGGAACTGAAACGGCTGTTGGAAAGCACGGGCTTTTCGGTGGAGTGGGTGCACGGCGGCCTGGATTCCGGGCCGATGACACCCGAATCGACCGACCTCATCGTGGGAGCCGGACGCGGTTGACCGGCCCGGGACACCTCCAGTGGATCCGAAAGAGACATCGCGAACGCGGGTCGGCCTGCTGGGGCAACTGCCCCGCCGGGTCGACGTGTACGAGGTCGGCCCCCGCGACGGCCTTCAGAACGAACTCCGCACGCTGCCCACCCGCGACAAGGCGAGGCTGATCAACGCCCTGGTCGCCGCGGGGGAGAAGCGCATCGAGGTGACGTCGTTCGTGTCACCCAAGTGGATCCCCCAGCTCGCGGACGCGGAGGAGCTGTTCAAGCTGGTGGGCCGCCGCCCGGGGGTCGTCTTCTCCGCGCTGGTGCCCAACTTGAAGGGCCTGGAGCGCGCGCAGGCGGCGGGCCTGGAGGAGGCCGCGGTGTTCATCTCCGCGTCGGAGGCCCACTCCAAGAAGAACATCAACAAGACCATCGCGGAGGCCCTGGCCGGCGCGAAGGAAGTCACCGCCGCCGCCCGCAAGGCCGGCATGCGCGTGCGGGGCTACCTGTCCACCGTGTGGGGCTGCCCCTACGAGGGCCACGTCCCGGTGGAGCGCGTGGTGGACATCTGCCGGCAGCTGGTGGACGCGGGCATCTACCAGCTGAGCCTGGGCGACACGATTGGCGTGGGCACGCCCCGGCAGACCGAGGAAATCCTCTCCGCGCTGCTCCAGCACATGCCGGTGGACACGCTGGCGCTGCACCTGCACGACACGCGAGGCACCGCGCTGGCCAACGCGCTCGTGGGCCTGTCCGCGGGCGTCACCACGTTCGACGCGAGCATCGGCGGCCTGGGTGGCTGCCCCTACGCGCCGGGCGCCGCGGGCAACCTGGCCTCCGAGGACGCGGTGTTCATGCTGCACGGCATGGGCGTGGACACCGGCATCGACCTGGACAAGCTGGTCGAGGCCGGGGAGATCGCCCAGGAGCTCATCGGCCGGAAGCTCGCGGGCAAGTACCTCCAGGCCGCGCTCGGCGAGCGGGACAAGAAGGCCTCCCGCCGCGCGCAGACCTGAGCAGCCCCTGACGGGGACCCCGAATCAGTGGTCCCCGATCAGCGCCGGAAGCCGCTCCTCCAGGCCCAGGTGCTGGGCGGCGATCTGCAGCATGCGCCGCTCCTTGCGGTCGATGCGGCCGTCCACCAGGGCCATCTCCACGATGTGGCGCAGGAACACCTCCGCCTCCGGGCTGCCGCGCGGCACCAGGCGCTCGAAGAGCTGGGGCCCCGCGTTGAGGGCCATCTCCACGTTGGGCCACGACACGCTCCAGCGCTCCGCGCACAGCTTGAGCAGGCGGCGCTCGGCGGAGGAGACCTCACCGTCGGCGGCGGCGATGGACGCCATCATGTAGAGCAGCCGTTCGCGCTCCTTCACGTCCGTGACCACCCGGTCTCCATCCCCATGGCCGCCGGTGTCCATGGGCGGGGGCGGGACGGTGCCGCGCTCGGCCCGGCGTGCCTCCTGGTAGCGGGCCGCGTTCCGGGACGTCTGCTGCGCGTGGTGCACGTTCCAGGACTCGAAGGGGAGGGCGGACGCGAGCACCCAGTCGCGCTCGCCGTTGCCCAGCACCGTGCCGCAGAACTCGCAGGTGTTGGCCGCGCTGTTGGTGGTGGGCGCGTTGCACTGCGGGCAGCGGTCCGTGGACATACCGGTGTCCGTGTTCGTCTTCGCGCCGTGGCGTCGCAGCAGCGTGAAGACCCAGCGCTGGGGCACCGTGGGCAGGCTCGGCGGCTTCTCGTTCGCGGGGCCAATGCCCATGCGGGCGCTCCAGCGGATCTCCACCTGCGCCTCGTCGAAGGACTCCGGGTGCACCTCCAGCGCGCGCACGTCCACCGCGCCCACCGCGCACTCCAGGAAGACGCGCCGCCGGCCCTGCTTCGCCAGCTGGCCCAGCTCCGCGTCCAGCTTCGTGAGCGCGTCCGCGTTGGCGACCTTGGACAGGCGCTGCGTCTCGTTGCGGCTCTGCGCGTCGATCCACTTCCAGAACAAGAGCGACGCGCGGTCCTCCAGCATCTCCAGGTTGAGCGCGGGGTCCACCTCGCGCGCCTGCATCAGCCCGTCCACCTGCTTGTGGTGGCGCACGTGCTCCACGCCCTGGGTGATTTCAGAGAGCGTCCAGTCGTAGTTGCCGGAGTTCACCACCGCGTTGCAGAACTCGCAGGTGTTGGACGCGCCGCCCTTGTAGGGCGCGCCGCAGTTGGGGCACTTGCCCTGGAACAGGTCCTCGCCGATGCGCGTCTGCGCGCCGGGCTTGCGCACGAAGGTCCACACCTCCGTGAACACCTCCGGGGCCACCTTGCTGGCGGCGGCCATGGCCTGCGCGTCCGTCTGGTTCGCGGGCACGTCCGTGTCGCGGATGCTGGCGCGCACGCGCACGTGGATGCTGTCGTACCACTGGGTCTGGTGCAGGCCGATGAGCTGCACGTCCAGCACCTTCATGTCCGCGAGCGCGTCGCGCACGCCCTGCGCCTGCATCAGCCCCAGCTGCACGTTGAAGCGCTGCCACGTCGCGTCCGACAGGAAGGGGCGCACCGGCGTCATGTCCCGCCGGAACCATGACTTCTGCAGCTCGATGAAGAGCCAGCGCACCTTCTCCAGCGTGGGCTCCAATTCGAAGGACGGGTCCTTGAGCTTCAGCGCGTTCACCCAGCCCTGCACGTCACGGCCGGACACCTCCGTGCGCACCTCCGCCTCGCGCTGATCCAACGCGCGCCGGGTGGTGGCGTCCGGGTGCAGGTTGCGCTTGTAGAGCCAGTAGAGCCCACCGCCGATGATGAGCAGCGGAATGGTCACCTTCGGGTACAGGAAGAGGATCCGGATGAGGTCGAAGAGCAGCCAGAGGGGCAGGCCGTCACCGCCACCGCCGCCTCCACCGCGGTCGCGGCTGGACGTGTAGTGCTCGCCGCCGCCGCCGCGCGCCAGGGCCACGAGCGGAAGGGCGAGCAGAAGCAGGGTGGAGACGGTGAGCAGTCCCGGCAGCCACCGCCACCGGCGGTTCGTTGTTGAGCACGAAGGCATGGGCGAAATCCTATCCGTTTACGGCTTGCCAGACTGGGGAACAGGTTTCAGGCTGCGCGCCATTCACGCGGGCCGCCCGGGGCGGTCCGTCACGGGGAGCGAAGATGCCGGAGTTCAAGGTCGACGCGCGCGGGGCCATCGAGATCTGGACCATCGACGGGGAGAGCCGCCGCAACGCCATCAGCCGCGCGATGCACCAGGAGCTGGACGCGCTGGTGGCCCGCGTGTCCTCCGGCCGGGCCGTGCGCGCCGTCATCCTCACCGGCGCGGGGGACAAGGCCTTCTGCGCGGGCGCCGACCTCAAGGAACGCACCACCATGTCGGAGGACGAGGTCCGCTCCTTCCTCAACGGCCTGCGCGTCACCCTGCGCGCCATCGAGAAGAGCGACTGCGTCTTCATCGCCGCCATCAACGGCGCGGCCTTCGGCGGTGGCACGGAGCTGGCCCTGGCGTGCGACCTGCGCGTGGCCTCGCCCGCCACGGAGATGGGCCTCACGGAGGTGAAGCTGGGCATCATCCCCGGCGGCGGCGGCACCCAGCGGCTCTCCCGGCTCATTGGCCCCGGGCGCGCCAAGGACCTCATCCTCACCGCCCGGCGCGTGAACGCGGCGGAGGCCTTCAGCATCGGCCTGGTGAACCGGCTGGCCCCGGAAGGGCACCTGCTGGAGGTCGCCTTCCAGCTCGCGGAGGCCGTCGTGGAGAACGCCCCCGTGGCCGTGGCCACCGCGAAGCACGCCATCGACGAGGGCACCGGCCTGGAGCTGGACGACGCGCTGGCGCTGGAGCTCAAGAAGTACGAAGAGGTGCTCAAGACGGAGGACCGGCTGGAAGGGCTCCGCGCCTTCGCGGAGAAGCGTCCCCCTGTCTATAAAGGCCGCTAGGCCCTTCGAAAGCGACAGGGGCGGCAGGCCCGCGGTTGCCCGCGGACCGTGCTGCCCCTGCTTGCGTCACTCACATCAACTTCAGGCGCTCGCGGTCTTCTCCCCGCCGATGTTCACGCCCTGCTTGTTGATGTAGCCCATCGCCTTGTCCTTGACGGTGGTGCGCAGCTCCGTGCCGCGGCTCGGGGCCATCAGCAGGGCCACGATGCTGCCCGCGGCGGCGCCCAGCAGGAACGCCCCCAGGCCGCCCATGCCCGAGCGCGCCGGCTTGTACGTCGTCAATCCCACATACCGCAGCGCGTCGTCCGGCTCGAAGTTGTCCCACGACTTGCGGGCGACCTTGCCCGCCTTGTCCGCGTACTCGGGGAGCTGGTCGAGCAGCTGGTGCGCCAGGAACTGACGGTACAGCTTGCTCTTGGCCAAAGCCTTCGCCTGCCACGTCGCCTTCTTCGCTCTGAACATGGGTCCCTCCTGGGCCGGATGCCATTGACGGGGCGAGTGTGGCCCGCCTGGGTGCACACCCCCCGTGCGACATCAAGGTAGGCAGGGAAGCCCCAGGCGCCATCCCCCGGCGCGTCGCGGCGGAGGCCCATGCGTCGTCCGTTGGACGGCACGGCTGGTGGTTCGGCTGGCAAGAAGGCAGCCAGGCCAGGGGTTTCTTGGTATGGGACGGCGGCCATGTCCTCAGATCAGAAACTGCTCGAGAAGGTCGCCCAGGTGGAGAAGGGCGGCGCGCCCAAGTACCACGCGAAGAACGCGGAGACGGGCAAGCTCTTCGCGCGCGAGCGCATCCGCCTGCTCGTGGATGCGGACTCCTTCGTGGAGGACGGAAAGCTCGCCAACAACCTGGACGCGGAGCTGCCCTCCGACGGCGTCATCACCGGCATGGCGCGCATCGACGGCCGCGCGGTGGCCATCATGGCCAACGACTCCACGGTGAAGGCGGGCAGCTGGGGCGCGCGCACGGTGGAGAAGATCCTCCGCATCCAGGAGACGGCGAGGGCGCAGCGCTGCCCCCTCATGTACCTGGTGGACAGCGCGGGCGCGCGCATCACGGACCAGGTGGAGATGTTCCCCGGCCGCCGGGGCGCGGGCCGCATCTTCTACAACGAGGTCCACCTGTCGGGCTTCGTCCCGCAGATCTGCCTGCTCTTCGGCCCGTCCGCCGCGGGCGGCGCGTACATCCCCGCGTTCTGCGACCTGGTCATCATGGTGGAGGGCAACGCCTCCATGTACCTGGGCAGCCCCCGCATGGCGGAGATGGTCATCGGGGAGAAGGTCACGCTGGAGGAGATGGGCGGCGCGAAGATGCACTGCTCCGTGTCTGGCGTGGGCGACGTGCTGGTGAAGACGGAGCAGGAGGCCATCGCCGCCGCGAAGCGGTACCTGTCCTTCTTCCCGGAGAACTTCTCCAAGGCCCCGCCGCAGGTGGAGTTGAAGGCGCCCAAGCACAGCGGCAAGCGCGTGGATGAGATCGTCCCGCCGGATCAGAACAAGCCGTTCGACATGCACGCCCTCATCACGGAGCTCATCGACGAGGGCAGCTGGTTCGAGGTGAAGAAGCTCTTCGCCCAGGAGCTGATCACCGGCCTGGCGCGCATTGGCGGCCGTCCGGTGGGCATCGTCGCGAACCAGCCCAAGTACAAGGGCGGCGTGCTCTTCGTGGACAGCGCGGACAAGGCGGCCCGGTTCATCTGGCTGTGTGACGCGTTCAACATCCCGCTGCTGTACCTGTCGGACGTGCCGGGCTTCATGATCGGCACCAAGGTGGAGCGCGCGGGCATCATCCGCGCGGGCGCGAAGATGATCTCCGCGGTGTCGGAGGCCAGCGTGCCGCGCATCTGCGTGGTGGTGCGCAAGGCGTATGGCGCCGGCCTCTACGCCATGAGCGGCCCTGGATTCGCCCCGGAGGCCACGCTGGCGCTGCCCCAGGCGATGATCGCCGTGATGGGGCCGGAGGCGGCGGTGAACGCCGTCTACTTCAACAAGATCCAAGAGCTGCCGGAGGCCGAGCGGCCAGCCTTCGTCCAGAAGCTGCGCGACGAGTACAAGCAGGACGTGGACATCTTCAAGCTGGCCAGCGAGCTCATCATCGACGCGGTGGTGCCCGGCGATTCACTGCGCGGGGAATTGCTGCAGCGTTATTCGCTTTATGCGGACCGGTTCCAGCCCCGTGCGGAAAAGAAGCACGGCGTCCACCCCGTCTGAAGTTCCCCCACCAGTCATCCACGCTAGATTCCGCACCCGACCATGGACTTCGAACTTCCTGAAAGCCACCGCGCCCTCCAGGCCTCCCTCCGTGAATTCTGCGAACGCCGCGTGAAGCCGTACGCGCGGGAATGGGACAAGGACGAGAAGTTCCCCATGGAGGTCGTGAAGGAGCTGGGCCAGCTGGGCGTGCTGGGCATGCTCGTCTCCGAGGAGTACGGCGGAGCGGCCATGGACTCGCTCGCCGTGGCGGTGGCCGTGGAGGAGATCGCCCGCTACGACGGGTCGCTCGCGCTCACGGTGGCCAGCCACAACGGCCTGGGGACGAGCCACGTGCGCGTCTTCGGCAACAAGGCGCAGCACCAGCGCTACCTGCCCAAGCTCGCCTCCGGTGAGTGGCTGGGCGCGTGGGGCCTCACCGAGCCGGGATCCGGTTCGGACGCGTCCGGCATGCGCACCACCGCCGTGAAGAAGGGCGGCAAGTGGGTGCTCAACGGCGCGAAGATGTTCATCACCCAGGGCACGGTGGGTGACGTGTTCGTGGTGCTGGCGCTCACGTCGCCGGAGAAGCGCCAGAAGGGCATCACCGCCTTCGTGCTGGAGAAGGGCCTCCCCGGCTTCAGTCAGCGCTCCATTCACGGGAAGCTGGGCATGCGCTCGTCGGACACCGCCGAGCTCATCCTGGAGAACGTGGAGGTCGGTGACGACGCCATCGTGGGCGAGGTCGACCGGGGCTTCATCGACACGCTGAAGATCCTCGACAAGGGCCGCATCACCATCGGCGCGCTGTCGGTGGGCCTGCTTCGCGGGGCGCTGGAGGAGTCGGTGGCGTACTCCAAGGACCGCACCGCGTTCGGCCAGCCCATTGGCGAGTTCCAGGGCCTGCGCTGGATGATGGCGGACATGAAGACGGAGCTGGAGGCGGCGCGCCTGCTGGTGCACCGCGCGGCGCGGCTCGCGGACGCGGGGCAGCCGTACTCGGAGGAGGCCTCCATGGCGAAGCTCTTCGCGTCGGAGGCGGCCATGCGCGGGTGCAACAAGGCCGTGCAGATCCACGGCGGCTACGGCTACACGCGCGAGTTCCCGGTGGAGCGCTACCTGCGTGACGCCAAGCTCTGTGAGATTGGCGAAGGCACGAGCGAGATCCAGCGCACCATCATCGCCCGCGAGACCTTCAAAGGGGCCTGATGGATACCGCTCGGCTGCGTGAGCTGGGGCTCCAGGTCCGTGAGGAGCCGTCCGGCGTCGAAGTGGTGCTGGACCTGGAGGCCGCGTCCCTGGTGAACCCCATCACCAAGGACTTCATCACCGACATCACCTTCCAGGTGATGGGTGACCGGCTCATCCCCATCGCGCCGCCGGCGGTGGTGGGCATGACGCCCATCCTGCTGTCCGCCATCGACGCGGCGGAGGAGATGCAGGCGCTCTTGCTGGACACCTTCAGCGACCACGTCTTCCACCTGCAGCGCCGCTCGGAGGAACTGCAGCTGTTGGGCCTGCCCGCGGACGTGGATCCGCAGTCCCTGGAGCTGTCCACGAACGTGCAGGAGGGCCAGCTCGCGGTGAAGCTGGTGTCGGACCGGCAGGGCAACTTCCGCATCGCGCAGGCCATCCGGGGCGGGGAGGAGCTGGCCACCGCCGCGGGGCACGTCATCGAGCTGTCGGAGTTCCGTGAGAAGGCCGCGCTGACGGGCTACCTGTCCGCGCTGCTCGGCGAGCCGGTGGCCCGCGCGCCACAGGCGGCCTCCGGCGCGGAGCCGGTGCGCTTCGTGGAGGTGGTGGAGAAGTTCGGTCCGCAGGCGCTGGTGCCGCCGCGCAGCAGCCTGGAGTTGCTGGCGCAGCTGCAGGTGGAGGGCAAGGCCTACCGCTTCGCCGCCGCGCGCATCGCCGGGCGCACCTTCCGGGGGCTGCTGGCGGGCACCCAGGGCAAGGTGTGGGCGGGCCGCTTCGAACTGGATGAGTTCCCCGGCGTGGTGCGGATGGTGGCGGACCTGTTGAAGGTCGCTCCCGAGGCCGTGCGCCTCGTGGGCCCGGACGCGCCCCAGGAGTGAGCCGCGTGGAGAAGATGACCCTGGTGGAGCGGGTACAGGCCCTGGAGACACGGCTGGGCGTGCAGTTCTCCAAGCGCGACCTGGCCTTGGAAGCGCTGACGCACAAGACGTACGTCAACGAGAACCGCGACCAGAACCTCAAGGACAACCAGCGCCTGGAGTTCCTGGGCGACGCCGTGGTGGACCTGGCCGTGAGTCACCGGCTGATGGACCGCTGCCCCGGCGTCCCCGAGGGCGAGCTCACCAAGATGCGCGCTCGCATCGTCCACGAGGAGGGGCTGGCCCGCGTGGCCCGGAGCCTGCGCCTGGGCGAGCTGCTGCTCCTGGGCCGGGGCGAGTCCCAGTCCGGCGGGCGCGACAAGAACTCGCTGCTCGCGGACGCGCTGGAGGCGGTGCTGGGGGCCGTCTACCTGAGCGGCGGCCTGGAGCCCGCGCTGGCGCTGGTGGACCGCATCTTCGGGGAGCTGGTGGAGGAGGTGGCCTCCGGCGCCGGCCGCCTGGACTACAAGACGCTCCTCCAGGAGCTGTCCCACGAACGGCTCAAGCTGTCGCCGCGCTACCGGGTGGTGGCGGAGTCGGGCCCGGAGCACTCCAAGGTGTTCGAGGTGGAGGTGTGCATCGGGGAGGCCGTGTACGCCCGGGCCAACGGCCGGAACAAGAAGGAGGCCGAGCAGGCAGCCGCGCGCACCACGCTGGAGCGCCTGAAGGCGGAAGAGGCTTCCCTGGCATCCCCGGCTGTCGTGGCGCCCGTCCCGGGAGGTCCCTCACCGGAGGACCCTCCGGCGTGAAAGCCCTTGGAGGGGGAGGGGGG
>NZ_RAWK01000228.1 GCF_003612165.1 Corallococcus aberystwythensis | reverse complement strand
GACCGATCTTCGGAGGAGTCATGCCCCCAGTATCGGCCGGACCGGGTCCGAAGTTGTCCCGGGCGGCCGGGCGGGGTGGTGCTTCCAGGCGTGCTGCGCCTCTTCCAGCGAGACGGCCTGGAAGCGCACCGGGGCGCCCGGACGGCGAGCACCCAGGCGGCCCCAGTCCGCACGGATGACGGCGGCGATGAGCGGGTAGCCCCCGGTGGTGGGGTGGTCCGGGCCCAGCACGATGGGCGTGCCGGAGAGGGTGACCTGGATGGCGCCGCGTACCATGGGGCGGGACGTGCCCGCGCCCTCGTCGCCATGGGGCACGGGAGGTCCCTCCAGCCGCTGGCCCACGCGGTCACTGGAGGGCGACACGGTGAAGGTGCTGCCCAGGAGGAGCGCCACGGCCGCTTCGCCAAAGCGGGACGCATCCGGGCCCGGGAGCACGCGCAGCGGAGCGGCCGGGTCCAGGGCCTCCGTGAGACGTGACAGGTCTGCTTCGGAAGGGGAGGGGGCCGGCGTGGCGGGAGGACCCAGCGGGAGCCGGTCGCCGGTGCGCAGGGGACGGCCTTCCCAGCCGCCCAGGCGCGCGACCCACAGCGTGCCCTGTCCGCCGAGGACTTCAGGGACCGCGAGCGAGCCGTCCACGGCCACGTAGCGCACGGCGTACCGGGTGGGGGCGGGCACGGTGAGTGTGGCGCCGTCCGCGAGGAGGCTGGGGGCCTCGCCATCCACGGACACGCGCACGTCACGGCCCCGGGCGCGCAGCTCCAGCCGGCCGAAGGCTTCCATCGCCGAGGCCCCGGGCGCATTGCCCACCGCGCGGTTCGCCGCGACGAGCAGCTCCGGAACCCAAGCGCCACCGGGTGGCACGCCGTGGTGCATGACCCCGGGTCGACCCCCGTCCTGCACCGTGGCGGGCGCACCGAGGCCGACGATCTCCATCCAGGCGCTCATGACGCATCACCCCGCACGGCTGAGCCCTCGGACATGAACTCTGTCCCCAGGATGAGAAGGCGAGAACCCGACGGGGCCTCCCCGGCGGCAGCGCGCCGCGCGAACTGGTCCGACAGTCGGACCAGTTGGGAGAACTCGGGCCAGGGAGGCTCCTGCCCCAGCCAAGCCATGCGAACTGGTCCGACAGTCGGACCAGCTGGGCGAACCTGGGCCAGGGAGACTCCTGTCCCAGCCAGGCCACGCGAACTGGTCCGACAGTCGGACCAGCTGGGAGAACTCGGGCCAGGGAGGCTCCTGCCCCATCCGAGCCATGCGAACTGGTCCGACAGTCGGACCAGTTGGGCGAACCTGGGCCAGGGAGGCTCCTGTCCCGGCCAAGCCACGCGAACTGGTCCGACAGTCGGACCAGTTGGGCGAACCCGAGCGAGGGAGGCTCCTGCCCCAGCCAGGCCATGCGAACTGGTCCGACAGTCGGACCAGCTGGGAGAACCCGGGCCAGGGCGGCGGCTGCCCCATCCGGGCCGCTGAACCCGGTCCGGTCGGGCCCGCGTCAGACGTGAGCTGTATACCGTTCTGGTCCGAGGCCCCGGCGGAGCCGCAGGCGTGTTCATCCGTCCTCGCGTGGCGCCCTCGTGGTCGGGCGTCGACGCTGGCGGCATTCATGGGGTGGCATGTGTCTCCGCCCGGTCTCCTGTGCAGGGCCTTCATTCATCCACCCGCTCGAAGCGCACGCGGTCGCCCAGGTGCAGCACCGCGCCGCGCTGGGGGTCGAACGCGGTGAAGTCCAATGCGGTGCCCACGAGGTTCCAGCCTCCCGGCGACGCGAACGGATACACGCCCGTGCGCTCCCCGGCGATGCCCACCGCGAGCGCCGGCACCCGCGTGCGTGGCACGGGCAGCCGGGGACATGCGATGCGCGGATCCACGTCCCCCAGGTATGCGAAGCCCGGCAGGAACCCCACGCAGCGCACCGTGTACTCGCGCGCCGTGTGACGCCGGACCACTTCATCCACCGTCAGGCCCGTGTGCTCGGCCACCTTCGGCAGGTCCTCGCCGTCGTAGCGCACGCGGATGCGGATGAGCGGATGCTCCACCGGCGCCACAGGCGCTACGCGCAGCCGCGTCAGCACGAGCGCTGGAGACTCCGGCGGTGTCGCCGGGTCGAAGTACACGCACGCGTGGGCCTCGGTGATGACCGCGTCCCGCACGCCCGGCAGCGCGCACAGGGCCTCGCGCGCCAGGCCCCGGTCCACCGCCTCCGGTAACACCAGCCGCAGTGCGCTGTCGCCAATGGGCTCGGGTGGTTGCTCCAGTGCGTCCAGCATCGCGCGCACCTCGCGGGCCAGCGCCACGGCGCCCGGCGTGTCGCCGTGCACGCAGAGCGTGTCCACCGTGCCGCCCGTGGCCAGCCGCACGGTGTTCTCGCGCGCCCGTGCCACGTCCGTCAGCACCGCGCCAGGCTGTCCGCGCGGAATCAGCGAACCGTCCGGCAGCGTGCCCCGGTCCGCGAAGCCCTCACGCGCGTACCCGAGCCCCGCCGCCCGCGCCGCGTCCCTCAACGCTCCGGCACCGGGCCCCACGAACGTGACGTTCGTCCCCAAGGCCTCCACCACGCCGGCCACCACCGCGCGCGCCAGTTCCGGGGATTTGTTGGCCGCGTGGTACAGCGCTCCATGAGGCTTCGCATGCCGCACCGGCACGCCGCGCTCGCGGGCCAGCGCGGCCAGCTGCCCGCACTGCTCCGCCACCTGCGCGCGCAGCACCTCCGGCGCCACGTCCAGCGCCTTGCGCCCGAAGCCCTCGCGGTCCGCGTACGACGGGTGCGCTCCCGCGAGCGTGCCATGGCGCTCGCACAGCTCCAGCGCCCGCCGCATGGACGCCTCGTCCCCCGCGTGTCCTCCGCAGGCGATGTTCGCCAGGTGCGCGAGCGCGTAGAGCTGTTCGTCCTCCCCGGGCAGCTCCCCCAGGTCGATGTTGAGCAGGCACCGCGTCATGGGCCCACGCTACGCGAGCCCCCCACCTCAGCGGTAGGTGATGAGCGAGCGGTGTTCGCCCTCGAAGTGTCCGTGCTCGTTGAGCGTGGACAGATACCGGCCCCGCTCGCTGTAGATGACCTTCGTGACTCCACAGTTCGCCAGCGTCCAGTTCGTCCGGAACGCGTGCTCATCCGGGATGCCCAGCAGGTCCTGGCTGATGGCCGTGATGGGACCGCCGGAAGTGAACACCAGCGCCGTCCGGGAGGGCCCCAACGAAGCCACGAGCGTCGCCAGTGCCTGGAGGCAGCGCGTCTTGAAGGCGGGCCAGGACTCCCGGTACTCGGTGTCATGTCCGCCCGCGACCCAGCGCCCCACGGCCTGGGTGAACACCTCCTGGAAGGCGCGGCGCGGATCCTTCGTGGCGGCCAGTTCCTCCTGCATCACCGCGGGGTTGGCGTAGCGCGGGGTGTGCCGTTCGACGATCTCCACGTGGTCGAACTCGTTGAAGCCCTCCATCGTCTGGACGCCCACCCGCTGCCCCAGCCCCACGAGGCATGACTCCGCGGTCTCCAGGTGGCGCAGCATGGTGCCCGTCACCACGGCGTCCACCTTCGGCAGCCGCGAGCGCAGCGCCTCGCCCAACACGCGCGCCTGCTGCACGCCCACGTCCGACAGCTTGTCGTAGTCCGCCGCGCCGAAGGACGCCTGGCCGTGGCGGATGAGGTAGAGCGCGCCCATCTTCAGCCCCCCGCCTTCTTGATGAGCTGCCGGCAGCGGTAGCCCAGGTAGTTGACGATGAGCCAGTAGTTCTTGAACGCCGGGTTGCGCGTCTGCTTGTGGTGGTAGCGGTAGTAGATCTGCTGCGCGATGACCGCGAGCCGGAACACGCCGTAGACCTCGTAGAAGGTCCAGTTGGCGGGCTTCAGGCCGGTGCGCTCCAGGTAGTACGCCACCACCTCCTCGCGCGTGAGCATGCCGGGCAGGTCCGTGGGCTGCCGGCGTGTCATGCGCAGGAAGGCGTCGTCATCCGCCTGGACCCAGTAGGCCAGCGTGTTGCCCAGGTCCATCAGCGGGTCGCCCAGCGTGGCCATCTCCCAGTCCAGCACCCCGATGACCTGCGTGGGGTCCTCCGGGTTGAGCACCACGTTGTCGAAGCGCCAGTCGTTGTGGATGACACACGTCTTGATGTCCGGGGGCACGTTCGCGGCCAGCCACTCGCGCGTGCGCTTCATCCGGGGCACGTTCCAGGTGCGTGCCTTCTCGTAGCGGTCGGACCAGCCGGAAATCTGGCGCTGCGGATAGCCCGGTCCCTTGCCCAGGGACTGGAGCCCCACGCCTTGCGCGTCCACGCCGTGCAGCGCGATGAGCTGATCCACCACGTTGAGGCACAGCTGGCGCGTGTGGGCCCTGTCCAGGTCCAGCCCCCTGGGCAGGTGCTTGCGAGGGATGAGGCCGGGGATGCGCTCCATCACGTAGAACTCCGCGCCCAGCACGCCCGGGTCCTGGCACAGCCCCACCATGGTGGGCACCACCGGGTACACGGGCTTGAGCGCCTGCTGCACGGTGTACTCGCGCGACATGTCGTGCGCGGACTTCGCCTTGGTGCCCGAGGGCGGCCTGCGCAGGATGAGGTCGCGGTTGTCGTACTTCAGCCGGTAGGTCCAGTTGGAGGCGCCGCCCGTGTACTGCGTCACCTCCGGCGTGCCCTGGAGCGAGGGCACCTGGGCCTTCAACCACGCGTCCACCGCGGGCACGTCCAGCGCCTCGCCGGAGCGCACGGCCTTGCCCTCGTCCAGCGGGATGGAGACCGGAGCCGTCATGTTCAGCCTCCCTTGCTGAAGCCGCGCTTCGCGAGCTCGATGCGGGTGATGACGCCCTTGTGCACTTCGTCCGGACCGTCCGCGATGCGCAGGCTGCGCGCCTGGGCGAAGAAGCCCGCGAGCGGCGTGTCGCGCGACACGCCCGCGCCGCCGTGCACCTGGATGGCGTCGTCCACCACCCGCTGGAGCACGTTGGGCGCCACGACCTTGATGGCCGAAATCTCCGTCATCGCGCCCATCGCGCCCACGTCATCCAGCTTCCACGCCGCGTACAGCGTGAGCAGGCGGGCCTGGTCGATGGCGATTCGCGCCTCCGCCACGCGCTCGCGGTTGCCGCCCAGGTTGAGCAGCGGCTTGCCGAACGCGGTGCGGCCCATGCCCCGGTCGATCATCAGTTCCAGCGCCCGCTCCGCCGCGCCAATGCAGCGCATGCAGTGGTGGATGCGGCCCGGCCCCAGGCGGCCCTGCGCGATTTCGAAGCCCATGCCCGGCCCGGAGATGAGCGCGGACACCGGCAGACGCACGTCGTGGAAGTGCACCTCGCCGTGGCCGTGCGGGGCGTCATGGTCGCCGTAGACGGGCAGCATGCGGATGATTTCGACGCCCGGCGCGTCCATGGGCACCAGGACCATGGAGTGCTGGTGGTGGCGGTCCGCGCCGGCCTGCGACGTGCGGCCCATGAAGATGGCCACCTTCGCGTTGGGGTGGCCCAGGCCGCTGGACCACCACTTCTTGCCGTTGAGGACCACGTGGTCGCCATCCACCTCGGCGGTGGCCTGCATGTTGGTGGCGTCCGACGACGCCGCGTCCGGCTCCGTCATGCAGAACACCGAGCGGATGTCGCCCGCGAGCAGCGGCTTCAGCCACTGCTCCTGCTGCTCCGGGGAGCCGTAGCGCCAGAGCACCTCCATGTTGCCGGTGTCCGGGGCGCTGCAGTTGAAGACCTCCGGCGCCATGAAGCTGCGGCCCATCTGTTCCGCGAGCGGCGCGTACTCGAGCGTGCTCAGGCCCGCGCCCAGCTTCGCGTCCGGGAGGAAGAGGTTCCACAGCCCTTCGGCCTTCGCGCGGGCCTTGAGCTCCACCATCACCGGCGGCACCTTCCACTGGCGCCAGTCGCCGCCGGCCTCCATGGCGTGCAGGGCCTGGAGGTACTCGGCCTCCACCGGCTCGATGTGCTGGGACATGAAGCGCTTCACGCGCTCCAGGTATTCGGTCGTCCTGGCGGAGGGCTGGAAGTCCATGCGGGGCATCCTGCGCCCCGGTGGGTTGGTGAAGCCACTGAATGTTGAATGTCTGTTCTGGGGCTGGCGCTGCCCCGGCTGCTGGGTTCAGCGGCGGCGCGGACCCGGTGACTTGCGCGTGCGCGGTGACGGCTTCGCGCGCCGGCCCTGGGCCTTCGGCTTGCGCGCGGGCGCGCGGGGCGGGGTGGGCTGCTCGATGCTCGCGAGCATGATCCGCCGCAGGAGCGCGTACACGGGCAGCGGGTCGAAGCTCTTGTCCAGCTGGTGGTGCAGCGCGAGCCCGTCCACGCACGCCTTGATGATGACCGCGTAGTGCAGGTCCTCGGCGGTGGGGGCCGTGGCGTGGCCCGTGCGCACGTGCGCCACGGTGCGGGCGATCTCCTCGTCGCCCTGGCCCAGGAGCTGTGCCACGGCGGGCGTCAGCTCCCGGTTGCGCAGGCCCAGCGCGAACAGCTCGTAACGCAGCCGGCACGTTCCCGGCGCGTCCGTGGCCAGCTTCTCGCCCCAGGCGAAGGCCGTCTGCGCCAGCTCCTCCGCCGGAGTCTGCGCACGCAGCCGCTCCAGCTCCGACAGGTACTGACGGCTCGCCTCCTGCGTGACGGCCAGGAGCAGCGCGTCCTTGCTGCCGAAGTAGTAGTGCACCAGCCCCTGGTTCACCCCCGCCTCGCGCGCCACCTCCTTCACCGTCGCGGCGTCATAGCCGCGCTCCCCCAACACGCGCTGACCGGCGGCGATGAGGCGCGCCCGGGCGTCAGGCTCCGGAGCGGTGGGAGGAGGCGGCGTCTTGCCACGGCGGGGGGATGGCATCCCAGACCCATAGGGCACCGGCTCCCACCCCCGCAAGGGCGACGTCCGCCCGTTGGCTTGACATCCCGCGTCGCCGGTCTTAGTTAGTTGTGTGACTAAGTTAGTCGTACGGCTAAACCGAAGGAGACGGGCCATGCGAGTCGAGTCCAAGCGGTCGATGCAGTGGGTGAAGGCGGTGGCGGTGGGAGCGGCTTTGCTGTCGGTGCCAGCGATGGCCCAGGACATGGCGTCCTCGTCCACGGGCCAGGAGCAGCAGCGGCGCGGGGCGTTCCTGCTGGAGCTGCAGCCGCCCGCGCTGGACGGCTCGCTGTACGGCATCCGGGCGGAGGTGGCGCCGTCGCGGGACTCGCGGCTGGCCTTCGGCCTGTTGGGGCGCGCGGGCGGGTGGAACCGGTCGCTGGGCGCGAAGGCGCGCTTCAGCGGCGTGAGCGGCAGCGACGTGAAGCTCAACTTCGGCGTGGGCGTGGACAGCCGCTACACGCTGGCCTTCCTGGCGGACGGCACGGTGCGCCCGTTCGTGGGGATGACGCTGGGCCTGGAGGAGTTCGTCGCGCGTCCGGATGGCGCGGCGATGCCGGACCGCAAGGACTACACGACGACGGCCTTCCTGGAGCCGACGCTGGGCGTGATGTGGCGGCCGGGCTCCGGGCGCGTGGGCCTGTCCGCACGGGCGGGCCCGGGCTTCACGTTCACGGACGTGCGCGAGCTCCAGGTGGGCTCCAGCAACCTGGGCCTGCGCACGGTGTACCCCACGGCGTCGCTGGGCCTGCTGGTCGTCCTGTAGTCGACGAGGGCCCCGGAGCGTGCCGTAGGCAGCAGGCGGGTGGTTACACTCGCCGCCCATGAGCGTCTCGTTCGAGTCCTACCGCGCCGAGTTCCCCGTCCTGAAGGAGCAGCTCTACCTCAACCACGCCGGGGTCGCGCCCACCAGCCTGCGCGCCGCCACCGCGGTGAAGGCGTGGATGGACGACGTGGTGAACCACGGCGTCCTCAACGAACGGCAGTGGGAGGCCCACAGCGAGAAGGTGCGCGGGCTCGCGGCGCGCATCATCGGTGCCGCTCCGGAGGAGGTGGCCTTCGTGCGCAACACCAGCCACGGTCTGGGGCTGGTGGCGGAAGGACTGGACTGGCGTCCCGGGGACGAGGTCGCCGTCGCCACGAGCATCGAGTACCCCTCCAATGTCTACCCCTGGCTGCACCTCAAGGCCCGGGGCGTGGAGGTCCGCGAGATTCCCGCGCAGGTCGGTGGTGTGACGCCGGCGGCGGTGGCGTCCGTGCTCACCCCGCGCACGCGGCTGGTGGCGGTGTCGTCGGTGCAGTTCGCCACCGGCCACCGCACGGACCTGGATGCGCTGGGCGAACTGTGTGAGCGGTCCGGCGCGCTCCTGTGCGTGGACGGCATCCAGAGCGTGGGCTGCATCCCGGTGGACGTGAAGAAGAGCCGCGCGCACTTCCTCAGCGCGGACAGCCACAAGTGGATGCTGGGCATCTCCGGCATCGGCTTCCTGTACGTGGCGAAGGACGTGCTGCCGCGCGTGCGGCCCGCGCTGGTGGGCTGGCGCAGCACCACGGATGCGTGGAACTTCAACCGCTCGCACTTCGAGCTGCGCCCGGACGCGGCGAAGTTCGAGGAGGGCAGCGCCGCGTACCCCGGCATCTACGCCCTGGGCGCCGCGCTGGAGCTGCTGCTGGAGGTGGGCCCGGACGCCATCGGCGCGCGGATTGGTGAGCTGCTGGCCCGGCTGGACACGGGCCTGCGCAATCTGGGCTGCGACGTGGGACCGGAGCCGCAGGACCGCGCGGGCATCCTCACCTTCCTGCCGCCCGGCGCGAACGTCCATGCGCTCAGCGCGTACCTGTCGGGGCAGAAGGTGTCCCACTCCGTCCGGCGCGGGCGCATCCGGCTGTCACCGCACTTCTACAACACGGACGCGGAGATGGACCGGCTGGTGGACCTGGTGCGCGCGTACCGGCCCGGGTGAGGCGTTTCACCCGGACCGGCGCACGCGGCGGCTACTGCGCCGGGAAGAGGTTCTCCACGGAGAGGTAGCGCTCGCCCGTGTCGTAGCAGAAGGCGAGCACGCGGCTGCCGTCCGGCATCTGCGCCAGCTGCTGGTTCACCGCGGACAGCGCGGCGCCGGAGGACACGCCCACGAAGATGCCCTCCTCGCGCGCGGCGCGGCGGGTGAACTCGTAGGCGTCCTTCTCATCCACCTGGATGGTGCCGTCGAGGATGTCCGTGTGCAGGTTCTTCGGGATGAAGCCCGCGCCGAGGCCCTGGATGGGGTGCGGGCCCGGCGCGCCGCCGCTGATGACGGGGGACTTCACCGGCTCCACCGCGAGCACCTTCAGCTTGGGCCACTTCGCCTTGAGCACCTCGCCGCACGCGGTGATGTGGCCGCCGGTGCCCACGCCCGTGATGAGGTAGTCCAGCCCTTCCGGGAAGTCGTTGAGGATCTCCTGCGCGGTGGTGCGCTTGTGGACCTCGATGTTGGACTCGTTCTCGAACTGCTGCGGCATCCACGCGCCAGGCGTCTGCGAGACGAGCTCCTGGGCGCGGGCGATGGCGCCCTTCATGCCCAGGGCGCGCGGCGTCAGGTCGAACTGGGCGCCGTAGGCGGCCAGCACGCGGCGGCGCTCGATGCTCATGGAGTCCGGCATGACCAGGATGATCTTGTAGCCCTTCACCGCGGCCACCATGGCCAGGCCGATGCCGGTGTTTCCACTCGTCGGCTCGATGATGACGCTGCCCTCCTTGAGGAGGCCCTTCTTCTCCGCGTCTTCAATCATCGCCAGGCCAATGCGGTCCTTGATGCTGCCGCCCGGGTTGGCGCGCTCCAGCTTCAGGTGCACCGTCACGCGCGACGGGTACAGCCGGTTGATGCGCACGTGCGGCGTGTTGCCAATGGTCTGCAGGATGTTGTCGACCTTCATGGCGTCTCCTGTGAATGGGGAACGGGCACTGCGTGAGGGAAACTCAAATGTGGTAGTCGAGGACGTCCAGGCCCTCGTCGCCATGGCGCGCGCGCACCTCGCTGCGGCGGGTGACGACGGACTGCGCGGGCACGCTCTGCGTGAGCCACGCGTTGCCGGCGATGATGCTGCCCTTGCCCACCACCGTCCCGCCTCCGAGGATGGTGGCGTTCGCGTACACCACCACGTCGTCCTCGATGGTGGGGTGGCGCTTCCGGTCCGCCAGGGCCTTCTCCACCATCAGCGCGCCCAGCGTGACGCCCTGGTAGAGCTTCACGTTGTCGCCAATCACCGTCGTCTCACCAACGACCAGGCCCGTGCCGTGGTCGATGACGAACTTGCGGCCGATGGTGGCGCCCGGGTGGATGTCCACGCCGGTGCGCTGGTGGGCGTACTCGGTGAGCAGGCGCGGCAGCAGGGGGAAGTTCAGCCGGTGCAGCGCGTTCGCCACGCGGTAGATGGCGATGGCGTAGAAGCCCGGGTAGGTGAGCACCACCTCGTCCACGCTGCGCGCGGCGGGGTCCGCTTCGAAGATGGCGCGCGCGTCCTGCTGCAGCCACTCGTAGAGGTCCGGCAGCTTCGCCATGAAGCGCGAGGACATGCCCGCGTCCGTGACGGGGTAGTGCGGCGCGAGTAAACCCTGGATGCGCTGGAGGCTCGCCTCCACGGCGGTGACGTCCCGGCGCACGGCGGCGGCGTTGCACTCCAGCCGCTCCGCGAAGTGGGGGAAGAGCAGCCCCAGCACCTGCGCGACGAACTCCGGCGCCGCCTTGCGCACGTCCGGGGGGAAGCAGTGGCGCTGTCGCGCCTCAAGCAGGGTGGCAACCAGTCGGGCGTTCGGATCGTCCATGGGGCGTTGCGTCAGGATAGCGCGCCAGTACGGCGTTTTCTTTGTTTCCGGTTTGGGAGCCGTTGGGGGCCGCGGGAATGGCCTCCTACGGGGGGCCCGAGGCGTAACGACCGGGTTCTGGACGTGGATGCCCTGGGCGGGAAAACGTCGCGGCCGTCCGGTCGTCCAGGGACCGGGGCGGGGTAGGCCTCGGCGGCGAGCAGCGGCGGGGATTACCCAGGGGGATGCCTGAGGGTCACAGCATCCACCGGGTCGCCCGGATCCACCGCCGCTGGCTGGTGGGGCGGCGCTTCACGGCCGATTCGCCGCAGGGCCGGCCGGAGGTGGCGCAGGGGCTGTCCGGGCGGGCGCTGCTGGGCGTGGATGCGCACGGCAAGCACCTGTTCCACACGTTCGAAGGGGACGTGCGGCTGCACATCCACCTGGGCCTCTTCGGGCGCATCCGTCACTTCCGGGGGGACGCGCCGGTGCCCTCTCCGGCGTGCCGGCTGCGGCTGACCTCGGACGGGGCGACGCTGCATCTGTCCGGGCCGTCCGCGTGCGAGCTGCTGTCGCAGGAGGAGGAGGGCGCGTTGCGCGCGAGGCTGGGGGAGGATCCGCTGCGCGCGGATGCGTCACCGGACCGGGCGTATGCGCGGCTGACGCGCGGACGCATGCCGCTGGCGCAGGCGCTGTTGGACCAGGGGCGCATCGCGGGCGTGGGGAACATCGTGCGAGCGGAGGCGCTGTTCGTCGCGGGCCTGCCGCCGCTCATGCCCGCGTGCGAGCTGGAACGGGAGGCGTTCGACAGCTTGTGGGGCGCGATGCGGGCGCTGTTGCAGGACGGCGTGCGGGACGGGCTCATCGTCACGCCCGGTGCGCCGCCGCTGCCGTCACCCGGGCGCAAGCGGGCGGAGCGCTTCTGCGTGTACAGCCGCGCGGGCCTGCCGTGTCCACGCTGCGGTGGGATGGTGACGGGGCAGACGCTGGCGGCGCGCACGCTCTACTTCTGCGCAGCGTGTCAGGGCGTGGACCGGGTGCGGCGGTCACGGCGGAGGCCGGACCTGGCCCTGGCCCCCTGAGCTCCAGGCTGTCCCCCTTCCCGCCCGATGCGGTCCCAACTGGTCCGACTGTCGGACCAGTTCGTGCGGTCCGCCGCTGACGGGCGTCCCCGGTGGGCTCTCGTCTTCTCATCCACGGGGAAGGAATCGGGTTCGCAGCTAGGGCGCGGGTTGCGCGGCGATCCGGGCGCGGAGGTCATCCGCGTGCTTCTGGTAGTGCGGCAGGTCCGGATCCTGATGCTCGCGTGCCAGTGTGATGGCTCGCTCACGGTGCGTCAGGGCCTCCTGGAGGCGGCCCGCCGCTTCCAGGGCATCCGCCAGGCTGTCGTGCGCGTTGCCCGAGTCGGGATGGAAGGTGATGTTCCGTTCGAAGGCGGAGATCGCCTGGGGGAGGCGCTTTCCCTCCAGGTGGCGATAGCCCACCCCGTTGAACAGGCGCTCCTGCGGCACCACCGGGTAGCCCACGCGCTTGGACAGCTGCGCGTAGTGCTCCTCCATGCGCGCCACGTCTCCGGTCATCTGGAGCTTCTCGGGGATCTTCCAGCCGTTGAAGACGAACCGCAGCCCTTCGTACGTCCCGATGTGCGGGATGCTCGCGTGGTCGTCCTGGCCGGGCAGTTCGTCGTAGCGCCACGTGAGGTTCGCGGGCTTCCGCTTGCGCAGTTCCCGGGTGAGCGTGCGCAGGTTGGCGACGTTGGGGGCCTCCTCGGCGTCTTCGTGGAGGTACAGCGCGCGGCCCGGCCCGGCCAGGCGCGTCAGTGCACCCGGCGCGGTGCGCACGAGCTCGGCGGAGTTCCAGTGCAGCGACGGGCTGATGGCCACATAGGCGTTGAAGCTCTCCGGCTTGTGCGTGAGGGCATGCATCGCGAAGAGGCCGCCGTGGGAATGACCCACGAGGATCCGGTAGGGCTGCGTGCGGTAGTGCGCCTCCACATAGGGGGCGAGCTCCTCGGTGAAGAAGCGCAGGAAGGTGTCCGCGTGGCCCGCAGTGGGGGCGGCCTCGGAGAGCAGCCGGCCGTCGTCGACTCGCTCCGCCTTGGAGAAGGGTGGAGTGAGGTCACGCGTTCGATCCGTGTTGGGCACCCCGATGATGATCATCTCCGGGAGGTGCTGCGTCCGCGCCAGGAACTCCACCATGCCGGCGACGTGGAGGAAGTGCGTCTCCGCGTCCAGCACATAGAGCACCGGGTAGCGCTCGGTGGGAGCGGCCTCGTAGCCCTCCGGGAGGTGGATCATCAGCGGCCGTTGCTCCCCCAGCACCTTGGACGTCAGCGTGGTGCGGGTGCCAATGACGATGGGCGTGTCGCCGGCCGCGATGGCCGCGCTCACGTGAAGGACGGACAGCAGGGCGAAGCCCCACAACTCACGGCGAAACGTCTGCCACTGGCGCATGTGATTCCCCCGGGAAGGCCCGCGACAGTAGCGAGTGGGCCGGCGGGTACAAGCGGACAGCCGGAGGCCCTGCTCCCCGCTGACGCTTGCCCATCCGGGGCCACCCTGCGGACGATGAGGGGATGACGACCGCCCTGTCCTATGCCCACGGCACCAGCACGACCCCGCTGCTGGGGGAGACTCTCGGTCAGAACCTGCGCCGCACCGTCGAACGCTTCGGCGACCGGGAGGCGCTGGTGGTGGCGTCCCAGCACTACCGGGTCACCTGGCGGCAGTTCTGGGATGCGACGACGGCGGTGGCCAAGGGACTGCTGGCGCTGGGCATCCAGAAGGGCGACCGGGTGGGGCTCTGGTCCCCCAACCGCTTCGAGTGGACCGTGTCGCAGTACGCGCTCGCACGCACGGGCGCCATCCTGGTCAACCTGAACCCCGCCTACCGCACGTCGGAGCTGGAGTACGTGCTCAACCAGGCGGGCGTGAGCGTGCTGCTGCTGGCGAAGGGCTTCCGGCAGACGGATTACAAGCGGATGCTGGCGGAGGTACGGCCCCGGTGCGCGGGCCTGCGCGAGGCGCTGGTGCTGGACTCGGATTGGGACCGGCTGGTGAAGGGCGGCGCCAATATTGGCGACGACGTGCTGGAGGCGCGGGAGGTGTCGCTCCAGTTCGACGACCCCATCAACATTCAATACACGTCCGGCACCACGGGCTTCCCGAAGGGCGCGACGCTGTCGCACCACAACGTGCTCAACAACGGCTTCTTCGTGGGCGAGGTGTTGCGCTACGGGCCGGAGGATCGCGTGTGCATCCCGGTGCCGTTCTACCACTGCTTCGGCATGGTGATGGGCAACCTGGCCTGCACGTCGCACGGGTCCACCATGGTGATTCCGGGTGAGGCGTTCGACCCGCTGGCGGTGCTCCAGACGGTGCAGTCCGAGCGCTGCACGTCCCTCTACGGTGTGCCCACGATGTTCATCGCGGAGCTGGACCACCCGCGCTTCGGCGAGTTCGACCTGCGCACGCTGCGCACCGGCATCATGGCGGGCTCGCCGTGTCCGGTGGAGGTGATGAAGCAGGTGCAGTCGCGGATGCACATGGAGGAGGTCACCATCTGCTACGGCATGACGGAGACGTCGCCCGTGTCCACGCAGAACCCCCTGGACGACACGCTGGAGAGGCGCGTGGCCACGGTGGGCCGCGTGCACCCGCACCTGGAGGTGAAGGTGGTGGATCCAGACACGGGCGCGGTGGTGCCGCAGGGGCAGCCGGGGGAGCTGTGCACGCGTGGCTACAGCGTGATGCTCGGGTACTGGGACAACGCGGAGGCCACGGCGGCGGCCATCGACCGGGCGGGGTGGATGCACACCGGCGACCTGGCGACGATGGACGGGGAGGGCTACGTCAAGATTGTCGGCCGCATCAAGGACCTGATCATCCGGGGCGGGGAGAACGTGTACCCGCGCGAGGTGGAGGAGTTCCTCCACACGCACCCGGAGATCTCCGAAGCGCAGGTCATCGGAGTGCCCAGCGTGAAGTACGGCGAGGAGGTGATGGCGTGGGTGCGCCTGAAGTCCGGTGCCTCGCTCACGGCGGAGGCGCTGACGGCCTTCTGCACGGGGCGCATCTCCACGTTCAAGATTCCCCGCCACTGGAAGTTCGTGGACAGCTTCCCGATGACGGTCACCGGCAAGGTGCAGAAGTTCCGCATGCGGGAGGTCTCCATCGCCGAGCTGGGGCTCGGCGACGTGGCCGCCATCAAGACCGCTTGACGCGCTTCGCGGGGGCCTTCTTCGCCGTCGAGGCCTTCTTCCTCGCGGCGGGAGCCTTCTTCGCGGCGGGCGCCTTCTTCGCGGCCTTCTTCATCGCGGCGCGGTTGGCGGCGTCCACGGCGCGGCGGGCCCAGGGGAGCAGGCGTCGGCCGTCGTCCTCGGCGTCGGCGGGGGGCGTCCAGTAGCTCATGGGCTGGGACTTGCCGCGGCTCTGGTAGATGAAGGGCCGGCAGCCCTCGGCCTCGAAGTCGGGGCGGGTGACGTCGTCAGTCTTCAGGTAGAGCTGGCCCTGGATGATGAGGCCGAACATCCGGCCGCCGAAGTACAGGCCCCAGCCCCCGAACATCGAGCGGGGCTGCACCCGGCCCAATGGCTCCAGCAGTTCCACCGTGTACTCCACGAAGCTGTCCGTGCGTGGCATGGGCGAAGTCCTCCGGACGGTGGACTCTAGCGGCCCGGGTGCACGGCGTGCGGCTTCGTTACACCTCCGTGAAGTGCATGCCCGTGGCGCCAGTGCGCTCCAGCGCGGTCTTCAGGTCCTCGGAGACGATGAGGGCGATGGACCAGCCCCAGGGCCGGAAGATCTTGGCGTTACCGACCTTCGACGTGTCGATGCGCATTCCCGCGACGGAGTAGTACTGGCCCGCCTTCTCCGGCTGCTTGTGCTTGATGGGATCCCAGTACTCCACTTCCCGGGATGCCTCGTCGCTGATGCAGCGGATCAGCCGGGTGGCCACGAGCATGCTGAACTGCTCGGGATGTCCCGGGATGTCCACCGCGAAGAGCTGGACGTCATCGGGTGCGAGTTCCGCGAAGACGGTGGCCAACGTGACGTGGAGGATGGGGGTGCCCCCAATGCCTGCTTCGGAATAGGCCAGAGGCCTTCCGGGCTCATCGATGGGAATGCGGAGACGGCCGGGGGCATCGATGGACTTCCCCGCGCTGAACAGCCACGGGTTCTCGACCTCCACGGAACCTTCATCGACAGGATCGCCCAGGTACCAGCGTCCCGGCGCATCGACCTCCTCTGACAATCTGAAATAGCGCGCGGTCATGGTCGTGGCTTTCAAGGACGCTGGGTCAGCAACCTGTTGATCTCCGTGCCCTGGGTTCTGGCTTGCTCCGCGAGGATCCTGAGGGCGTCAGTCAAGGCCTCGCGGCAGGCTTCGATGCTCCGGCAACTGGAGGTTGCCTGCCTCAATCGGTCATGGACGAACTGATGGTACTCCCTGGGGTGAGGACCCCGGTGGCCCGGGACCTCGACGATGTTCTCCGGATCCTTCAGTTCCATTCCGGCTCGCTTGAAGATGCGCCGGAAGAGCGGGGTCCACGGCCCACCCGTCTTCGCGGACTTCTCATTCCGGATGGTGGCCAGGTGGTGACGCTGGGGTTTCTCAGACCGCGATGACATGGCGACCGCGATGGTGAAGCCCTCGGCCGTCATCGCCACGGAGCGCACGCCCCCGATGGCCACGAACTGGAGGCCTGCCTGCGTCTCCACCGCGACCGCGGCCTGCGCGGAGCCCGGCAGGGTAGGGGCTTTCATCGCGAGCCCCGCCGTGTTGCCAATCGCCGCAGTGGCCAGCATCACGAAGACACGTGCGGCGTTCTTGCCCAGTACCTCGCCGTAGGCCTCGCCCGCGTCACGTACCTGGATGAACGTGGTGGCCTGGTCCACGTGGCGCACCAGCGTCACCCAGCCATCCAGGAGGGTCCACACGGTGTCCACCCCCAGGTAGGCAATCGCCGTGGCGGTGATGAGGGCGGCAAGCCCCTTGGACAGGGGCTCCGGCAAGCCCCTATCGACGCACCCCCTTGAAGACGAAGTCGCCATTGGATTCGGTGGTCATCACCCACCCGCTCCATCCGCTCGCGGGCCGCTCACTCCCTCTTATCGAGCGGTTGAGATATCTGGGG
>NZ_RAWK01000227.1 GCF_003612165.1 Corallococcus aberystwythensis | reverse complement strand
GCGCTGCCCAGCGCGACGACCGTCACGGAGACGACGAGCAGCACCACCTGGCCCTTGAGCTCGCGCGCCGCGGTGAGGCCCACCGCGAGGCTCAAGCAGACGTACTCCAGCGCCGCGGCCCCCATCAGCCAGACGAACAGCTCAAGATTTCCGGCATAGGCGGCCCCGTAGAAGAGCGTCAGCGCCCACCGGCCGAGCAGCGCCGACCCGGTGATGGCGCACAGGCCCACCCCCGCGGACGCCGCCGTGAAGCCCGCCAGCGCCCTGCCATAGCGGCGCGCCTCCCCCGCCGCGTGGTAGCGCCCCAGCCGGGGGCTCACCGCCTGCCCCAGCGAGTGCACCACCCGGCCGCCCAGCGCGGCGAAGTACGCGAGCGCGGCGTACATGCCCAGCTCCGCCTGGCCCGCGTGCGCCTCCAGGAGGTAGCGGGGGATGTTGGGCCGCAGGGCGCCCAGGAGCGCGGTGAGGCCCAGCACCCAGCCCAGGAGGAGGAGGGCCTTGAGCCGTGCGGCCTCCGTCCGCCAGGGCGTGCGCCACAGGGAGCTCCAGGGGCGCGCGCCGGGGAACTCGCGCCGGAGCGCCCGCGCGTCGAAGACCACGAGGACGATGGCCCAGGCGAAGGCCATGGCCGCCGCGCCGGCGATGGGGCTGTGCGTGAGCCACAGCGCCAGCGGCACCAGCACCACCGACAGCGCGCTCTTGGCGATGGTGGAGCGGGCGATGAGCCCCAGCCGCTCCGCCTTCTGGAGCGCGCCATAGAACACCTCGCTCACCGCCTCGAAGCCCTTGGCCAGCGCCACCAGCGCGATGACCCAGCCCGCGTGGGGGGAGTCCGCCATCACCGTGGCGATGGCGCAGCACACCGCCACGCCCGCGACGACGTTGAGGACCATCAGGCCCAGGTAGTGCTCGAAGCCGAAGGCGCCCTTCGCGTCCGTGGCCTGGAGCGTGCGCAGCTGCATGCGCGCCATCAGCAGCACCGGGGCGGTGATGGCCAGGGCGAGCGCGAGCTGGCCCACCTCCTCCATGGTGGCCAGCCGCGCGAAGGCCACCAGGACGCCCCACTGCGCGAGGGCGTAGACGAGCCCGGCGGAGAGCGACCAGATGAAGTTGCCCCCCACCGAGCGCCCCGTCATGACCGGGCCGCCGCGCGCTGCAATACCTCCGACAGCCGCTTCGCGGCGATGTCCGCGGAGTAGCGCTCGCGGCCCAGCTTCCCGGCCAGCTCGCCGGCCTCCGCCAGCCAGCGCGGGTCGCGCAGCCGTTTGGCCAGCATGGCCGCCGCGGCGGGGACGTCCTTGGGTGGCAGCCGGACGCCGAAGGGCTCCCGGTCCAGCAGCTCCGCCTGCCAGCCGCCGTAGTTGAGCGCCAGCGGCCGGCCCGCCGCGAGCGCGTCGAAGAACTTGTTGGCGGAGTTGTCCTGCATGCCCGGCACGTCCGTGAAGAGCGACGTGGCGATGGTGGCCGCGCTCAGCACCGCGGGCACCTGCGCCTTGGGCACGCTGGGCAGGAAGAAGAGGTTCTCCCCCTTCACGCCCAGCCGCTCCGCCAGCGCGTGCAGCATGGCCTCCTCGCGGCCCTGGCCCATGATGACGAAGCGGACCTCCGGGTCCACCTTCCGCATCTCCGCGGCCACGCGCACCAGGTACTCCACGCCGTTCACCAGCCCCAGCGTGCCCGCGTACAGCACCATGGGCCGGTCCCCCAGCCACGCGTACTTCTGCCGGAACTCCTGGCCCGCGGACGCCGGCACCGCGAAGCGCTCCGGGTCGCAGAGGTTGGGGATGATGGTGATCTTCTCCGGCGGCACGCCCGCCGCCTCCACGCCCGCCTTCATGCCCGGCGACAGCGCGACGATGTGCTCCGCGCCCGCGTAGGCGGCCTTCTCCAACAGCTGCGCGGCCATGATGGCGGAGCGGCTCTTGAGCGCGCCCACCGCGATGGGGATGGCGGGCCACAGGTCGCGCACCTCGAAGACCATGGGCCGCTTGTTCCACTTCGACGCGGCGATGCCAGGCACCGCGATGGTGAGCGGCGTGCTGGTGGCGAAGAAGACGTCCGCGGGCAGCTGCGCGGCGCGGCGCGTGGAGTTGACCGCGAAGTGGCTGAAGGCCCGGATGCGGTCCGGGTAGCTCATGGCGTTGCTGTAGGGGACCGGCAGCCAGTGCACCTGGATGCCGCTCTCGTTGGACTCGCGCCAGCCCTTGCCCGTGCCGGCGTCCACGCGGGTGTCGGAGGTCACCATGTGGACCTCGTGGCCCATGGAGACCAGGCGCCGCGCGAGTTCGTAGGAGCGCGTGCCCCCGTGCATGGTGGGGGTGTTGAAGTACTGGTGCAGGTAGACGATGCGCATGTCAGACGGCTCCTGTGAATGAGGGCTGGGAAAGGGCTTGGGGTGGGGGAGGGCCCACGTGCGCGGGCTTCCGCCCGGGGACCGCGGTCGCGGAGGCCATCACCATCAAGAGGTACAAGGCCCGGCTGTCGTAGAGGTCGCCGCTGGCCTGGCTGCCCAGGAGCACCAGCACCGCCGCGCCCACGGTGGCGCCGTCCAGGCCCTGGCGCCTCAGGAGCGCCGAGCGCACGAAGGTGGCGATGACGGTCGCGAGCAGGAGCAGCCCCACGACACCGCCCTCGCAGAAGACCTCCAGGAAGAGGTTGTGCGGGTAGACCCCCAGGCGCAGCGCGGGGAACGCCGCGAGGCCCGCCCCCGCCACCGGGTGGTCCTTTCCCAGCTGGAGGGCCCTGGCGTAGAGGATCTCCCGCCCGGACAGGTACACCGTGTTGTCCTTGCCGCTGGCGCCGCCCGCCCCCGACTCGTAGTTGAGGGTGAGGCGCAAGAAGCGCTCCTGCACGGAGTTGCTCAGCGCCTCCCCCAGCGGGGAGAACAGGACCACCGCGGTGATGGCGGCGGTCGCCAGCAGCAGCAGCAGCAGCAGCCGGCGCAGCGGCACGCGCCCCACCACGAGGCAGGTGGTGATGCCCGCGACGATGGCGGCGGACCCGCCGCGCGAGCCCGTGAGCAGCGCCAGCACGACGCCGGTGGCGGCCACCGGAATCCACAGCCACGCCTGGCCCCTCCAGTACCAGAAGTAGAGCGCTCCGATGGCGAGCAGCCCCATGAGCCGCGCGAGGATGTTGGGCCCGCCGCCCATCACCGCCAGCCGCGCGCTCCCGCCGCCCCCCAGCAGTTGCTTGACGGCGGTGAGCGCGAGCAGCCCCGTGGCCACGACGACGGCGGCCCAGAACGCGTCCAGCACCCGGGGCGCGGGCTGGCGGAGCGCGGCCAGCGCGAAGCCCACGCACATCAGCCCCACCAGCAGGATGTCTGCGACCTTGGTCAGGGAGAAGCGCGGGTCGGGCGTCCAGGCGATGCTGGCGCACATGTAGCCCAGGAAGCCCAGCAGGGCCGCGATGAGCGGCGGGTCGAAGCGCGCCTCGCCGGGGCGCGCGTCGCGCCGGGCGCGGTGCAGCATCCCCACGGAGGCAAGCAGCACCCCGCACAGGACGATCCAGAGCCGCAGCTCCTGGACCAGGTTCGTGTCCACCTCCTCGTTGACCGCGAGGCCCAGCCGGTGGAAGCCCCAGCGGCCCGCGAGCACGTAGAGCGCCGCGATGAAGCCCAGTCCTGTGCAGCTCATCCAGCTCACGATGCAGCCTCCCGGTGGGTCTTCAGCTCGCGGACGGGTATTCGTATTGGTAGACGCCGCTCACCTCGCGGCCCGCCCGGGAGCGCGGCACGCCGTTGAGGACCACGCCCCGGGCCGGGACGCCGCTCTGCTCCAGCTGGTGCAGCGCGGTGGCCACCTCGCGCAGGGACTGGGTGGCCGCGCGCACCACGGCGAGCCGCACGCCCGCGTGCCGGCCCACGAGCGCCGCGTCCGTCACCGCGAGGATGCAGGGCGTGTCGAAGAGGACGACGTCGTACTCGGCCGCCACGCGCGCCACGAACGTGTCGAACGCCGCGCTGGCCAACAGCTCCGCCGGGTCTGGCGGGAGCGCGCCCGCGCCCAGGAAGGACAGGCCGGGCGCGGCGTCCTGGAGCAGGGCCTGCTCCAGCGTCGCGGTGCCCCGCAGCACCTCATGGAGGCCGGGGAGGTGCGCCTCGCGGAAGCACCGGTGCAGCCAGCCGCCGCGCAGGTTCGCGTCCACCAGCAGCACGCGCTGGCCCGTCTCCGCCAGCACCCACGCCAGGTTGAGGGCGACGAAGGACGTCCCGGCGCCGGGGCTCGTCCCGGTGACGGCGACGACGTGGCTGCCCGCCTCCTTCATGGCCCGCTGGAGCCGGGTCCTCAGGCCGCGCACGCATTCCACGGTGACGTCCCGGGGGACGCTGCGCGCCAGGATGATGGACGGGCCGCGGGGGGACATGGCGCGGCGCGGGCCGGTGGGGACGCTGGCCAGGACGGGCACCGCGAGCGCGGACTCCAGGGCCGCGGGGTCGGTGACGCCCGGGTGCAGCGACTTGCGCGCGAAGGCCAGCGCGACGCCGGACACCAGCCCCAGCACCACGCTGACCGCGAACACGTCCGGCTTCAGGGGGCGCACGGGCAGGCGCGTCACCACGGGCGCGTCGATGAGGCGCGCGTTGGTGATGGGGCTCGACTTGAGCACCCGGTACTCCTGGGCCTTGTTGTTCAGCAGGATGTAGAGCTCGTTGGCCACCTTCACGTCGCGCGTGAGCTGGGCGGACACCCGCTCCGCGTCCGGGATGCTCTTGAGCCGGGTGCCCAGCGCGCTCTGCTCCGTGCGCAGGCGCGCCATCTTGCGCTCCGTGGCCATGATCAGCGGGTGGTGCTCGGTGAAGCGCTGGCGCAATTCCGAGCGCTCCAGCGCGAGGGTGGAGAGGTCCTTGTCCAGGTCCACGCTCCGGTTGAGGACGGCCTGCGTCTCCATCCCCAGGTCCACGCCGCCCTTGCCGGCGCGGTAGTCGCGCAGCGCGGCCTCCGCCTGCTCCAGGCCCTGGCGCAGGCCGGGCAGCTGGCTGTCCAGGAACGACAGCGTGCGGCCCGCCTCCTCGCTGCGGCGCTCCACGTTGGAGCGCACGTACGTGTCCGCGATGGCCTGGAGCGTGGTGGTGGCCAGCACCGGGTCCGGCCCGTCCAGGGTCAGGTTGAGCACGCCCGTGCCGGCGCCCTTCTCCCCCATGCGCAGCGAGCGCTGCAGGTCCTCCACCACCGCGAGCTTCGAGCGGCGCATCACCTGGAAGCGCGTCCCCGGCCGGGCGTGCAGCTCCGTGACGAACAGCTCCACCTCGTGCGCCGCGCCCGCTTCCGTCTGGGCGCCGGTGCCCACGGCGCCGTGGAGCACGACCTGCCCTCCGGGCCCCCACAGCGAGTAGGCGCCGTCCGCGTCCGCCACGAGCGTGAGCGGCAGGTCCTCCCACTCCGTGGGCACGTTCAGCCGCTCCACCTGGAGCTTCTCTCCACCCCAGGCGTACGAGGCCCCGCCCCACCACGGCACCGCCGCCAGGTCCGGCCCCGGGTGCGCCCGGGCATGGGCCGCGCCCACCACCGGGAAGTAGTGGGGCTCCACGCTCACGCCCAGGTGCAGCGCGTCCGCCACGCGCCCCAGCAAGGCCCGGGAGCCCAGGACCTCCATCTCCGGGGCCGCCATGCTGGGCGCGTCTGGAATCAGCTCGTCCAGCTGGCCCAGGCTGCTGCTCTTCTGCTCGATGCGCAGGATGGCATTGGCCCGGTACACCGGCGCCGTGATGAGCAGATACAGCCCGCCCAGGGCCAGGGCCAGGGCGATGGACGCCGCGATGGTGCCGCGGCGCTCCCCCAGGATGGCCAGATATCGACTCAATCCCAGCTCATCATCCTGCATGCCGGGGCCTGGGCGGGGCGGCGTCACGCGTTCGGGGGTGCTCGTCATGGGTTGTTGATGATGATGGTTCTGTCTCCGATATCCACTGCCTGCCAGAGCAGCTGAACTGTTGGCTGGATTTGCTGGATGATGCGATTCCAGCTCGTCAGGTCGTGCGCGGAAACGAACACCACGTCACGCGGTTGTAATTGGAAGTGCGTCGCGAGCAGCAGCGCGTCCGGCGAACTCGCGTCCAGCTTGAAGATGGAGGGCCGCTCGAAGCTGCCGCGGATGACATACACGCGGCCGGGGTTGGACGTGAGCGGGTCGAAGCCCTCGCTGTCGCCAATGGCCTCCGCCAGCGTCATCCGTCCCTTCACCATCACGCGCGAGGAGGGTTTGCGGACCTCCCCCAGCACGAAGACCTTGTTGCGGCTGCGGTCCGCCACGTTGACGATGTCGCCGTCCTGGAGGAGCCAGTTCTGGCTCACGTCCCCCTGTTCGTAGAGGGCCTGCAAGTCCAGCGTGAAGGTGGTGCCGCCCCGGCTGAGCGTGACGGTTCTCAGGTCCGCCTCCGTGGAGAAGCCCTTCGCCTGGGCGATGGCGTCCTGCACGCGCAGGGGCACGTCGGTGACGGGAAGGGTGCCCGGCGCCACCACCTCTCCCGTCACCTGCACCTTCTGGCCCCGGAAGCCCACCACGCGCACATCCAGCTGGGGCTTTTCGATGACGCTCGCCAGCCGCTGGGTGAGCAGCTCGCGGATCTCCCGCAGCGTCCTGCCCGCGACGGGGATGTTGCCCACGTGGGGGTAGAACATCGTCCCGTCCGCCGACACGGGGTGGCCGGTGGCCTCCGCGGAGCGGAACTCCCCGGCGGGGATGGTGAGCTCCGGGTGGTCCCAGACGATGACGCTCAGCACGTCGTGCGCCGTCACCCGGTAGTCATAGTCCGTGGCCACCTGCGCCAGCGGATCCACCTGGGGCGTGGGCCGCGGCTGTCTGCGCGCCGCCTGCTGGTGGCTGATGAGGGACGCGTCGATGGGGATGATTTCATAGGCGCCGTCCGTGCCGGCATCCGCCATACCGGCGTAGCGCTCACGGAAGGCATCCTCGTCCATGTGCATGCCTGGGCCCCAGGCGCATGCGCTCATGCAAAACACCGCGGCCAATAGCAGGACGTGTTTCATAGGACAGGGAATCTTCCGGATGAAACCTTTAAGCGTAAGCCCCGGACAAAGCCAAATGTCTGGAAAGCGCTAGGCCCCGCTGGCGACGCGACACATGTCCTGCCCTGGGGGGCTGGAAGGGAGCGAAGCGCTGGAATCAGGACATCCGTCCGCACCCCGGGGGGCGATGACGGACCCGGGGATCATCCCCATACCCTCTGGCTGTTTCGGGGGAACCCTCATGAACCCAGCGACACCGTGGAGAGCCGTCCTCGTGCCTGACGGCGGCCAGCGAGCCGTCTCGGCTGACTACTTCCGCTCCGAGCAGCACCTGCGCGCCGAAGGGGTGACGCACAGCCTCATCGTGGAGGACGGCGGGGGGCGGGCGCTGCGGGTGCCGCTCATCGTGCGGCCCATTGAAGGGACGTGCTACCGGGACGCGATGTCGCCGTATGGGTTTCCGGGGGCGGAGCTGAACGGGCTGTCCGAGGTGCCGGTGGACGCCATTGACTGGCGGGGCACGGAGCTGGTCAGCATCTTCCTGCGCGACCGCATTGGCGGGCCGTACTGCTTCGCGGGCGGGCGGCTGCGCACGGAGGTGTGCCTCATTGACCCGAGGCTGCCGGTGAAGTTCCACGGCGACCACGGCGCGGACATCCGCCGCAACGCCCGGCGCGGCTACGTCAGCGCGGCCGTGCCGGTGAAGGACTCCACCCCGGAGCAGCGGGAAGCGCTCAAGTCCGTCTACCGCCAGACCCTGGCCCGCGACGGGGCCGGGGCGCGGTACTCCTTCAGCGACGCGTGGTTCGAGGAGGCCTTCACCTGTCCCTTCGCGTGGCTGGTGACGACGCGCGCGCCGGACGGGGCGGTGGCCTCCTCCGCGCTGGTGGTGCTGAGCGACGGCCTGCTGCACCACTTCCTTGGCGGCACGGCGGACGCGTACCTCGTGCACTCGCCGGAGAAGAACGAGTTCCCGGTGATGGTGGAGCTGGCGGAGAAGCTGGAGGCCTCCGTCCACCTGGGCGGCGGAGTCCAGCCAGGGGATGGCATCGAGCGGTTCAAGCGCGGCTTCGCCAACGCGATGTCCCAGTTCTACACGCACGACCTCATCTGTGATCCCGAGGCGTACGCGCAGCTGTCCCAGGGGCACGCGAGCGGGGACTTCTTCCCCGCCTACCGCGCGCCCCATTCCTGACGTTCCTGTGCCGTTGGTGGAGGGGTTTCCATGGTCCTGTCACTTCCCCAGCTCCGCGATGTCGCGGACGCCCGCTTCACATGTCTGACGGAGCGGGAGCTCGCCGAGCGCCGGCGAGAAGAGGGCGTTCGCGTCATCTCCCACCGGGGGCACTACTGGGAGCAGTCCGGCGCCCCCGGCTTCTTCCAGCCCGTGCACCTGCTGGCGCGGCTGACGCCGGAGGAAGCCACGCCGCCCACGCCGCTGTCCTGGGGCTACCGGGCGGCCCTGACGCCGGAGACGGCGAGCGCGGCCACGGGCCAGGTCCCGGTGGTGCGGCTGAAGGACCTGGACACCTATGACACCGGCCGCCTGAACTCGAACCGGCGCAGCAAGCTGCGCAAGTGCCAGCGCACGGTGCGCATCGTCCAGCTCACGGGGCCGTCGCTGCTCCTGGAGCAGGGCTACACGGTGGTGCGGGACGCGCTGACGCGCACGCAGCACAAGAAGATTCCCACGCTGGACGAGTACCTCAAGGGCCTGCGGCAGTACTTCACGTCGGACCACTGGTGCGTGCTGGCGGGGATGGTGGACGACAAGCTGGGCGGCTACCTGGATGGCTACATCGTGGACGGCGTCGCGTATGGCTTCAGCGCCTACTACGCGACGTGGGCGCTGCCGACGAACATCTCCACCGGCCTCATCTACGAGTTCGCGCAGGTCTGCCGCCGGCTGGGGGCCCGGACGCTGGTGGGCGGACTGCACGCCCGCGAGGCCGCCCAGCTGGAGCAGTTCAAGGACGAGCTGGGCTTCGTCGTGGATCCGGTGCCCATCCATTGGGGCATGAACCCGCTGGCGCGCGCCTTCATCCGCTGGCGCCGCCCGCACGCGTACTACCGGCTGACGGGTCAGGCCTGAGACGAAACGACGGGCCCGGAAGGGGAAGCTTCCGGGCCCTTTCCGCCTCGTGGGGGTGGACTACGGCGTCATCACGACCTTGATGCAGCCGTCTTCCTTGTCGCGGAACTTCTTGTACAGGGTGGGGGCGTCAGCCAACCGGGCGCGGTGGGTGATGAGGCGCGTCGGGTCGATGGCGCCGGACTGGATCTTCTCCAGCAGCGGCCGCGTGTAGCGGTGCGTGTGCGTCTGGCCCGTCTTCATGGTCAGGCCCTTGTTGACGAAGGAGCCCATGGGGACCTTGTCCAGGAAGCCGATGTAGACGCCGGGTACGGACACGGTGCCGCCCTTGCGGCAGCAGTGGATGGCCTGGCGCAGCGCGTGCGGCCGGTCCGTGGCCAGCTTCACCGCGGCCTTCGCCTTGTCGATGACGGCGTCCAGGCTGCCGGTGCCGTGCGCCTCCGCGCCCACGGAGTCGATGCAGCGGTCCGGCCCGCGGCCCTGGGTCATCTCCTTGAGGGTCTCGTAGACGTCCTGCTTCGTGAAGTCGATGGTCTCCGCCTTGCCCCAGGACTTCGCGAGCGCCAGGCGCTCCGGCACGTGGTCGATGGCGATGACCCGGCCCGCGCCGAACATCCACGCGCTCTGGATGGCGAACTGGCCCACCGGGCCGCAGCCCCACACCGCCACGGTGTCGCCCTTCTCCATCTCGGTGTTCTCCGCCGCCATGTAGCCGGTGGGGAAGATGTCGGTGAGGAAGAGCACCTGGTCCTCGGTGAGCCCCTCCGGAATCTTGAGGGGGCCGACGTCCGCGTAAGGCACGCGCACGTACTCCGCCTGACCGCCGGAGAAGCCGCCCAGCATGTGCGAGTAGCCGAAGAGGCCCGAGGGCGAATAGCCCATCACCTTCGCGGCCATCTCCGCGTTGCGGTTGGAGCGGTCACACAGGGAGAAGAGGGTCTTCTGGCAGAAGAAGCACTCGCCGCACGCGATGTTGAAGGGGACGATGACCCGGTCGCCCTTCTTGAGCTTGGTGACGCTGGCGCCGGTCTCCACCACCTCGCCCATGAACTCGTGGCCCAGCACGTCCCCGCTCTTCATGGTCGGCATGTAGCCGTCCAGCAGGTGCAGGTCGGAGCCGCAGATGGCGGTGCGGGTGACGCGGATGATGGCGTCGCGCGGATCCTCGATCTTCGGGTCGGGCGCGGACTCGTAGCGGACATCGCCGTGGCCGTGCCAGCAGATGGCTTTCATCGAATGTGGCTCCTTCGGTAGGAAAGGCGTTTGGGCAAAGCTGGGGACTTGCAACGCCCACGGCCAACGGCCCCGGGTTGCCGCTGCCCGGCTGGCTGGCGCTCGGAAGAGGAAGGGGAGCGTGCCCGCTTGGGGGAAGCGCCCCTGTTGAAAGGGGGCGGAATCGAAGTCCGGGGATGCAATGGGACCCGGGGCCGATGCAAAAAGGGGTGTGACCCCCGCACCCGTCCTCGACTTCGGCCGTTATCTGGGCACGCCGCTCCATCGCGTGGAGGTGGCGGGGCTCGTCCTCACGGAAAGCACGTACGCGCCCGGGGTCCGGCTGCCGTCACACCTGCACCGGCACGCGGGCTTCCGGCTCACGCTGGAGGGGGGCTTCACGGATGTGGTGGAAGGCCGCGCGCGGGAGTGCACCGCCCGGTCGGTCGCCTTCCAGGCACCCGGGCTGGAACACGCGCAGCGCATCCGGGACGTGCGCACGCGCACCTTCAACATCGACTTCTCGGAAGGGGCCTGGCGGTCGCGGGGCGCGCTCGCCGCGGGGTTGGATCCGCGGGTGGACCTGGCATCGGTGCGGCTGGCCACGCTGGGGGCGCGCGTGTACCAGGAGTTCCGGCGCACGGATGACGTGGCGGCGCTGGCCATCGAAGGCCTGTCGCTGGAGCTGTTGGCGGAGGCGGTGCGCGCGTCGGCGCCGGTGCGGGACGCCGGCCCTCCGGCGTGGCTGGGACGTGTCCGGGAGCTGCTGGACGCGGTGCGGGGACCTCCGCCCACGCTCGCGGCGCTGGCGCGGGAGGCGGGCGTGAGTCCCCTGCGGTTGGGGCGGGCCTTCCGTCAGGCCTGGCGGTGCAGCCCGGCGGAGTACCTGCGGCGCTCCCGGCTGGAGCGGGCGGCCCGGACGCTGCGCGAGACGCAGCGCCCCCTGGGCGACATCGCGCTCGACGCGGGCTACTGCGACCAGAGCCACCTGACACGCGAGTTCCGCCGGCGCCTGCACCTCACCCCGGCGGAGTACCGGCGGCTGGCGGGACGTGCATCCGGTTCCACGCGGTAGGTTCCGTCCAAGACTGTGGTGGGCGGGCGGTCCTAGCTTCCGGGGCATGAACCTGGAATCACCTTCCTTCCTCCGCGCCGTGGCCCTGTTCGCGGCGCTGCTGTGGACCGCCTGCGCGGGCTCGAGGCCTGTCCCTGCCGCTCCGGAACGAGCCGTGCACCGCGTGGACTCCGGGCGCACGCACTGGGTGCTGCGGCCATCCGAGGCGTACGACGCGCTCTGCCTGTTGAACCTGCTGCGGGGGGACGCGTTCTACACGCGCTTCTACCCGGCGGAGTTCCAGCGCTTCTCCGCGCTGCTGGGCGCGCGGGAGCAGGCCGCGCTCGCGCACCTCACGGAGCGGATGGGGAAGCAGGGCGGGAAGATGGTGGGGCCGTTCCTGACGCTGGTCTTCTCCGTGACGGGGGCCACCACGGTGGAGGACCTGGCGGCGACGGTGGCGGACGATGCCGCGTGGGGCCGGATGCGCGCGGACTTCCTGGCCACGTCCTACGGGCGCGAGGACGGCTTCGCCCAGATGGAGGACGTGCGGCGGGACCTGGGCGTCCTGCTGGCGTTCCTCAAGCGCGTGGAGTTCCCACGCATCTGGCGGGCGGAGTACCTGCCCCAGGTGGAGGGGGCCATCGCGGGGCTGGCGGCGAAGGTGGCGCCGTACGACGTGGTGGGCTGGGACGAGGCGGTGCTGGGCAGGAGCCTCGACGTGGCGGCCTTGAACGCGCACGTCCTGAAGTTCGCGAAGCCGCACGGCATCCGGGTGACGGGGTGGAACTTCCTCACGGACGCGACCTATCCGGCGGACGTCACGGTGAAGACGGCGGTGCATGAAATGCTGCACCCCCCGTTCGCGAGGGAGGGCGTGCTGGACGCGAAGCTGACGGCGCTGGAGTCAGACCCCTACTTCCAGCGGCTCGTGCGCGAGCATGACCCGGCGTTCGGCTACACCACGGCGCGCGGCCTGACGGAGGAGGACTGCGCGGAGGCCATCGACGTCTACGTCAGCGAGCGGGAAGGGCTGCTGCGAAACCGGGAGGGCCGGCCGCTCACGGGCGCGGAGTTCTTCCGCGCCCATGACGACGGCATTCACGTCCTGGCGTTCGTCCTCTACGAGGAACTGAAGCGCGCGGGCCCCTCACGCGGAGGCACCTACGAGGCCTTCCTGCTGGGACTGTTCGAGCAGGGCGTGCTCGAACCCGGCGGACTGGAGCGCCGCTTCCGCGCCTCGCCGGGGCACTACCCCGTGAAGGCGCTGGGCGAAGCGGCGGCTCCGTGACGGCCGGTCAGAAGCAGTCGCGCGCGTCGGTGAAGGCCGGGCAGTACGTGTCCTGGCCGTTGCACGACACGCCGCCACACACCTTGGAGCTCAGCGGCTGGAGCGTGTGGGCGTTGAAGCCCGTGCAGCTCAGCAGCGTGCTGTTGGCCTCGCAGTAGAACGTCACGGTCTCGGGCGAGGGACAGTTCTTCCACTGGCCATCACACATCACCGCCTGGCCCTCCACGGCCTCGCAGTGGTTGCCCGAGCAGGAGACGGACGTTCCTCCAGGACACGACGCCGTGCAGACAGCCATGGCGGTGACCTCCGAGCCTTCTTGAGGCATTGCCTCCGCCTCTTCCATCGGGCCGCCACACGCCGCCGTCTGCATTCCCAGCACCGCCAGCGCAACGAACAGGAAACGCTTCATCACAGACTCCTCCGGGGTTTATTTGCAAAACCGACTCTACCGGAAGAGCCGTTGATTCACGGAGGGCTGTCCTGGGCGGTGCTCTTGTCCAAGCGCTCCTGGAGGGCCTTCCAGCCGCGGTTGCCCGCCTCGCGGGCGCGGTCGAGCGTCTCGCCCGCGCCCTGGGCCACCTGCTCCGGGGAGAGGCTCGCCGTGCGCTGGCGCACCCGGTCCATCCAGACCAGCGGGGCGTAGAGCTCTTTGGCCCGCTGCGGGCCCACGAGCACGGTGAGCACGTGCTCCAGGCCTCCCGCGCGCGCCAGCAGGGTCCGGCCCAGGAGCAGCGTCGCGCGGGTCTGCTGGAACAGCGGCAGGCTGTCTCCGTGCTTGCGCAGGGTCTCCGCGTTGTCGTGCACCTCGCGCCGCTCCGCCTCCTCCAGGTAGGGACTGGCCGCGAGCTTGTCCAGCGAGGCCGCGGCCTCCTCGTAGCGTCCGCGCCGCGTGTGGATGAAGGCCCAGCCCCACCACGTCAGCTCGTTCTCCACGCCCAGCGTCTGGAGCGAGCGCAGCCCCTGTTCGATGTCGTCCTCGGCGGCGCGCTCGCGCTTCAGGCCCATGCGGTTCCAGGCGCGCAGGAAGTGCCCGGCCGCGAGCACCACTTCCCGCGACTGCTCGGGCGTGCCCTGCTGGATGGCGGGGAAGGCTTGTGGCGGAAAGCGCTCCGTCTCGGTGATGAAGGCGGTCAGCTCCTCCTCGGCGGCGTAGTGGTAGCCCGCCTGGCAGAAGGCGGCGCCCCGGCTGGCCTGCACCGCGGCACGCAGGGGCGCGGGCCAGGTGGGGGAGGGCGTGGCGCGCGACAGCTCATAGAAGACGAGCTCCGTGGCGGGGATGCGGTCGGACTTCTCCGCGGCGTCCAGCGCCAGCAGGGCCGCGGCGAGGAAGGCGTGCTCCTGGCCCGCGTCGTAGGACGACAGGGGCATGGGCGCGCCAGGGGCTGCCCACCGGGTCCAGAGCAGGGGGAACTCGTCCTCGTCGCGCGTCTGGAGTGTCTTGCGTGCCTTGTAGAAGGCGATGCCCAGGTCCAGGTACGTGCGGGCCGCCGCGCGCGTCACCTCGTCGTTGAGGGGCTTGTCGGGCAGCGCGCGCGTCTCGGCCAGGGCCTTCCAGAGCTGGGCCACCTCCTCCGGAGCCCGCGGGTCATCCTCCGCGCGCACGGTGAGCTTGAGCGCGCGGTAGGGCACGAGCGCGACGGAATCACGCAGGCGCTCATCAATCTCCGCGCGCTCCTTCGCGGCGCGCTCAGCGTCTGTCTTCTGACAGCCGCCGCACGCGGTGAGTCCTACGAGGACGAGGGCGGCGATGCGGTGGCGCAACCCTCTGCGGGCGCAGGCGGAGTCCTTCATGCCCGCGCACGCTAGCACTGGCCGTCTCAAGGCCGGAGCCTGCCTCCCCGCAGGGCGTGCTAGCGGAGCTCGAGCAGCGCGGCGAAGAGGTCGCGCGGGTCCAACCCGGGCGGGAGGCCCGAGACGCCGCCGTCATTCACCTCCACCACCGCCCAGCCGCCGTCCTCCAGCATCGCCACGTCCAGCGTGAAGAACGGGGAGGGGATGCGACGGCCCAGCGGCTCGAAGGCGGAGAAGTCCGGCACCTCCACGTCGAACTCGTGGTACGGCTCCGCCGCGACCAGGCGGCCCTGCGCGAAGAACAGCCGGAACTCCAGGTGCGCGGGCCCCGCGGGCGTCCGCCCGTAGACCTTGAGCGGCAGGTAGCGGCGCACCACGAAGCCGCGCTCGAAGCGGTCGCCGCGCTCGTCGAGCAGGTTCTGGCAGATGCGCTCGAAGTCCTCGCGCGTGGCGTCCGCCGGAACGAAGCACGCCTCCGCCCAGCGCTCCTTCGCGGACTTCACGTGGTCCTTGAGGATGTAGGGCGGCGGGCCCAGCTTCCGTGCCGCCCGCCAGGCCTCCGCCGCGTCCGGCCCCTCCGTCCAGACCGAGCGCGCGGTGTAGCCCGCGAGCCGCGGGTACCAGTGGGGCAGGTAGTGCGCGGCGGCGTACTGCTCCGGCGCCGTCATCAGCCGGTGCCCCAACGCGCGCACGGCCTCGTCGAGCTCGCCGTACTCCTCCTCCGTGAGCATCCAGCCCCGGTACAGCAGCCGGAGGTGGCCGCGCTCGGGCACGCCCGTGAGGGCCCTCGCCGCGTTGCCCGACAAGAGGGCGGAGAGGTCCGCCTGATACGTGTCCACGCCCAGCGCTTCGGCCGCGTCGGCCTCCACGTCGAACGGATCCGGCTGGTGGGGGTTGCGCCCGAAGAGGATCGCCTTCGCGACAGGGGACGTGGGCATCCAGGTGGCCTTTCGTCAGGGGAGGAAGAGCGGCGGGCCTCCGCTGACGCGGGCACACGCGGGACCTGACACGGCCACGGCGGGCGCTTGAGAGGGCGGCCGCGGGCGGCATGTCTGGACGAAGGGGCCTTCCAGGGGGCGGACGCCCTCGCACGGTGACGCCTGACAGAACCGCTCCCGGAGGGCTTGCTTCACCGGGCGGCGGGCCCATAAAGCGCCACCCCATGTCGAACCCTTCCGAACTCCTCCGCGCGGAGCTGCGCCCCTATCTGCGGGGCTACCCGACGGCCTCCGTGTGCGCGGCGATGACGTGGCGGGGCGCGCTGCACGTCGAGGGCCTGCGAGGCAAGGGAACACCTCCGGCCACGGATGCGCTGTTCTCCCTGGGGTCGCTCACGGAGGTCTTCACGGCGGCGCTGCTGTCGGTGATGGCGGAGCGGGGCGACGTGCGGCTCGATGAGCCCCTGTCGAACCTGATTCCCCAGGCGCTGTTGAGCGACGAGGTCGCGCGGCGCATCACGCTGGAGCAGCTGGCGACGCACACCTCCGGGCTGCCGCACCTGCCGCCGAACCTGGACGCGGCGCCCCAGAATCCGGAGGACCCGTTCGGCCACTACTCCGCGGCCCTGTTCGGCGAGTTCCTCCGCAACTACCACCCAAGGCAGCCGCCGCCGCACCCGTCCTCCGAGTCCTTCCTGGGCATGGGCGTGCTCGGCCATGCGCTGTCCCGGCGCATGGCGCTGAACTACGGGCACCTGATGCGGGACGCGCTCTGCAAGCCCATGGGGCTCGTGGACACCACGGCGCGGGTGACGGAGGAGCTGGCCCCGCGTCTGTTGCAGGGCCACACCGCGCGAGGAAAGCCCGTGCCGCCCTGGACCTTCCCGGCGCTCCCGGGCGGAGGCGCGCTGCACTCCACGGTGGGGGACGTGATGCGCTTCCTGGAGACGAACCTGGGGCGAGGGGAGCCGTCCTTCACGAAGGCGCTCTTCCGGATGCAGGCGCCCCGGGTGAAGGCGGGACGCATCCAGCGCGGCCTGGGATGGAACGTGTCCCAGGTGCGCGGGAAGGACGTGGTGTGGCGCTCGTCGGTGATGGGCGGCTACGTGGGCTTCATGGGCCTCAGCGTCGCGGCGGACGCGGCCGTGGTCCTGCTCTCGGACCACGGCTGGTCGCTGTTCGCCGCGCTGCGAGGGCGCGTGCCCCTGGAGGCGCCGGGGCTCGCGCTGATGTCGCGGTTCCTGCCCTGAGGCACGCGCTCAGGGGATGGTGAAGCGGTACACCTGGAAGCCGCCCGAGGACGCCATCTCGAAGTCGCGCACGTTGCGGGGCGCGCCGTTCTCGCTGCGCTGGGCGAGCTTGAAGTCGCCGGTGCCGTTGCTGGCCTGGAAGCGGAACTCGTACGAGCCCGGTTCGGTGGGCAGCAGGGCCGCGGACATCTTGGTCACGGCGAGGTTGCCGAAGCCCGGAAGGGGCTCGCCTTCCGGACGGCGCACGGAGCCGATGGCGCGCAGGAAGGGCGAGCCGCCCGTGAGGATGAGGTACTGGGGGTCGGCGGTGCGCGCGGGCTTCGACGGGGCGGAAGGCGCGGGGGCGGGCTCCTCGGC
>NZ_RAWK01000226.1 GCF_003612165.1 Corallococcus aberystwythensis | reverse complement strand
GTGGGTGATACTCGGGGGGTGCCCGGGTCATTGTCATCCTGGGGTCTGCATCTTGCCGGCCGGGGCACCCAACTGTCGGTTCCAGGGGGAGCCACCATGTCGGAACCCAAGATTCGCGTCCTTATCGTGGACGATGACCCGGACCAGCTCGCGCTGACGGAGCGCTCGTTGTCCTCGTACAACTTCGAGGTGCGCACCCACCGCTCGTCGCTGGGGGTCTCCAACCTGGTGCGCACCACGGCGCCGGACCTGGTGCTCCTGGACGTGAACATCCCCGCGCTGAGCGGCGACAAGGTGCTGACGCTGGCCCGGCAGCAGGCGCCGGAGAACACGCGCTTCGTCCTCTACTCCGCCTCCGACGAGTCGAAGCTGCGCGCGCTGGCGCTGGCGGCGGGCGCGGACGGCTACCTGTCCAAGAGCACGCAGGGCGCGGACCTGGCGCGCAAGCTGGAGCGGCTGCACAAGCGCCCGCGCGTCGCCGCCGGCACCTGAAGCCCCGCCTTCACCCGCCCGGGGCTCATTCGCCCACGAGCGCGCCGACCTCCAGGAACACCTGCCGGAAGTCGCCGTTGGCACCCACCAGGCGCAGGTTCTGCGCCAGCCCGCCGGTGGCGCGGAAGAACATCATCGCCTCCGGAGGCGGCCGGATGCGCATGATGCGCGCGGCGTTGCGCGTGAAGTGGTTGCGCATGTCGCGGTTGATGTCGCAGGTGCCGTAGTCATACGGCGAGCTGCGCATGGGCCGCCCGGCGATGTGGAGCACCTCGCGCAGGAGCACCTCCGCCTCCGCCTCCGGCAGCTCCACGGAGAAGCCCACCTCGCGGCACAGCCCCAGCACGTCCAGCGTCTCCAGCCGCAGCGCCTGCTGGAACATGCGGCGGTTGGCCGAGACGAAGCCCGGGTTGAAGCGCTTGATGGAGCCGAAGTCCAACAGGCCCATGCGCCCGTCCGGCATCACCATGAAGTTGCCGGGGTGCGGGTCCGCGTGGATTTCACCCGCGTCCAGGAAGGGCCCGTAGGTGGCGCGGATGAGCTGGCGCGCGACGCGGAAGCGCGCGGCGTTGTCCGGCGACGTCACCACCCAGTCCTTCAGCGTCTGGCCTTCCAGGAGCTCCAGCGTGAGCACGCGGTGGGCGCTGCGCTCCTCGATGACCTGGGGCACGTACAGGTCCGGCAGCCGCGCCACGCTCTTCGCGAAGCCCTGGGCCAGCTTCGCCTCGCGGCGGTAGTCCAGCTCCAGCATGAGCTCGTCGCGGAACTCCTGGAAGTAGGCGGTGCCGTCCATCATCCGCGACGTCTTGGACACCGTCTTCACGACGAGGCCCAGGTTGTCCATGTCGTGGCCCATGGACGCGTCGATGCCGGGGTACTGCACCTTCACCGCGACCGGGCGGCCGTCGTGCAGCACCGCGCGGTGCACCTGGCCCAGCGACGCGGCGGCGAGCGCTTCCGGAGAGAACTCCTTGAACAGCGCCTCCGGCGGCGCGCCCAGCTCCTGCTGAATCACGCGCGACACCTGCGCGTAGGACATGGCGGGGGCCTGGTTCTGCAGCCGGGCCAGCATCTGCCGCACCTCCGGCGTGAGCAGGTCCGGGTCCATGGAGAGCGCCTGGCCCAGCTTCATGGCCGCGCCCTTCATCTCCCCCAGCGTGGCCACCAGCTTCTCCGCGGTGGCCAGGCTGAGCAGGTCCGTGGGAGTGCTCCCGGAGAGCTGTTTGGCGCCCGCCTTGAGCACCTCCGTGCCCACGTGCATGGAGAGGCCCGCCAGCTTGCGCAGGCGGTTGAAGCGCCCCTGGGGCGGCAGCTTGTCGTCGGGTTCGGAAGCCATGGGAGAGAGGAGAGTTAACGGGGTCTCCTCTCCCATACGCAAGACGGCCCCCGGATGGATGCGAGCCCGGCTCCCCTACCGGGGGGCGGCCGAGCCGCGCACCCGGGCCCGGAGGAAGCGCCAGCGCTTGAGCCCCTCCAGGTCCAGGGGGTCCGCGCGCACGGCCAGCTCGTAGGCGGCGAGCGCCTCCTCCAGCCGGCCCACGGACGCCAGCGCGTCACCGGACAGCCGGTGCACGGCGGCGCGGCCCTCGCGGCCGGTGTTGCCCGCGAGGAAGCGGCGGCGGCACTGCTCCAGCATGGTGGCGGTGAGGCCCGCGGCGAGGCACCGCTCGATGCCCTCCACGTTGCCCAGCGTGGCGTCGTACTCCACGCGCCGCTCCACGTGTCCCAGCGTGTGGAGCGCTCCGGCCACGCGCTCCAGCGCCCGGTCCACCTGGGCGCGCTGGCCCTCCGACAGCGGGCGGGCCTTGAGCAGCTCCAGCGCCCCACGGGCGCGCTGGGCCGCGGTGCGCACGGACTCCAGCGTGGCGTCGCGCGGCAGCTCCAGCACGGCGTATGGATCCCCGGCGAGCCGCCGGCGGAAGCCCTGGAGGACGCTTTCCGCCTGCGCGTCCTCGGGCGTGGGGATGGCGGCGGTGGCCGCGGCCTGCGCGGGCGTCGCGCGCGTGGCATTGCGAAGCTGGGCCAGCTGGGCCTGGAAGGCGGGGCTGGCGTCGCGCAGCTGCACGCCGAAGCCCGGAGGCATGTTCCACGCCTGCGCCTGCTCGGCGGTGACGTGGCGCACCACCTGCGCGGTGCACGGCAGCTCGCCGCCGGGCAGCCGGAGCACCAGCGACACTTCCGACAGGAGCGCGGGCGGCGGGGTCTTCAGCTGGAAGAAGAGGCCGGAGCGGCCCACCCACTCACCCTTGAGCTCCACGGGGGCCTGCGTGCCCTGGCCGCGAAGGAGCGCGGTGAGCGCCGGGGCGGACGGCGCGGGCGGCGGCGCGAGCGACGCCTCCAGGGCCGCTCTCAGCTCCGCGGCGGAGGCGAAGCGGTGTTCGGGCCGCTTGGCCAGCGCGCGCAGGAGGACGCGCGACAGGGCCTCCGGCACGGCGGGGTTCAATTCGTGCGGCGGGACGGGTTCCTTCTGCAGGTGGCCCACCAGGATTTCGGCGGCGGTGCGGCCGTAGAAGGGCACCTGGCCGGTGAGCAGCAGGTACGCGAGCACGCCCGCGGCGTAGAGGTCGCTGCGCGCGTCCACGATGCCGTCGCCGCACTGCTCGGGGGCCATGAACTCCGGCGTGCCCAGCAGGACGCCCACTTCCGTGGTCATCTCCCCGGCGGGGCGGGACAGGAGCTTGGCGATGCCGAAGTCGAGCAGCTTCACGCGCTGCTTGCCGCTGGGGCTGGGGACGAGGAAGACGTTGGCGGGCTTCAGGTCGCGGTGGACGATGCCGTGCGCGTGCGCGGCGCCCAGGGCGTCACACACCTGCATCATCAGGTCCACCACCAGCGCCGGGGCCATGGGGCCGCGGGCGAAGTTGGCCAGGCTTTCCCCCTCCAGGTACTCCATGACGAGGTACGGGCGCCCGTCGCGCGAGTCCAGGTCGTAGAGGGTGACGACGTTCTCGTGCTGCACCAGCGTGAGCGTGCGGGCTTCCGACAGGAAGCGCGCGACGAGCTCCGGGGCCTGGGCCAGGTGCGCGTGGAGCACCTTGATGGCCACGCGCTTCTGGATGAGCGTGTGCTCCGCGAGGAACACGGTGCCCATGCCGCCGCGGCCCAGCTCGCGCACGACGCGGAAGCGGCCGAACTCCTGGCCCACGAGAGAGGGCACCACAGGCGTGAGAGACGACATGGGCGTGGGCGTGACGGGCTGCAGCACCGAAGCCGGTCCCGGCGGCGGCGTGCCGGCGTAGAGCATCGTGCCGCCGTTGAGGTCCAGCCCGCGCATCAGCGTGGGACACGCCTCCGCGTCCGAATGAGGCTGACCGCAAGAACAGAGGAGGGGCGACGAGGCGAGCACAGGGGACCGGAACCTGGGAAGTCGAAGCGGGGGTGAGGACAGCGTCAGCGGCCGATGCGAGCGGTGTGCCAGGAGCCGGGGTTTTCCGGTTCGCGCGATCGGCCACGCCAACCGGTTGATCCGCTTCGCTTTTGCGACACTCGGATACGCCCTGGGTCCCAGCTCATCAGCAGACACCCCTTGGTTTCGGGGACTTTTTACAGCCCCGGGGCGGAAACGTTTTCCGCCCTCCACATCCCAATACGTTCGGTCCGCAAGACCTTGGGCCACTTCCGCCCACTCACCGCCAACATTCCTGCCGTGACGCGCAGTCCCTTCACGATGCCAGCACGCAGTGCGGGTTTCCAGTGCGCAGCGAGATGAACATCCCCGCTGGAAAACATCTCGTCCGCTCTCGAAGAAAGCCGTGATTGCGCGGCTCCCTGCGGGTGCCGGGAAGGCCCTGTCGCGTGAGAGGAACGTACGGATCCGACTGTGTCGGGAGGCCGACAAATCGGCCCCGGATGAAGAGGCCTGCGTGGATCGCGGGGGTTCCCGGGCTTCTGGCGGAACGCAGCCGCGTGCGGTGGGGACGCGGTTTCGGACGCGGTCCAGGCACGGACGTCCGGAGCTTCAGCTTGGTAAGGAGGGACCATGCCCCTCCAGTCCGCAGGGAACTTCCGTGAGCTCGAACCGGGATTCGACGAAGGTCCCTCGCTCGTGGAAGCGCGCGGGAGGATTCCGGAGGCGGATCGCAGCCGGATCGGGCGCTATCTCGCGACGGGCGCCGTCTTCGCGGTCAGCTCGTGGCCGCTGAGTGACTGGTTCACGGGCGAGAAGAACATCGCGCCCCACCGTGCGCTGACGGATGGCGTCTGGCACTGGCGGGCTGATCTTCCGTACTACGTCCTGCGTTACGGCGTCGCGCTTCCGGATGCGTTCCTGCAGCGCATGCAGGACCTGGACTGGAAGTGCCCGGTCCTGTCGCCGAAGGAGCTGAACGCATTCATGGAGCAGCTCGCGTTCGAAGGCGAGGCCCAGCAGAAGCGGAAGAAGCAGGAGAAGGAAGCGCGCGTGCAGCAGGCATTGGAGCGTCCGCATCCCAAGAAGTGACTGCTTGCTTGTGTATGCCCTTTCGGCACCTGACCCAGGCATCAACCATTAACAAACATTTGCATCCGACTTCCTGCGACTGACGCGGAGCGTCACCTGTCTATCGTCTGTTCCGCGTCAAAACCCCCGCACGTGCGCGTCAAAACCCAACGCAGGGAGTCCCCCATGTCGAAGGTCTATGAAGCTCCGGGTCAGAAGGGCAGCAAGGTCGAGTACAAGAGCCGCTACGGCAACTACATCGGCGGTGAGTTCGTCCCGCCCGTGAAGGGCCAGTACTTCGAGAACATCTCCCCCGTCACCGGCCGCCCCTTCTGCGAGATTCCCCGCTCCACCGCCGAGGACATCGAGAAGGCGCTCGACGCCGCGCACAAGGCGAAGGACGCGTGGGGCCGCACCGCCGCCGGCGAGCGCGCCAACATCCTGCTCAAGATCGCCGACCGCATGGAGCAGAACCTGGAGATGCTCGCCGTCTCCGAGACGTGGGACAACGGCAAGCCCATCCGCGAGACGCTCGCCGCGGACCTGCCGCTCGCCATCGACCACTTCCGCTACTTCGCCGGCTGCATCCGCGCGCAGGAAGGCTCACTCAGCCAGCTGGATGACAACACCGTCGCCTACCACTTCACCGAGCCCCTGGGCGTCGTCGGGCAGATCATCCCGTGGAACTTCCCGCTGCTCATGGCCGCGTGGAAGCTGGCCCCCGCGCTCGCCGCCGGCAACTGCGTGGTCCTCAAGCCCGCGGAGCAGACCCCCGTCACCATCCTCAAGTTCGCGGAGCTCGTGGGCGACCTGCTGCCCCCCGGCGTGCTCAACATCGTGAACGGCTTCGGCATCGAGGCCGGCAAGCCGCTCGCCAGCAACAAGCGCATCGCGAAGATTGCCTTCACGGGTGAGACGACCACCGGCCGCCTCATCATGCAGTACGCCTCCGAGAACATCATCCCCGTCACCCTGGAGTTGGGCGGCAAGTCCCCCAACATCTTCTTCGAGGACGTCTTCGCCAAGGACGACGACTTCGCCCAGAAGGCGCTGGAGGGCTTCGCCATGTTCGCTCTCAACCAGGGCGAGGTCTGCACCTGCCCGTCGCGCTCGCTCGTCGCCGAGCGCTTCTACGACGAGTTCATCGCCAAGGCCGTGGAGCGCACGAAGCGCATCGTGCAGGGCAACCCCCTGGACGTCACCACGCAGATTGGCGCGCAGGCCTCCAATGATCAGCTGGAGAAGATCCTCTCCTACCTGGACATCGGCAAGAAGGAGGGCGCGAAGGTGCTGACCGGCGGCGCTCGCAAGTCGCTGCCCGGCGCGCTGGCGGAGGGCTACTACGTGGAGCCCACCATCTTCGAGGGCACCAACAGGATGCGCGTGTTCCAGGAGGAGATCTTCGGCCCCGTCGTCGCGGTGGCGAAGTTCAAGGACGCCGCGGACGCGCTCGCGCAGGCCAATGACACGCTCTACGGCCTGGGCGCCGGCGTGTGGACCCGCGACAACAGCACCGCGTACCGCATGGGCCGCGGCATCCAGGCGGGCCGCGTCTGGGTGAACTGCTACCACCTGTACCCCGCGCACGCGGCGTTCGGCGGCTACAAGCAGTCCGGCATCGGCCGCGAGACGCACAAGATGATGCTCAATCACTACCAGCAGACGAAGAACCTGCTCGTCAGCTACGACCCGAAGCCCATGGGCTTCTTCTAGGACGCCCCCCATGTCCGTGCCGCGCGTCGAGGTCACGCCGGCCGCCGAGGCCCTGCTCCGCAAGATGCAGGGCCTTCACGGTCCGCTCCTCTTCCACCAGTCCGGCGGCTGCTGCGACGGCAGCGCGCCCATGTGCTTCCCGCGCGGCGACTTCCGCGTGGGACAGGAGGACGTGTACCTGGGCGACATCGTCCGCACGCCCTTCTACATGTCCGGTCCGCAGTTCGAGCTCTGGCGCCACACCCACCTCACCGTGGACGTGGTGCCCGGCCGTGGCAGCGGCTTCTCCGTCGAAGCCCCCGAAGGCGTGCGCTTCCTCATCCGCTCACGCCTGTTCACCGACGACGAGTACCGCGCGCTCGAACAGGAAGGGCCCCCGCTCAAGGGCCCCCAGCACTGAAGGCCATGTTCCGGGGCAGCCGCAGCGTGAAGGTGGCGCCCTGCCCCGGCTGGCTGTCCACGTCGATGCGGCCGCCCAGCGCCTCGACAATCTGGCGGCTGATGTAGAGCCCCAGCCCCATGCCGCCGTAGTGCCGCTCGCTCACGGCGCGCTCGAAGCGGCCGAAGAGGCGCGGCAGCGCGTCCGCTTCAATGCCGATGCCCTCGTCGCGCACCTCCAGCCAGACCTCGTCGCTGGCGCTCACGCCCGCGCGCACCGACACCGGATGGCCCGCGCCGTACTTCGCCGCGTTGGTGAGCAGGTTCACCAGCACCTGGTCCAGCCGCAGCGCGTCCCACTGGCCCGTCAGCGTGCGCGGCAGCTCCAGCGTCAGCGTGCACCGCGCCCGGGCGAACACTTCCTCCAGCCGCTCCACCGCGTCGCGCGTCAGCTGCGCCAGGTCCACCTCCGCGCGCTCCAGCGACAGCTTGCCCAGGGACAGCCGGCTGACATCCAGCAGGTTGTCCACCAGCGCGGTCAGCCGCTGAACCTGCCGCTGCGCGGTGTCGAGCCTGCCGGTGACAGCCCCCTGCGTCCCCCCAGTCTCCAGCGCCCGGCCAATGAGGTTGTGCTGGAGGATGAGGCTGGTGAGCGGCGTCTTCAATTCGTGGCTCGCCACGGAGAGGAACTCGTCGCGCAGCCGCACCGCGGACTGGGTGTCGTGGTACAGGCGCGCGTTCTCCAGCGCCACGCTCACGCGCAGCGCCAGCTCCTCCGCCATGGTCACGTCCGCGGCCACCAGCGTGCGCTGGGGCTCGGCGGTGAACAGCGTGATGACGCCCAGCGTGCGGCCCCGCGCGCGCAGCGGCACCGACAGCACCGACGTGGGCGACAGGCTGTCCACCAGCGCCCGGTGCGCGGCGCTCGTGGAGACGGCGTCGCACAGCTTGAAGTCCAGGCGCGACAGGAAGCAGACCTCGCCGGAGCGGAAGCACTGCAGCGCCGGGTGCGCGGGCCCGCGGTCCGTTCCGCCCAGGGCGTCCTTGAGCCGCGTGTCGTGCCCGGCCACGCGGTGGGCCGCCGTCGCCCGCCGCAGGGTGCCGTCCGGCATGGCCAGGTCCACCAGGCACCCGGTGGCCACGTGGTCCACCACCAGGCACGCCACCTCCGGCAGCGCCGCCTCCACGTCGTCCAGGCGCAGCGCCAGCACGCGGCTGGCGTCCAGCAGCAGCTGCAGCCGCTCCTCGGCCTCCTTGCGCCGGGTGATGTCCGCCATGGCGCCGGTGAGCTCCGTCACCTTGCCGTCCGGCCCCGCGAAGGACTGCCCCACGCTGTGCATCCAGCGCACGCCGCCGTCGCGGCGCACCACGCGGAACTCCAACTCGAAGAAGCCCGGCGCCTCGCGCTGGTGGCGGTGGAACGCCGCCTCCACGTGCGGCCGGTCCTCCGGGTGCAGATGCCCCAGCAGGTCCCCCACCGGCATCGCCGAGTCCACCGCCGTCAGGCCCAGCATGTGGTTGAGCGCCGCGTCGCGCAGCTCCTTGCCGCGCACCAGGTCCAGGCGCCAGGTGCCCATGTCGCCGGTGACCAGCGCCTGGCGCAGCCGCTCCGTGCGCTCGCGCAGCGCTTCGTAGAGGGCGGCCCGCTCCTGCGCCTGCGCGCACTGGTGCGCCAGCGCCTCCAGGAACGCGCGCTCCGCGGGAGGAAAGACGCGCGGCTCCGGCCACGCGAGCAGCAGCAGGCCGCGCACGCGCGTCTCCGTCCCCAGCGGCACCACCGCGCGGGCCCCCGGTCCCTGCCGGCGCGCGAGCTCCGCGTCCTCCGGGTAGCGCGCGATGAACTCCTCCAGCGAACCGAACCACCCGGCTTCCCGCCGGAGGTCCTGGATGCCTTTCCGGGCCGCTCCGCTCGCCGGGCGGTGGAAGGCGGCCAGCGCGTCCTCGGAGTAGCCCAGCACGCGCAGCGGGCGCACGAGGCCGTCCTCCTCCAGCGCCAGCACCGCGACGCGCGTGGCGCCGCTGGCCTCCCACACCTCGCGCGCCAGCACCTGCGCCACCGCGTCCTCGGTGGCCGCGCGGGACAGCGCCGCCGTCACCGCCTGCAGCCGCGCCGTCCTCGCCTGGGCCTGACGGGCCTCGCCGTAGAGGAGCGCGTTGTCCCATGACAGCGCGGCCCGGCGGGCCAGCTCGCGCGCCAGCTCCAGGTCGGCCTCACCGAAGCGGCCGGCCGTTCCGGACATCAATGACAGACATCCCAGCACACGGCCCCGCGCCGCCAATGGCACCACCATCACGGAGCAGTACCCCAGGCGCCACGTCTCCTCCAGGGCCGCGTTCCCCCGTGCCGCCTCCAGGAAGGCCTGTTCGGTCACCTCCGGGATGAGCCGGGCCTCACCGGTGCGCAGGACGTGGGCCACGCCCTGGGAGCCGTCCTCCTGCGAGGCCCAGCGCTCGGCGATGGCATACACGGAGGGCACGAGCGAGGGCTCCCGGTGCGCCGCGGCCCTTCGCACCACCTGGTGCGAAGGCGTGACGACATCCACCGCGCACCAGTCCGCGAGCCCCGGCACCACCAGCTCCGCCAATTGGCGCAGCACCGTGGGCTCATCCAGCGACGACGCCAGCACCTCGCCCGCGCGGGCCAGGAACGCGAAGCGGCCCTCTTCCAGGGAAGCCGCCGGCTCGCGCGTCGCGGACAGGACCTCCACGGCCCCGGCTCCGGCGTCCACGCCCGCCTGTGACACGGGAGCCGCCACCTCGTTCGTCGTCACGACGGACGGCGGCGGCGGCGGCGGCTCACCGGCAGGCTCTGTCGAGGGCTCGAGGGACGGTTCGGGCATGGAGAGCGGGGCCACGGCGTCATGGGGCTGACGCCTCACCAGAGGGACGCACCGATAATGACGGCCCTCAGGGGCCACAAGCCTCCCCTGGACTTCTATTCAATACGAGTGTCCGGCAGACAACCCGCCCTGCACGGCCGCCCCCGCGCCGCGACTCAGCCCGCCGCGACCTCCGGTGAAAGCGGGTTCCACCACACCGCGCCCTTCCCCTGGATGGCGGCGTGCGCCCGCTCGCGCACCGCCCGCATCCCCGCCGCGTCCAGGGGACGGAAGGCAGAGGCCGCCTGGAGCGCGGCGTCCTGTTCGTTCGGGAAGCCCATCCCCATCAACATCACGTCCGGATCCAACGTGAGCGTGTATCGCACGCACTCCGCCACCGACAGGTGCGGCAGCACCGGCGTGCCCGGCGCCTCACCGCCGGAGCCCACCTTGCCGCGCGGACGCGCCTGGAGCGGCCGGCCGTAGCCCTCCGTGTCCCCCAGGAGCTTGCCCGCGCCGAACGTCTTGAACGACACCACGCCCACGCCCCGCTCACGCGCCAGGGGCAGCACGTCCTCCACGTAGCGCGCGTCCACGAACGGCCCCAGCGGGAACATCACCACGTCGCACCGCCCGGAGCGCACCGCCGCCACCAGCGCGTCCGGGTGGTGGCAGGAGATGCCCTTGAAGCGCGCCTGCCCCTTCGCCACGCACGCCTCCAGTTGCGCCAGCGCGCCGCCCGGCCGGGCCAGCTCCTCCCACTGCGCCAGCGACTTCACCGCGTGCAGCGCGAACAGGTCCACCGACGCAAGGCCCAGCCGCCGCAGGGACTGCTCCACCTGCGGCGCCACCGGCGCGTCCAGCTCGTCCACCTTGTCGATGACGAACACGCCCTCGCGCCGGCCCCGCAGGGCCTCTCCCACGACCTCCTCGCTCAGGCCGTCCTCGTAGCCGGGCGCCGTGTCGATGACGTTGAGCCCCGCGTCCAGCGCCCGCGCGAGCGTGGCGACCAGTTCCCCGCGCGGCACCGTGCGGTCCGCCAGGTCGCCAATGCCCACCGCCGTCGCGGTGAAGCCCGTGCGCCCCAACGGGCGGCGCGGGGTGAAACGGGGAAGCGATGTCAGGGTCACGAAGGAGTCCTCCCACGGAAGGAGGAACAGCTTCTCACCGCGACCCGCGACCCGCGCGGTTCTTGTCCCAGATGGCTCCCAGGATGAGCAGGTAGGCCACCAGGCGCACGACGTACAGGTAGTGGATGCGCTCCGTGTCCAGGTCCGGTCCCACCACCGCGCCCAGCACGTTGTTCAAACCCATCAACGCGAAGGCCAGGGAGAACAGCGCGAACAGCCGGTCCTTCGACTGGAGATAGAAGCGCAGGAAGAACAGGGCGCACGCCAGGTACGCCATCATCACCGCGCCATCGAGCAGGGGCTTCAACATGCTCAGGACACGTCCCAGATGAGGCCAAAGAGCAGCACGCCGCTCCCCACGAGCGACGCGAGGGTGCGCGCCAGCGACAGGTCTCCCGCCGGGATGAGCACCAGGTCCACGAAGAGCAACACGTTGTTCACCGTGAAGGCCGTGAAACACAGACCGCTGTAGAGCAGCAGCTTCATCCGCGTCCGCCGCCAGGCCCGCAGCAGCAGCACCGCGCACGCCGCGCTCGTCAGCGCGCACAGGATGTAGACCACTTCAGCCATGTCCGTTGCCGCCCTTGTCCTTGTCCTGCTTCAGCACGAACGCGTCCGCGAAGCCCCTCACCCGGTCCATGGGGCGTGAGAAGATGAACGAAATCACACTCACCCGGCGCGCCGCGTACGTCGTCGCCAGCTCCGTGGCGGACTGCGCGTCGTCCGACCGCTCGGGGCTGAACCGGTAGGCGTCCGCCCCCACGCCATCCTGGAGCAGCAGCCCGCCCGTCTTGAGCTCCGCCAGGCGGCGGGCCGCGGAGGCTTCGGTGATGCGCAGCTCCAGGGCCACCGCCGACGCTGTCCACGCCTGGTCCGTCCGGGCGCGAAGCAGGAGGAGGACCTCCAGCTTCTCGATGGAATCGATGTGCGTCGTGATGAAGCGCTGGACCCGTGAAGAAAGGCCGGCGTCAGTCACGCCTCCACCTATGGACCCAGATACTTTGTGAATCAACCTTTCTATTGATGGCGGTTGTTCACAGTTTCACACGAGCCGGTCCCCTGCCTGGTCCGGGTGCGTCACGGCAGGGGCTGCCTGATTCCGCCTAGTTGCGCACGCGGGGGGCGGGGGCGCGCACGCGGACGTCCATGCGGGCATCTCCGGCCACCATGCTGCTCAGGGCCTCTGGCTGGGACGGCGTCAGGCGGGCCACGGCGCGCAGGGCGGCCACCAGGATGAGGGCCTCCAGGCTGGAGGGCACCGACAGGCCCTGGGGGCCGGCCTTCACGGGCAGGGGCAGCCGGGGCAGGCGTCCGGCGGCGGACAGGGCCTCCACGGCGTAGGCGGGACGGCCCTCCAGCGACACGGTGATGGCGGGCAGGGCCTTCGCCTCCGCCTCCGCGCCGTGCACCTGGAGCTCCAGGAGCCGCCCCAGCGAGCCGGGGGACAGGTAGAGGGCCAGGCCGGACGGGCCTTCGTCGTCGCCGTGGAAGACGCAGCCCTCGTAGGTGTGCGCGTGCGCGCCCGTCACCTCCACGACGAAGGGCTGGCTGTCGTCCCAATGCATCCAGGGCTTCGCGTCCCAGAACTCGGTGGCGGCCTGGACGACGAGCAGCGCCTTGTCACTGCCCAGCCCGGACACGCCCAGCTGGCCCCACGCGAGGAAGGTGGCGATGGCCGCCCGCGCGGAGAGCGCCGCGGGGGACGGGGGCGCCACGGCCAGGCCCAGCTCGGAGGCGGCGTCCGCCAGCGCGGGCTCGCAGGACACCTGGGACGGCTCCAGGCCGGCGATGAGGGCGCGCACGCCGGCGGCGTCCGTCTGTTCGAAGACGGGGGCGGACGGCTCGCCCGTCTCGCCAATGCGCAGGTAGACGCCGGTGGTGCCCACGGACAGGGGCACCGGACCCAGCTTGAGCAGGTGGAACATGGCGGTCCCTCCGGGCACGCGGCCTCTGCCCTCACCCTCCCCGGACGCGGGCATTCGTGTCCAGGGCCCTGCGCACCTGCTTCATCAGGGCGCGGATGTCGAACGGCTTCTGGAGGAACTCCATCCCCGGGTGCAGGCGCTTGAGGCCGTTGACGTCCACGGCGCTCATGCCCAGCACGGGGACGGTGCGCAGCACGGGGTCCTGCTGGATGCGCTCAATCAGCGCGGGCCCGTCCAGCACGGGCATCATCCAGTCCGTCAGCACCAGGTCCGGCGTCACTTCCGCCATGCGCTCCAGGGCCTCGCGGCCATGGGACGCCGTGAGCACGCGGTAGCCCTCTTCCCTCAGAAGGTCCGCGAGCGCCTCCAGGATGCCCTGTTCGTCGTCCACCACCAGCACTGTCTCGGTCGCGGGAACCACGGGTCCTCTGGGGGTCAGGAGTGGTTGCCCGGAAAGCGGGCGATGCCCGTGAGCAGCAACTCGGGCGACGGCTGGAAGGGCGGCTGGATCTCGATTCCCTGCGAGGTGATGAGGAACTCGCGCAGCGTCGGGTCGTAGTCCGCGTCACGCAGCTTGAAGATGGAGAGCAGCCGCCGCAGCCGGCCATTGAGTTCCAGGTGGCGCATGAACAGCAGGTTCTCCGCCACGCCGGACAGGCCGGTCCCCAGGGGAACATCCATCTCCGGGCCGAAGAGGCGCGGCGTCTCCAGCGTGAAGACGGTCGTCACCCCGTGGCGTCGCAATTCCTGCGTGAGCGCGGCGAAGAAGGGGCTGATGCGCGCGGGCTCGTTCGTGGTCTCCACCATGGCGCTCAGGCCGTCCACGAACAGGCGCTTCACGCCGCGCTTGCGCACGTCCTCCAGCATCGTGTGCGCCACCAGGTCCAGGTTGCACTCGGCGGGCATGTTCCACTGGAGCACCAGCCGGCCGTCCTTCACCGCGCTGCCCAGGGACAGCCCCACGTTGGCCGTCTTGTGCAGCAGCCGGTCGGGCCCCTCGTAGAAGCTCACCATCAGGCAGGGCTCACCCAGGCGAATCCCTTCGGCCAGGTGGCTCGCGCCCAGGAGTGTCTTGCCGCAGCCCGGCGGCCCCATCACCAGCGTGGTGGAGGCCGCGGCGAAGCCCTCCGGAATCATGGCATCCAACGTAGGCACGCCGAAGCGCACGCGCTGGGTGCCCCAGTCCGGCGGCTGCGAGCGGCTGACCATGGTCTCCAGGCGGGGGAACACCTCCAGGCCCGCCTCGGAGATGCGGAAGTGATGCGTGCCATTGAGGCTGGCGCTGCCCCGGAACTTGCGGACTTGGAGTTCGCGCCACGAACGCATGGCCGCCGTGCGCTCGCGCAGCTCCAGGATGCCGTCCACCATGGTGTATTCCGGGTGCACGGTGGGGCCCACGCTGCTCGTGAGCAGCAGCGCCGTGAAGCGCGACAGGCCGGCGGACACCTGGAGCTCGTGGATGAACTTCTTGAAGTCGCGGCTGCTGCCCGCGGCCTCCTGCGCCTGCACCAGTCCGTCCAGCACCAGGATGCCCGCGCCGTGGTTGCGCATCTCCCGGCGGAGCAGTTCCAGCAGACCCGGCAGCCCCTGCTCCTCCAGCATGCGGAAGCCGCTGACGTAGTAGATGCGCTGCGGCAGCTGGGAGGCGTCGAAGAACGCCATGCTGCGCAGGTTCGCCAGCATGCGCGAGTGCGACTCCGCCAGCAGCGTCACATACAGACAGCGCGTGCCCTGCTGTGCCTGCGAATAGCAGAGCTGGTTGGCGAAGATGGTCTTCCCCGCGCCGGGCTCCCCCACCACGATGTAGACGCCTGAGGCCACCAGGCCACCGCCCAGGACGGGATCCAGTCCGGGCACGCCTGTCGCGATTCGCTCGAAGGCGGGAGGGTGCTGCTCGCTAGGGGACATGGCGACCGCTCATACCGTAAAACCCGGGGTGTCGCCCTGGGAGATTCGCGCCGGGGCCCCCTGACCGCCTGGAGCCCTCACCGTGGATACCCTCGTCCGGTTCGCCGAAGGCCTGGGCCGCTTCTCCGCGCGCTTCGTCCCCAGCGCCTTCGCCATCGCCGTGCTGCTCACGCTGCTCACCATGGCGCTGGCCATGGGCTGGGTGGGGGCCGCGCCGCCGGTGGTGCTGGACGCATGGGGCGGCGGCTTCTGGGAGCTGCTCACCTTCTCCATGCAGATGGCGCTGGTGATGTTCACCGGCTACCTGCTCGCGCTCACCGCCCCGGTGAAGGCGCTGCTGGAGAAGGTCGCCAGCCTGCCCGGGAGCCCCCGGAGCGCCACCGCGTTGATGGCGGCGGTGTCCATGGCGCTCGCGTACTTCAACTGGGGCCTGTCGCTCGTGGCCAGCGCCATGCTGGTGCGCTTCATCGCGCGCAGGCGCCCGGACGTGGACTACCGGCTGCTGGTGGCGTGCGCCTATTTCGGGCTGGGCGCCACGTGGCACGCGGGCCTGTCCGCCTCCGCCCCGCTGCTCGTCGCGACGCCAGGCCACTTCCTGGAGAAGCAGCTGGGGGTCATCCCCATTGACCGGACGTTGTTCTCCCTCTTCAACGTGGGCCTCACGCTGGCCGCGGTGGCGCTGCTCACGGCGCTTGCGTGGGCGCTGCACCCGTCGCCGGAGCGCACCGTGCGGGTGGAGCCCGCGGTGCTGGAGAAGCTGGGCGACTTCGTCCCGCCGGAAAAACCCCGGGGCCGCCTGAGCCCCGCGGAGTGGCTGGACCATGCGTGGCTGCTCAACGCCGTCTTCGGCGTGCTGGGCCTGGTGTGGTTCGCGCGGCACCTGTGGCTCCATGGCGGGTGGAAGGCGCTCAACCTGAATGTTGTGAACTTCACCTTCCTGGTGCTCGCGGTGCTGCTGCACGGCACGCCCGCCCGGCTGCTCAAGGCGAGCGAGGAGGCCGCGAGCGTGCTGCACGGCATCGTGCTGCAGTTCCCGCTGTACGCGGGCATCTACGGCATCTTCAAGGCCACGGGGCTCACGGACCGCATCGGGGAGCTCTTCGTGTCGCTGTCCACGAAAGAGACCTTCCCGGCCATCGTGTATCTCTACAGCGGCGTGGTGAACTACTTCGTGCCCTCCGGCGGCTCCAAGTGGGCCATTGAAGCGCCCTACCTGCTGGATGCGGCGGGGAGGCTGGGCGTGGCGCCGGAGAAGGTGGTGCTGGCGTACGCCTGGGGCGACATGGCCACCGACCTCATCCAACCCTTCTGGGCGCTGCCGCTCTTGGCCGTGGCGCGGTTGGAGTTCAAGGACATCCTCGGCTTTCTCCTGGTGGCCTTCCTCGCGTACCTGCCGCTGGTGACGCTGGGTTTCTTCCTCTTCGGGTAGTGCGCCGTGCCCCGGTCCCGGGAAGCCGGGGAATGACCGGGGATGTTTCATGGTAGACAGGCACAGCAAGGGGCCGGACGTGGGCCGGCTTCCTTCAACATCAACGAGGGGACCCCAAGACATGAAGAGCGTGTTCAACGGAAGCGTGCTGTGCGCGGTGCTGGGTGTGGCGTCGGTCGCGGGAGCGCAGGAGGCGGCGGCCCCGGCGGCGGAGGCCGCGAAGGCCCCCAGCGCGGACGCGGTGCGCGATACCTGGAACTACTTCTACAAGGGCCAGGGTCAGGGCCCCGTGCTGGTGGAAGCCAAGCTCTGCACCGAGGTGGCCAAGGACGGCCCCAACAAGTTCGAGTGCACGGCCGAGGTGGGCGCCGAGGGCGTCAAGGCGAACACCTCCGTGATGCTGTGGCAGAGCTACCTGGTGCCCCAGGGCGACTCCATCGACGACCTGACGGTGCAGGTGAAGCAGGGCGCCACCGTGCGCGAGACGAAGGACGTGAAGGTGAAGGGTGACGGCTGGCGCGCGCGTCAGTGGACCGGCGTGAAGCTGGCCAAGCCCGGCAACTGGACCGTCGTGGTCATGCGCGGCGACCAGGTCCTCAAGGAAGTGCCGGTGACGGTGAAGTAGGCCGTCGTCGCGTCCAAAAACAAACACATACATCGACGCCCGCCGGGGAGACCCGCGCGGGCGTCTTTCTTTACCGCCCGTCCTCCCCGCGGTCGGGAGGAATTACCGGCTGACGGACACGCGCCCCACCCTCGCGCCCGGGTCCCCGCGCCCTCCCCCGAGG
>NZ_RAWK01000225.1 GCF_003612165.1 Corallococcus aberystwythensis | reverse complement strand
CGGGGAGCGTGACGGTGGGGCGCGTCCAACCTAACCGATGCGGCCAGGGGGGACGTCTGGAATGAAAACAACGTTCCCTGGTCATCCTGTTTCGGCGAAAGGCCCGCGCCGTGGAGGTTCGCGTGCCGGCGTTGAATCGCCGCACCGCTTCATCGTCCGTGCCGGGGAGCCCTGGGAGACGGATGCACCCTGCCTGCCTTGACACTCCCGGAGGCCGACAGTAAGCCAGCCGGGACCCTCTGATGCTCTCGCGCGCCCACACCCTTGCCCGCCTCACCGCGCTGCTGCTCGTCGCGCTCTGGGGTGCCCAGCCGCTGGGTCTGGCGCTGCACGTGGAGCAGCACGCGCACCGGTTCTGTCCGCAGCACCAGACGTTCGAAGAGGACGCGCGGCGCGCGAACCCCGCACTGTCCCGCTTCACCGAGCGCGCCCCCGTCCTCGCGTCCGTCCCGCCCGCGGTGGCGGACTCCACGGGCCTCAACCACGACACGTGCCCGCTGCTCACGGCCGCCCCGCAGGTGGAGGCCCTCCAGGGCGCGCACATCGCTTCCGCTTCGGCGTGCGTGGAGAGCAACCACCCGGCCACCGCGCCGTCCCGCTCCTTCGCACCGCTCGCCGTGCTGGACACCGCGCCCAAGGCCTCGCCTCCGACGCACGCGTAGTCCGCCGCGTGTCGTGTCCGTGAAGCAGGTCATCAGGTCGACGGTCGTCGCAGGGGTGCGCTCGCGCATGCTCCACGAACGGCCGGTTCCGAGGAGCAAACATCCGTGCCGTCCCTTCCGCGCAGGCCTCCCCGCGCCCTCGCCGTCGTGCTCGCCGCGCAGCTGTCCGTGAGCGCCGCCTGGGCCCAGCAGTCAGCCCCTCCCGCCACCGCGTCACCTCCACCTTCCGAATCCCCTGCCCCGGCCCAGGCCGCGCCTCCCGAGGACGCGCCCACGCTGAGCCCGGAGGAGATGGAGGAGATTGAAAAGGCGCTGGGCACGGACACGAGCACGCGCGCGCGTCCGTCTGGCGACACGTCTCCGGTGTCGCCCACCGCGACGAACGACTCCGGCGTGACGCCGCTCAAGCTGCCTGGCGCCATCGCCAACGGCACCAGCTTCCTCAACCTGAGCTTCATCCTGGACATGGCCCTGGCGGCCTTCTCCAACAAGGAGCCCCTGCAGGGCGGCGCGCACGACCCGACGAAGAACGGCTTCAACCTCCAGCAGCTGGAGCTGTCCATCGGCTCGGTCGTGGATCCGTACTTCCGCTTCGACGGCAACCTCGTCTTCAGCCAGTTCGGCGTGGAGATAGAAGAGGCGTACGTCACCACGCTGGACCTGCCCGTGAACCTCCAGGTGCGCGCGGGCCAGTTCCTCACCCGCTTCGGCCGGATCAACGCCACGCACCCGCACGCGTGGGACTTCGTGGATCAGCCCTTCGTGATGAGCCGCTACTTCGGCGCGGAGGGCAACCGCGGGCTGGGCGTGGAGGGCTCATGGCTCACGCCCCTGCCCTGGTACGTGGAGGTGGTGGGCAGCGCCACCGACGCGACAGGCGAGGCCACTGCTCGCAGCTTCTTCGGTGCCGCCGCCGAGCGCGTGCTGTCTCCGCTGGACTTCCAGCTCACCGGGGCGGTGAAGCAGTTCTTCCCGCTGTCGGACGACCTGTCGCTGCTCTGGGGCCTGTCCGCGGCCGCGGGCCCCAACGCCACGGGCTACCGCAACCACACCAGCATCTACGGCACGGACGTCTACCTGAAGTTCCGGCCCATCACGTCGCAGAGCGCGCAGCAGCTGGTGCTCCAGGCGGAGGTGCTCTACCGCCGCCGGCAGGTGCCGGAGGACGTGCTGTCGGACTGGGGCGGCTACGCGCAGACGGTGTGGCGCTTCTCCAACCGCTGGGCCACGGGCGTGCGCTACGAGTTCGGCACGGCCGCGAAGACGCAGGAGGGCCGCGTCGCGAATGATCCGCTCGATCCCGAGTGGATCTCCGACCGGCAGCGCGTCAGTGCGGAGCTGACGTTCTGGCCCACGGAGTTCTCCCGCCTGCGCCTGCAGGCCGCCACGGACCGCGTGGGCTGGCGCGAGTCGCCGGACTACTCGGCCTTCCTCGCCCTTGAAGTCGTGACCGGCGCCCACGGTGCCCATGCGTTCTGACCTCTTCTTCCGGAGCCCTTCCATGCGTTCCCTTCGCTTGTTCGCGGCCGTGTGCGCCGCCGTCGTCAGCCTCACCGCCCCTTCCGCCCGCGCGGACCTGAAGGTCGTCGCCACCCTCCCGGACCTGGCCGCGGTGGCCAAGGCGGTGGGAGGGAACAAGGTGGACGTCACCGCGCTCGCGCTGCCCACGCAGGACCCGCACTTCGTGGACGCCAAGCCGAACCTGGCGCTCGCGCTCAACCGCGCGGACCTGCTCCTCGCCGCGGGCCTGGACCTGGAGATCGGCTGGCTGCCCACGCTCCAGCTGGGCGCGCGCAACAACCGCATCCTGACGGGCAACACGGGCTATCTGGACGCGTCGCGGGCCGTGAACCTCCAGGAGGTGCCCGCCGGGCAGGTGGATCGCAGCCAGGGCGACGTGCACCCCGGCGGCAACCCGCACTACCTCTATGATCCGCGGCAGGCCGTGCTGGTGGCGCGCGCCATCGAGGCGCGCATGTCCCAGCTGGATGCGAAGAACGCCGCTACCTACAAGGCCAACCTGGAGGCCTTCACGAAGGAGCTGACGGCGGCGCAGGCGGGCTGGGAGAAGCGGCTCGCGGGCCTCAAGGGCGTGCCCGTCATCGCGTACCACCGCACGACGGCGTACCTGCAGAACTGGCTGGGCTTCAACACCGTCGCGTTCCTGGAGCCCAAGCCGGGCATCCCGCCGAACCCGTCCCACGTCGCGCAGGTGCTGGCGAAGAGCAAGGGAAGCCAAGTGAAGCTGGTGCTCAAGGAGGACTACTACCCGGACAACATCGCGAAGCTCGTGGCGTCGAAGATTCCCGCCGCGCTCATCACGCTGCCCGGCGGCACCGACTTCCGCGCGGGCCAGACCTACGTGCAGCGCATGGAACTGATGGTGGGCCGGCTGGAGAAGGGCCTCGCCGGGAAGGGGGAATGACGCCATGAAGCGCTTTCATTCCAGGGCATGGCTGCTGCCCCTCGCGCTCGTGTCCGGGTGCGCGTTCGACGCGGGCGATGGCTTCGCGGTGCTGGAGCCTTCCGTGGAGGCCGCGTACACGCCGCTGTCCGGCCGGAACGCGGGCGACGGCTACCAGGCGCTCGCCTCCGACTTCCAGCTGCGCATGGATACCGGCGCGGTGCGCCTGGGCAGCATCGACCTGCTGGCCAGCTCCGGCGGCGGCGGAACCACGACGTTCGATCCGTCCTCCCCGCCGCCGGGCTACTCGCTGTGCCACAACGGGCACTGCCACGGCGAGGACGGGGCGCTCGTGGACTACGAGGACATCGAGGCGGAGATGGGCGGCGGTGGCAGCACCACCACCACGGTGGCCAACCTCCCGGTGGACGCGGAGCTGGACCTGCTGTCGCCCGCGGTGAGGGAGCTCACCTGCGAGCCCGGCTGCGGCCTGGGCAAGACGACGCTGTCCGGCGGGCGCTGGTCCATCACCGGCCTGCGGATGACGGGCAGCGTGCGCGACGGCCGCGTGCCCGCGCGCTTCGCGGGCGCCCTGCCCTTCCGCTTCACCGCGGCGGTGGCGGGCGCGGAGGCCACGCCGGTGGCGGTGCTCAAAGGCGACCTGGACGTGCCATCCGACCGTGAGAACGCGCCGCGCGTGACGCTGGGCCTGAAGCTGGAGCTGACGCCGGCCCTCTTCGACGCGGTGGACTGGTCCGCCGCGACGCCGGGCACCGACGGTGTGGTGGACCTGGATGCGCCCGCGAACGCGGCGGTGCGCGCCGCGATCCTGGAGAAGGTGGCCGGGCTGAACCCCACCGCGGAGGTGAACCGTGGCTCACGGTGATCACGAGACGGAGTTGGACCGGGGGCACCGCGTCGAACCGGCGCAGGAGCCGGGCGAAGCGCTGCTCAAGTGCGAACAGCTGGTCATCGGCTACGGGGGCAAGGACATCCTGCCGCCCATGGACCTGGTGGTGCGCCGCCGCCAGTTCGTGGCGGTGGTGGGCCGCAATGGCTCCGGCAAGAGCACCTGGTTCAAGACGCTGCTGGGGCTGATTCCGCCGGTGTCCGGCCGCATCACCCTGGGCACGCCGAACATCCGCAGCGCGTACGTGCCGCAGATGTCCGCCATCGACTCGCTCTTGCCCGTGCACGCCCGGGAGCTGACCAGCTGGGGCCGGCTGTCCGGGTGGAACTTCCTGCGGCCCTTCCCCAGCAAGACGGACCGGCAGAAGGTGGAGGCGGCGCTCGACACGGCGGGCGCGCGCGGCATCGCCAAGCGCCCCTTCCGCGACCTGTCCGGCGGCGAGAAGCAGCGCGCGCTGCTGGCGCGGGTCATCGCCACCGAGGCGGACGTGGTGCTGCTGGATGAACCCACCGCGGCGATGGACGCCGTGGCGGAGAAACAGACGATGCTGCGGCTGTGCGCGCTCGCGCACGACCGGGGCCTGGGCGTGGTGGTGGTGAGCCACGACATGTCCGTCGCCGCCGAGCACGCCGACGTCATCCTCTTCGTGGACCGCGAGCACCGCTGCTTCGTCATGGGCGATGCCCGCACCGTGTTCTGTCACCCCGCCTTCCGCCGCCAGTACGGCGACGACTACTGCCACAGCGCGCCCCAGGGACCCCACCGTGGAAACAACCCTGCTTGAACCCTCGAAGTGGGAACAGTTCCAGGCGGGGTGGGAGCTGTTCCGCGACCCCATCCTCTGCGCGCTCATCGCCGGGTGCGTGCTGGGCTTCCTCAGCGTCTACGTGGTGCTGCGGCGCATGGTGTTCGTCAGCGCGGCGGTGACGAACACCGCGGGCCTGGGCGTGGCGCTGGCCTTCTTCGCGGAGATCCACCTGGGCGTGCACGTGGATCCGCTGGTGGGCGCGGTGGTGCTGTCCGTCGCGGCCACGCTGCTCCTGATGGTGGAGCCCGCGCGGCTGCGGCTGTCGCGGGAGAGCCTGCTGGGGTGCGCGTTCGCCTTCGCGGGCGGCGCGGCCATCCTGGTGGGTGACCGCATCGCGCAGGAGGCGCACGACATCCAGGGCATCCTCTTCGGCACCGCGGTGCTGGTGACGCCGGATCAGCTCCAGGCCGTGGCGGTGGCGGGCGGCGTGCTGATGGTGCTGCACCTGTGGTGGTTCCGGGGCATCGCCTTCGTGAGCTTCGACCGCATTGGCGCCACGGTGCAGGGGCTGCCGGTGAAGCTGCTGGACACGGTGCTGATGGTGTCCATTGGCCTCATGGTGGGCGTGTGCGCGCGGGCCCTGGGCGCCCTGCCCGTTTTCGCGTTCTCCACGCTGTCGGCCATCGCCGCGCTGGTGCTGGACCTGCGGCTGCCGTGGACCTTCTTCACGGCGACCGTGCTGGGCGGCATCGCGGGCGCGGGCGGGTACCTGTTCGCGTACTTCTACGACTTCCCGGTGGGCGGCTCGCAGACCGTCCTGTCCGGGGTGCTGGTGCTGCTGATGATGCTGGTGCGCCTGGTGCAGGTGCCCTTCAAGCACAGGGCGTGAGCGGAAGCGCCGCCGTCGTCCCCGGGATTCAGCGGACGGCGGCGGACACCTTCTTGAACTCGGGCGTACCCGCGCGGCCCAGCATGTCGAACAGGGCCGACTCCACGGTGAGGATGCGCGCGCCCGCGTCGCGGCACAGCTCCAGCCCCACGCGGCGGTCCTCCTCCGCACGGGAGAGGACGGCGTCCGCGAGGAGGCACGGCTGCCGGCCACCGTCCGCCAGGTCGCGCACTGTTTGAAAGACGCAGATGTGCGTCTCCATGCCGGTGAGCAGCACCTGCTTGCGGTCCCCCAGGGCGTCCAGCACGTCGGGCGTGGCGGCGGAGAAGTCCATCTTCTCCAGCGGCTTGAACTCTCCCAGGCGCAGCTTGAGGAGCGAGTGCGTGCGGCCCAAGCCCTGCGGGTACTGCTCCGTGACGATGACGGGCATGCCCAGGGCCCGCGCGCCCTCCACCGCGGCGCCGGTGCGTGCGAGCATGCGGTCCAGGGCGTCGCGGTCCATCGCGGCGCACAGGCGCTCCTGGATGTCGACGACGAGCAGCGCGGCGTGCTCGGGCTTCAGGCGGAACGACGGCATGGGGCGGCTCCTTGGAGGATGAGCCCCAAGTGCCGCGAAGGCCGCGCCTGCGTCAAGCGCGGCGGCGTGCGCGCTCAGCCCCCATGAACGGTCCAGGTCGGTGCCCCACCCCGGGGTCCGTGCGCGGTGTCCACCGGTGCCGCGTCGGGCACCCGCCGGAGCGCGGCCCGACTCCGGCCTCCCCGGGCCGTGAAGCCCCGCGCGCGTTGCAGGCCCGGCAGGTGCGGATCCGCGTCGCGCCACAGGTCCAGCACCACGGCGAAGTCGTGCGCCGCTTCGGACATGCACTCGCAGGCGACGTGGGCCTCCGCGACCAGCAGCATGCAGTGGCCACAACCGGGCCGCTCTCCGGCCCGCTCCAGCGCCAGCTCCAGGGCCTTCTCCTCGCGGCCGGAGCGCAGGCGCACGCGGGCCAGCGTCTCACGGGGGGGCCGGCAGAAGAGCGCGGGGCCCACGGGGCGCAGGCGGCGCTCCAGGCGCAGCGCCCGGGTGAGCGCGGCCTCCGCCCGGCCGGAATCCCCCCGGCGCGCATCCAGCGTGCCCCGCAGCTCCTGCGCGGCGATCTCCACCGTGCGCGCCACGTCGCGAGGGCACAAGGCACGACCCTCCGAACGCGGCGCCTCCGACAGCGTGAGCGCCAGCGCATCCAGGGTTGCGCACGCGCGCTCCACGTCGCCCAGCCGTCCCGTCTCCAGGGCACAGACGCCTCGCGCGTACAGGCGCACGGCGTCACGCAGCCCGGCTTCCGCGACGGTGGCGGCATCCCCCAGGTCCATGGGCACCTCCGCCGCGGCCCGGCTGAAGCCGAAGCGCAGGTGCGCGGCGACGAGCGTGGTGGCGGCGAAGAGCACCGCCTGCGGCTGGCCTCCCGAGGCCTCCACCCGCTGCCGCAACTTCCGCGCCCAGACCTGCGCGCCCCGGTACTGCCCCACCTCCACGCAGCCTTCGCTGAGCAGCCGCAGGGCGGTGTCCGCGCTCGGCGCCACGTCCAGGGGCAGCGATTCCCGCGCGAGGTACGCGTCGTCCGCCGTCACCGCGGCCTCCAGGATGCGGTTCGCCTCCACCGCCCGGCCCATGCGCAAGAGCAGGCGTCCGGCGGCGAGCAGCGCGGGACTTCCCGCGGGCACGAGCGACGCAAGCAGCTCCGCGCTCTCCAGCGCCATCTCCGGCCGCGAGCTGGGCAGCCACGCCTGCACCCAGGCCACGTGCACGCCCGCGTGGTGCGGGTGCGTGCGCAACAGGTCGCGCAGGAGCAGCTGCGCGTACGGCTGCCCCTGTCCTGGACGCCCGTCGGATTCGTACCCGTCCAGCAGGAAGCCCGCGAGCAGCAGGCGCGGCTCGGGCTCCTGGGGGAAGCGGTCGATGAGGCACTCCATCTCCCGCACGAAGGCATGTCTGCCATTCGCGGGCCCCTTGTCCGCGAGGAGGCTGGCCGCGACGATCAGCCGCTGCTCCATGTCGGTGGTGCCCTCCGCCAACGTCAGCGCCTTGCGGATGGCCTCCGCGCGGTCCGCGGTGAAGCGTTGCCCCACGCCCCGGGCGAGCGCGAGCCCCCACCACGCCATGGCGAGTGTCGGGTCCTGACGCGCGGCCTCCGCGAAGGCGCGCCGGGCCTCCAGCGCCCAGCCCAGGTGCAGCAGGCGCAGGCCCTGATCAAAGTACGCCTGCGCCAGGGGCACCTGCGTCGTCACGGACAGGTGTGCATCTCCCAACCCGTCTCGCAGCGGCGGCGTGGGAAGGGCTTCGTCCGGCAGGTCCTCCCACGCGACGTGGGAATGGACGGACGGGGCATCGGCTCGGAACAGACGTGCCAGCATGGTGTCCTCCTCACGCTCCGGTCATCGGAGCGACATGGTGTTGCACCGAGGCGTCGGTCGCGCGCACGCGCACGGCCAGCCGCCTCCAAGCGGTGGACAGCTCCTGCGCGGGGATGGGAGACGCCTTGCGCCGCGCCGCCAGGCACTCGCGCCGCCAGGCCAGGCCCACGTCGCGGGCCACCCACGCCTCGTACTCCGCCAGCCAGTCCGCCAGCAGCGCGAGCCCCGCCCGCGCCGCCCTGCGCTCCGGCCCGGTGGCCGCGTCCCGGCGGACGCCCACGTCCTCCACGCGGAAGGCCTGGCCGCACGCGCCCTCCACCCACCGGGGCACGAAGCCATCGCGCGGCACGAAGATGGCGCCGCCGCACGCGTCACACAGCGCGCCGAAGCCCCACAGCGTGAGGCGCCCCCCGTCCGGAAGTTGCCCCTGGTATGCGCTCTGTCCCTCCACGCCCGGCGGACGCGGCTCGCGCACCAGGCCGTGCCGGAGCAGCACGTTGCCGTCCGGGCAACGCACGTCCTGGCCCAGGCACCACATGGCCACGTCGAACAGACGGTCGCCGTCGCGGCGCACGTCGCAGGGAAGCAGGGATGGAGTTCTGCCAGCGGAAACCTTGGACATGGGGCGCCTCGGGCTTCGGTTGAAGAGGGAGCGCGGTGGCTACCCGTGGTCGTGGTCGTGCTCGCCCGACTCTTCGATGACGAGCGACACGGAGGAGAGGGTCGAAGGACCGAAGGTGAGCGTGTGCGTGCCCACGGTGAGCGGCACGATGTAGCGGCCCTGGATGTCCGTGCAGAGCGTGGAGCTGTTGGAACTCTCCTCGAACTCCACCGTCGCGCCGCTGCCGTTGGTGACCTTCACCGGCACCGGGGTGCTGGCGTAGAGGACGTAGTCCGTGGCCTCGGAGACAGCGAAGGACACCGTGCCGCCCTTGCCGCCGGCGACGTCCACCAGCGCGATGTCGTAGCGCTTGTGGTCGTTGCTCACGGCCGGTCCCGCCCCGCTGACGGCGGCGGTGACGTTGACGGCGGGACCTTCCTGCAGGTGCTCGCAGCCCTCCTCGTCGGCGTGGGCCTCGTCTTCGTCGTCGCCCCCACAACCGGCGGCGAGGAGGGCGGTGGACAGCAGCAGGGCGGACAGAAGCTTCTTCTTCATGATGGGGACTCCAGGGACACAGGGGATGGACTGCGGGAACTCCAGCCACCCGGCCCCCACGCGCACCGCTCCTCCGAAAAGGAGGGACCGCGAGGGACCGGATGGGACTGGAAGGAGGGACCGGGGCACGAAGCGCGCGCGTGTGTACGTGGCCGGGGGCTTTTTCCGCGCGCGTGCGGCGGATCCGTTCAGGGAACGGGAACGCGCACGACCCGGACTCCGGTGGCCACGATGCACCCCGTCCCACGAAGACACGTGGGGCCAGGACGGCGGGCTTCGACGGCGGAGATCAGGCGCGCGGCGGCGACGACTTGGGCGCGAGCCTCAAGAGCGCGACAGGTGCCGCGTGGAAGCGGAACACCGCCAGCGCCGGGCTGGAACGCGTGGAGACCGCGGCGATGACGGGCGCCGGCTCGGCCGGAGGCGGGGCCTCCCGGCGGAGGAAGGCGTGGTGGCAGTGGGCCTCCGCGGCGTGGGGCGCGGCCTTCGATACAGGCGCCTTCGCCACGCGCGCATCGTCGAAGGAGAGCTCCTCCTCCAACGGGCCGTCATGGGACGCGTCGCTCACGTGCATCACGTCCCCGTGCTCCAGGCACGTGGTGTGCTGCACGAGCGCGAAGTGGAGCACGCTGCCCACATACATCAGCACGCACACGAGCACCCACGGCAGCGCCAGCAGGCGCGGCAGGGAGCGGCTCGTGCTGGGCTGGCGTCGGAGGCGGCTCACGTCCACTCGGTCCCGAAAAGCAACTGAGTTGTTTTAAGCGACCTCCCTGCCCGGTGCAAGCCAGGACGCGGAGAGGACCCGGCCCGGAGGGCGAGGTGGCGGACACCGGGAACAGCGGCGGGGGTCGCGGGTTGTGGACCCACGAGCCCCTGGGGTCGTAGGTTCCGCGCGTGCACGAGCTCATGGATGTCCTGCGCAGGCAGGCACACTATTTCGGACCGGAGCTGGCGAAGACCGCCTACCAGCGCGGCCTCGCGGTGACGAAGCCGGATGGCAGCACCCAGCCCATCCCCATCACCGCCACGCCGGTCATCCTGGACGCGGAGGAGATCAAACGCCGCGCCCTGCTGTCCGCGAAGCTGGCCTCCGCCACGATGAAGATGACGCGCGCCATCCTGGGCGGCCCGGACGCGGAAGTGCTGCTGGGCGCGCTGTCTCCGTTGGAGCGCCGCCTGGCGCAGGCCACCTGGGAGGCGAGCCGCAAGCTGGCCACCACGCGCGTGGACTACTTCGTGTCCGGCGGGACGCCCTGGGCGCTGGAGGTGAACGCCACCATCCCGGCCATGCAGGGCTATTCGGACATCGCGGCGCGCACCTTCATCGAGGTCGTGGCGCGGCACGTGCGCTACCCGGAGAAGGCGCTCGCGTCGCTGCTCACGCTCAACGGCAACAACGCGCTGGCGCTCTACCGGGCGCTCTTGGACGGCTACGCGGCCGAGCGCAACGGCCAGATGCCGGACACGGTGGCGCTGCTGTGCCGCAAGAACGACGCGCAGGTGACGGAGCTGCGCTGGCTGTGCGAGCGCTTCCGCGAGTTCGGCGCGGACGCGGACATCGTGCACCCGGAGGACGTGTCCGGGGACGACGCCTTCACGGTGAACGGCAAGAAGTACGACCTGGTCTACCGCCACCTCTTCGTGCGCCGGCTGGAACAGAACCCCGCCCCCTGGGTGGAGGACTTCCTGGGCGTCGTCCCGGGGAAGAAGGCCGTGTTCCTGAACCCGCCCGCCTCGCAGGTGGAGGTGAAGACGACCTTCGCGCTCCTGTCGCAGGCGGTGACGGACGCGGCGCTCGCGGAACGCGCGGGCCTGACGTCCGAGGAGCTGGAGGCGGTGCGCGCGGCGGTGCCGTGGACGCGCCCCTTCCGCCACGGGCCCGGCCTGGGCCCCGACGGCGCGCGGGTGGACGACATCGTGGCGCGCGTGGCCGAGGAGCCCGCGCGCTTCGTGCTCAAGCGCGCGTGGGACTACGGCGGCAAGGCCGTCTTCCTGGGCCGCTCCGTGGGCACCGTGCCCTACGAGGAGCGCGTGAAGGGCGCCTTCGGCGAGTCCAAGACGTGGGCCGAGCTGTGCGAGCGCGCCGCCACGGACCCCCAGGGCGGCGGCTACGTGGTGCAGGAGGTGGTGGACACACAGCCGGAAGAGCACCTGCTCTGCGGCCAGAACAGCGTGCTGCCGACTTCGTTCTTCGTGGACTACTCGGCGTACGCGTCTGTTGGGCTCGCGAAGCAGCCCGCGTGGGGCGGAGTGTGCCGTGGGTCCATGTCGGAGATCGTCAACATCGTGGGCGGCGGGGGCGTGCTGCCGCTCATCACGACGGAAGTCGCTTCAAAGCTTTTGCTGGCCTGGAAGGCCCTTTAAGGCGTCCTCCAGGGGTCATCGTTAGAGAGAGGCTGGGGCGCAGCGGTGCCCGGCCCGAAAGGAAACGGAACACATGGCGTGGGAATCTTCAGGTGGGTGGCAGAGCGGGCAGGCAGCCGCGGTGGACGACGTCCTGGTGCAGGAGTCGCAGCGCGCGTTCATGTCGCGCGTGCACGGCTGGATGTTCGCGGGTCTGGCGCTCACCGGCGTGATGGCGATGGTGACGCTGGCCAATGAGACGCTGCTCCGCATGGCGGTGCAGAACCGCATGGTCCTGTTCGTGGTGCAGCTGGGCGTGGTGTTCGGCCTGTCCATCCTGGCGCCCCGGCTGTCCGGCCCGGTGGCCGCGCTCATGTTCGCGGCCTACGCGGCGCTCACCGGCGTGACGCTGTCGGTCATCTTCCTCATCTACACGGCCAGCTCCATCGGCCAGGTGTTCTTCATCACCGCCGCGACCTACGGCGCGATGGCCGTCTACGGCACCGTCACGAAGAAGGACCTGAGCGGCTGGGGCACGTTCCTCTTCATGGGGCTCATCGGCATCGTCATCGCCAGCGTGGTGAACTTCTTCGTCCAGAGCAGCGCCGTGTCGTTCGTGATGGCCTGCGCGGGCGTGCTCGTGTTCGCGGGCCTCACCGCCTACGACGTGCAGAAGCTGCGCGAGTACCACGCGGGCACGGGTTTCAAGAGCACGACGGCGGTGAGCATCGTGGGCGCGCTCACCCTCTACCTGGACTTCATCAACCTGTTCCTGTCGCTGCTGCGCCTGCTGGGCAACCGCCGCGACTAGTCACCAGGGTTCAACGCTGTAACCCCAAGGCGGGGCGCGAGGCGGGCAACCGCCTTCAGCGCTCCGCCTTCTTGTTGAAGGGCATCAGCAGCCGCTCCACGGGGCGGCCCTGCACCAGATGCTCCTCCACGATGGTGGGCACGTCCTCCACCTTCACGCCGCCGTACCAGGTGCCTTCCGGGTAGACGACCACGGAGACGCCGAACGCGCACGTGTCCACGCAGCCCGCCGCGTTGGCGCGCATGCTGCGCTTGAGCCCGCGCTTGTCGAGCTCCTCCTTGAAGGCGGCCCGCACCTCCTCCCCACCCTTGGTGGCGCAGCACCCCTTGGGGTTGCCGTCCGGGCGGCGGTTCGTGCAGACAAAGACGTGGCGTTCGAAGGGAGGCGGCATGGTTCGCCTCCTAACGCGCCTGTGCGTCGAAATCGATGCCGCCGTTCAGCAGGCGACCGTCCAGGCCCACCCCACCCGGCCGGTTTGTCGCGGAGGCTCTGAGGCGCTCCTACGCTCGGCACACGGACTGACAGCAAACATCCGCGAGTGATCACAAGCGCTTGGACAGGCCCCCTCTCCCATCCGGCCCATTTTGCAGGGCCATGACAATACGTTGCCAGTCACATCAGGCGTTGCCAGCCCGCGAAGGGTTATTAGATCAGCCTTGGGTGCGGATCAGTGCGCTTGGAAATGCGTACCAAATGAAGTGTGTAAGCAGAATTCTGACACTAGATATAGGGGCGTGGGTGATGTTGACGGACCCCACCAGCGATCATATGGATCCGCCCGCCCGACAGGTGGGCAGTCAGGCCCGGGCCCGGATTCCAGGGGTGTATCCCCTGATTTCTGCCCGTCCCCGACCCTTTCAACGCTGCCGTCCCTGTGCTTGGAACTGATCAACGGATCCCCTGGGATCTCGCGGCGTTGGCCATTTTGCAAACTTTGCAGCATCACTCTCAGTGAATCTGGAGGTGGGCGTCATGGAGAAGGAACTGAGTGCGAAGCCGGTGGTGGTGGGCAGGGAGCCGCGGCGCGGAGGCCGCGCCAAGGGCAAGGCGGCGACGGCCTCCACGGGGCTGACCGTGGACCGCTTCTTCACGACGCCCGGGGTGGATCCGGCGGACGAGCTGGCGTGGGAGTACCGCAGCGCGAGCATCAAGGGCGAGGACGGCAAGGTCGTCTTCGACCAGAAGGACATCGAAGTCCCCAAGTCCTGGTCGATGCTGGCGACGAACGTCGTCGCGTCGAAGTACTTCCGGGGCACGCCCGGTACGCCGGAGCGCGAGACGAGCGTGCGCAAGCTGGTGGCGCGCGTGGTTGACACCCTCACCCGCTGGGGTGAGGAGGGGCACTACTTCGCGTCGGCGGTGGACCGCGAGGCGTTCCACGCGGAGCTGACGCACCTGCTGCTGCGCCAGAAGGCGGCCTTCAACTCGCCCGTCTGGTTCAACGTGGGCGTGGAGGAGCACCCGCAGTGTTCGGCGTGCTTCATCAACAGTGTGGACGACAACATGGAGTCCATCCTGGGGCTGGCGAAGACGGAGGGCATGCTCTTCAAGTACGGCAGCGGCACGGGCTCCAACCTGTCCTCCATCCGCGGCAGCAAGGAGCTCTTGGCGGGCGGCGGCACGGCGTCCGGCCCGGTGTCGTTCATGCGCGGCTTCGACGCGTTCGCGGGCGTCATCAAGAGCGGCGGCAAGACGCGGCGCGCGGCGAAGATGGTCATCCTCAACGCCGAGCACCCGGACATCCTCGAGTTCATCCGCTGCAAGTCGAACGAGGAGAAGAAGGCCTGGGCGCTGATTGAGGCGGGCTACGACCCGTCCTTCAACGGCGAGGCCTACGGGTCGGTGTACTTCCAGAACTCCAACAACTCCGTGCGCGTCACCGACGACTTCATGAAGGCCGTGGTGAACGACGGCCCGTGGCAGACGCGCGCGGTGCGCGACGGCCAGGTGATGGAGACGTACAAGGCCCGCGAGCTGTTCCGTGAAATCGCCGAGGCCGCGCACCTGTGCGGCGACCCGGGGCTCCAGTACGACACCACGGTGAACGCATGGCACACGTGCTCCGGCACGGCGCGCATCAACGCGTCCAACCCCTGCTCCGAGTACATGTTCCTGGATGACTCGGCCTGCAACCTGGCGTCGCTGAACCTGATGCACTTCCGCACGCTGGAGGGTGGCTTCGACGTGGCCGCCTTCAAGCACGCGGTGTCCGTGGTGCTGCTGGCGCAGGAGATCATCGTCGGCTTCAGCCGCTACCCCACCGAGCGCATCGCGAAGAACAGCCACGACTACCGGCCGCTGGGCCTGGGGTACGCGAACCTGGGCGCGCTGCTGATGGCGTCCGGCCTGCCGTATGACTCCCCTGCCGGCCGCAACCTGGCGGGGGCCATCACCTCGCTCATGTGCGGCGAGGCGTACGCGACGAGCGCGCGCATCGCGGAGAAGCAGGGCGCGTTCGCGGGCTACGGCAACAACGCGGAGCCCATGCTGGGTGTCATCCGCAAGCACCGCAAGGCGGCGTACCAGCTGCCGGCGGACGGCGTGAGCGCGGAGCTGCACCAGGCCCAGAAGGAGGCGTGGGACGACGCGCTGGCGAAGGGCATGGAGCACGGCTACCGCAACAGCCAGGTGACGGTGCTGGCGCCCACGGGGACCATCGGCTTCATGATGGACTGCGACACCACGGGCATCGAGCCGGACATCGCGCTCATCAAGTACAAGAAGCTGGTGGGCGGCGGCATGCTGAAGATCGTCAACCAGACGGTGCCGCTGGCGCTGGAGAAGCTGGGCTACCCGCAGACGCAGACGCAGGACATCATCGCGTACCTGGACAAGCACGACACCATCGAGGGCGCTCCGCACCTGAAGCCGGAGCACCTGCCGGTGTTCGACTGCGCGTTCAAGCCCTCCAAGGGCCAGCGCAGCATCCACTGGATGGGCCACATCGAGATGATGTCCGCCGCGCAGCCGTTCCTCTCCGGCGCCATCTCCAAGACGGTGAACCTGCCCAACGACGCCACGGTGGAGGACATCGAGAAGGCCTACATCGAGGCGTGGCGCAGCGGCCTGAAGGCGGTCGCCGTCTACCGCGACGGGTGCAAGCGCACGCAGCCGCTCAACACGTCGCAGGACAAGGCCCCGGAGCCCCGCCGCGCGGTGGCCGCCGAGCCCGCCCCCGCCGTGATGCCCGAGCCCAAGGCGCTCCGCCGCCGGCTGCCGGACGAGCGGCAGTCCATCACGCACAAGTTCTCCATCGGCGGCCACGAGGGCTACCTGACGGTGGGCATGTACGAGGACGGCAAGCCGGGTGAGCTCTTCGTCGTCATGGCGAAGGAGGGCTCGGTGGTGAGCGGCCTGATGGACAGCTTCGCCACCAGCGTGTCGCTGGCGCTCCAGTACGGCGTGCCGCTGCAGGTGCTGGCGGACAAGTTCTGCCACACGCGCTACGAGCCGAGCGGCTTCACGGGCAACCCGGCCATCCCCATCGCGAAGTCCATCACGGACTACATCTTCCGGTGGCTGTCGCTGAAGTTCCTGCCCACGGAGCCCTGCGCGGACGACGCGGAGGTGACGCCGGTGGTGGAGGCCCGTCCGGAGCCGGTGACGCAGGCGGCGGTGCCGGAGCAGGCGGGGACGCTGCAGCTGTCCGCGATGAACTCGCGCAGCACCTACCTGAACCAGGCGGACGCCCCGCCCTGCCACCAGTGCGGCGCCATCACCGTGCGCAGCGGCGCCTGCTACAAGTGCGCGAACTGCGGCACGACCAGCGGCTGCAGCTGAAGGGCGCCGCGGTCGTGAGCTGAAGTGAAGAAGGGCTCCGGGGCTTCAAGCTCCGGGGCCCTTCGTGTTTCAGGGGAAGCGGTGGAGCCGGGTGCAGATCTCCACGGCGCGGTCCGCGATGCGGCCCAACTCCTCCAGCATGGCGACGTCCAGGGGCGCGGGGCCGTGCTCGGCGACGAAGAAGGCCACGGGCTGCCCGCGCGAGTGGAGCGGGAAGACGAGCAGGTGGTGCTCGGACTCGCCGCACAGCGCGGAGAAGATGGCCTCGTCCTGGGGGGCCTGCGGGGCGCTGAAGACGCTGGGGCTGGGGCCGTTCAGCGCGGAGGTGAAGAGGGACGGCGTGTCCAGGTCCACCTTGAGCGCGGAGACCTCCGGACGGTCGCAGCCCGGGCCCCAGGCGCGGCCCACGCGCGCGAGCCCGAAGCTGTCACCCAGGAGGAAGGCCCTGCGGAAGCGGCCCGCGCTGTAGGCCAGCAGCACCTTGCCGACCATGCCCTGCGAGTCCGCGGTGTCGAGCGCGGAGAGGACCTGTTCGGCCGTGACGGCGGGACCGTCCGCGGGGGTGTCGGTGGACGCGCTGGCGGCGGCGAGCAGGGCCTGGGCGGGGTCGATGTTCGCGACGGCCTGTGGCTGCCAGGGCTGCTGCATGAACTCCCACGCGGAGGCCAGGGCCACGCCGTCCTCGGAGGCGGCGGGCGCGGCGGCGGGGACGTCCAGGTCCACGACGCGATCCGCCCAGGTGGTCTCCGGGCTGTGGCCCACGGGGCCCTCCCCTTCCCCTCCGCCCTGCCAGCCCACGAACTCCCACGTGGAGGCGAGCTGCATGGGCTCCTCGGTGGAGGTGGGCAGGTCGTCGAGGGCGATGGGCGTCCGGTCGCGGACCGGGGCCGGAGGCGCGGTCACGAGGCGCGGCTTCGGCGGGGCCTCGGGCTCCTCGGTGGCCAGGGGCGGAGCG
>NZ_RAWK01000224.1 GCF_003612165.1 Corallococcus aberystwythensis | reverse complement strand
CCGGGGCGCGGTCCGGTCATCTGGACATTCGCGGGCACGGGGACCGGCGGACGGGAGCCCGGTGGAGGCGCGGCCGGCCGTGGGGCGCTGGGGCCGGTGGCGGCGTGGCCATTCACGGGTTTGCCATTGGGGGCCGCGCCGTTCTGCGTGGGCCCCGGGCCGGGTGCGCTGGTGTTTCCATTGTCAGGCATGGTGTCGTTCCCCAATCAGCGACGTGGCTTGCGACCGTTGAAGTACTGAAGGCGTGCATCGGCTTGCGCGTAGGCGTCCTGGACCAGGCCCTCGAAGCCATCCGCTCCGAAGGCGCTGCGGCACGTGGCCTCCGCGACGTCGAGCAGCATCGGGAAGCCCTGCTCCGGGCGCAGCACGCTGTCCGCGATGGCCACGCACGCGGCCATGTGGGCATGGTCGATGTGCGCGTAGAAGATGCGGGGCGGGGCGTTGTTCGACGCACGGAACAGGCCCTTCACGACCTTGTGCGAGTACGCGTCCACGAAGCGCCGCGCGCGCTTGCGCTCCTTGATGTCGTACTGCCAGCCATCGAGGATGTCCTCCCCCGCCTGCTTCATCGATTCGAGGATGACGAACTCACCCGCGTCGAGCGCATGGCCCATGGTGAGGAACCCCCGGTCCTCCATTCGCGCGGAGACGAAGACGAAGCGGGGATGGTCATTCATCAGCCGCTCGAGCATCCCCAGCGATGCTTTCAGCAGGCCCGTGTAGCCGGAGCCGGTGATGAGCTCCTGGGTGAAGGGATTGCCCTGACCCATGCGCCACGGGGCCTTCAGCTTCTCCACCAGGATGGCGCGCTCCGCATAGGCGCGGATGCCTCGCCGGGCGAGCCGCGACAGGCTGTCCGGCCCGCGGCGTCCCGGGTGGGAGCGGTTCTGGCGCATCTCGATATATGACAGGGCCTCCTTATAAGGATCCGGCGCGTCGACCGTCACCTCGCGGCGGAACAGCCGCTGGGAGAAGGTGCCCGCGGAGCCGCCATAGCCAATCGCGGTGATGCCCAGCTGGGTGATGTCCAGTGGCAGCGTCTCGTGCGTCACGGAGATGCCGTTGACCGCCTCCACCTGCCCGGCGAACAGCAGGCCGGAGTGGATGTCGGCCAACTGCTCCGGACTCAGGTGGTAGAGGCCCGCGCCCTGGGGGGCATTGTCCCGCGTCTGGAGCCGAGGCAGCAATTCCTGGCGGATGATGGACCGCAGCTGGTCCTCCTTCCGCATGGCGCCGCCAATCTCCTCCTTGTAGCGCTGCATGATGACCTGGAGGTCCAGGCCCTCCGCCCACGTCTCCAGGTTGAGGGTGCGCTCCAGGTCCTCGCGGAAGGAGCCGCGAAAGTCCTCGTCGCCGGTCAACTCCTCGTCATCGTCGTCGTCAAAGCGCCTGTGGCCGCCCATGGTCACCCTGCGTCCTCACCGAGAAATGAAACAATGGAAAAACGGGAGCGGCCCTCTTCACGGCGCAGGATGCGCGCATAGGTTGCCGCCCTGTCTGGAGGCAGCCCGAAGTGCTGCTCCAATCGCTGCTCCTGCGTCTCCGTGGGCCCGTCCTGCATCACCTGACGCGCGGCCTTCTCCGGCGCGAGCCATTCCAGCGCCAACCGGTCCGCGCGCTGTTCGGAGCGGGCCACCACTCCCGTGCCGACCTCCCCCGTGGGTCCCCGGTCCATCAGGTGGATCTGCACGCCAATGGGGACCCCCTCCAGCACGGCGGCCAGTGACTCCTCACGGGTGGCAGGGCGCTTCTGGTCCAGGACGTCCCGGATGCCGTCGCCAAAGAAGTCGAGTGCCCTCATGCGCGGCAGCAGATGGTCGAGGAAGAAGTGGCCCAGCTCATGCGCCACCGTGAAGCGCTGCTGCGCTGGACCGTCGCCCCGGTCGAAGAAGACGAGTCCCTTTCCCTCCCAGGCCACCATGCAGCCATGCATCTCCCGGTGGTAGCCAATCTCCACGGTGCGCCCCCGCTGGGCCAGCCACTGGCGCACCTTCTCCGAGGTCAGGTCCTTCAACCCCACGGGCCTCACGGGCAGGCGCATGGATGCGTCCGCCGCGAGGTCCCGGGGAAATGCCTCTGGCGGAGGGAGGCCGCTTGCCTCCACCGCCTCCCTCAGCCAGGCCGGCCTCATGAGGCCGGCTCGTCCTTCTTGCGCTTATCGAGCGCGGCCAACTGGAGCGTGGCGGTGGCTCGCGGGGTGGGGGAGTCCGAACCCATGATCTCCACCTGCCGCAGCACGTTGGCGAGCGCGAACGGCTCCAGACCGAACCGGCCGCAGAGGAGCTTCACCTGTTCCGCGAACGCGTCACCTGACGGCCTGCGGCACAACGACAACCTGTTGAGCGTCTGCTCGTCGCAGCCCAGTTCTTCCGCCAGCGCGTCCCGCGTGCAGTCTTCAAGGGACTGGTAGATGGCGAACACCTGACCCAGCAGCCCGGGCTCGGTGGCGCTGCGCTTCGCCGCGTAATCCAGCAATTCAACGCTCATCATTGAAGATCTCCTTGTAGAGGCTTCGCAAAAGCCTCCTCAGGCGTTCAGTGTGGCTCCGCACGAGCGGAAGCCGTTCCGCGAGCGGCAGGTGGGAGATTTCCAGCGCGCGGGCCATCTCCTCTTCGGAGACCCGTCCCTCGCTGAGGAGGATGACGCGCATGGCCGCCACTTCCCGCGCGGGGTAACCTCCGGATTCGATTCGTTCTGACAGCCGCTCCAACTGCTGCGTGGCGCTCACGAAATCCTCCGTGGCGTTATTCGGAGCTGGAGGGTGAACTTCGACGACGGTCAGCGGATTGTTCTCCCGCAAGGTCCGCTTTGTCTGGGACCTGTAGGCGTCATAGGCGCGGCGCATGGCGATCTGATTCAGGAAAAACCAGAGGCTGGACTGGTTGGCGTCGAAGCCATCGGGCTTCCTGAAGTACGCGAAGAGCGCATCCGCGGCGTATGCGTTCGCGTCGTGACGTGAACATCTCAGCGTGCCCACCAGCGAGTCGACCAGCGGCTCCATGAACGCATCGAAGACGTCATGGGTCGCGTCCGAATCCGGGCCCAACATCCGTTTGTGAAGCTGCTCCACCTGTTGTCGTGATGGACTGGTCATCCCCGACTCCTCACCGGCATGCGTGCCCCCGCTTCAGGTTGGACTGCGATTCGCCTGAACGTTCGCTACAGCCCTGCTGAGTTCGATTGCGCGATGTCGCTTTTCCAAGCCGGCAGGTTGGCGAGGTCGAGGATCCGTGTCTGTACCTCGGAAGGGGTACTGCCTTTGAGGACAGTGAGTCGTTCGCGATCCCCCCGGATCGGAACAGACCCGTGTCTCAATGAAAAAACTCAACCCGTGAGCGCACTCATGCACGTGGCGGCGAATGAAAGGTCGGGGCCGGACACACAGTCCGGCATGCACCGTGGAAGCGAGACCCGCCATGTCTTCATTGAGTTGCCGTGTCGCCACCGCGCAGCGCGAACTGGATGACGCGCTCCGCATCCGTTACCGGGTTTTTGGCGAGGAGCTGCGGATGCTGGGGCCCAAGCGGCCGCGTGCCCCGCGCGAAGCGGACTGCTTCGATACACTCCGCACCACCGCCCACGTCGTCGTCTACGCGGGCGCGGAGCCGGTGGCGACGGCCCGGCTGCTGACGCCCAACGCGGAGGTGGCCGCCTTCGCGGACACGGCCGTGGGTCTCGATATCGAGAAGAAGCTCGACCTGTCGGAGCTCGTCGCGCCGGGACGCGTGTTCGCGGAGACCACGCGCTACTGCGTCACCCAGCGCTACCGCAACTCGGCGGTGCTGCGCCTCCAGGCGGGCCTGTACCGCGAGAGCCGCAGGCGCGGCGTCACCCATTGGATCGCCGCGGCCAACATGGAGACGGACTCCCAGGAGGAGGCGGACCTCTACTACCAGGCCGCCGCGCGCCGGGGCTGGGTGAGCGACAGCTTCCGCGTGCGGACCCGGGAGTTCCCCGCACCGCCCGCCGAGCCCCTGGCGGCGCGGCTCACCGAAGCGCAGCGCGCTCAGGCCCGCCTGGACATCCTGCGCCTGCCGCCTGTGGTGTCCTTGTTCGCGGACAAGATGGGCGCGCGCTTCATTGGCCCGCCGCACTTTGATCCCGCCTTCAACCGCTTCACCGTGCCGCTCGTCGCCGCGCTGGATGCGATTCCCGAGCGGACGCTGAACCTCTTCGCCTCGCTGGACGCCGACGCCGCCTGACGCAAGGCCGCGCGCTCCTCATTTCCCTTCACCCTCAACGCAACACCCACCGGGCCTTCACGGGCCCCTGTCAGGAGACGTGTATGTGCAAGCAGCCCAGGAATGAGCAGACGTGGCTGGACTCCCTGCGAGACGAAGCGCGGAGGCTCGTGCGGGAACTGGATGCGACGCCGGACGTCCGGCGCCTCTTCGAGGGGCGCATCCGCCAGGACGACTACGTCCACTACCTCATCCAGACGTATCAGTACGTGCGGTGGAGCGAGGGGTTCTTCACTGAATCCGGCAAGCGCACGAAAGATCCCGCGCTCGCGGACCTGCTGTTCCAGAAGGCGCGAGAGGAGAGGGGCCACGAGCAGTGGTTGCTCAAGGACCTGGCGGCCCTGGGCTGGACGCAGGAGCGCGTGGAGAGCGAGCCCATCTGCCCCGCGGTGCGCGCCTATGTGGAGTGGAACCGCTTCACCACGCAGTCGGGCGTGCCCACCGCGTTCCTGGGCACGGCCTACGTGCTGGAGTACCTCTCCGTGAACCGGGCGCCGGACGCGGTGGACCGGCTCATCGCGGAGAGCGGCATCCCCAACATCCACAAGGCCGTGCTCTTCCTCAAGGGCCACGGCGCCGCGGACGGCGACCACGTGGCCGACCTGGAGAAGGAGCTGCGCGCGCTCACGTCCCGGGAGGAACAGGACGCGCTGCTCCTGTCCGCCCGCACCACGCGCGAGCTGTTCCCGAAGTTCTTCCGGCAGCCCTGAGCGCGCGCACCCGGACCTCCTCACCCTGGCTTCTGCCTCCAGGCGGCCTGGTAGAGGAGGTCCGTGCGGCTCTCGATGCCCAGCTTGGGGAAGATGTTGCGCAGGTGCGTCTTCACCGTGTTGAGCGTCAGGCCCAGGTCCTCGGCGATGGTCTCGTTCGTCCAGTTGCAGAGGACTCCCTGGACCACCTCCACCTCGCGCTTGGAGAGCTTCTGGCGCCAGGGCTCCGGCATGGGGATGGCCCGCGAGCACTCCTGCAACACCAGCACCCAGGGACGGCCGCCGCGCTGTTCGGGCAGCTCCACGAACGTCACCTTCAGGTCCTGCTTCCCCCCGGAGCGCGTCCACGTGTCCACGCCCGGGGTCCGCTTCGTCCCCAGGGCCCGGAGGCGCGCCAGGTGCTCGCGCAGCTCCTGGGGCAGCCGCGAGTCGTCCGCCTTCAGCTCCTCCGGATACCAGCGCCGCAGGAGCTCCGTCGCGCCCGGCGTGCGCAGCTTCTCGTGCTCCGGGGGATCCATCACGACGCACTCGGCGCCCTGGTGGCGGAAGAGGGCGTCCAGCAGGTCACCCCGTGTCGCCTCGTTCCCGAACAGCCGGCAGTTGCGCACCGTGTTCGCCAGGTAGGGCGTCAGGTCCTCCAGGAGGGCCTGCTCCCGTTCGGAGAAGGGCAGGGTGTGCTCGCGGTACAGCGTGAAGCCGCCGTGCCAGTCCTGCCGCAGGTCCAGCAGCACCGCCATCACGTTCTCCAGGGGCAGCCCCAGCTCCCGGCAGCGCAGGTACAAGAGGCTGCGCTTCAATTCCTTGCGTGACAGCGGGTCCGGGTCGCGCGGCGGCACGTGGGGCGGCTGCATCGCCGGCTCGCGCACGATGTCCACCGCGGCCAGCTCCGGATAGTGCGTGAAGAGGATGCCCGGGGCGCCCAATCCCAGCCACTCGTAGTCGCCGGGCCGCTCCGGCCTCGACACGCACAGCGCCGCGTAGTCGCAGGGCAGGAGCTTCGCCAGCGTCCCATGGGAGCGGGCCAGCACCTCCGTCAGGTCCAGCGAGCTGGAGAGGGTCTGGGTCAGCTCGAGCACGAGCGCCTGTTCGTGCGGGGTGAGGTTCATCCGACGGGCCTCCGTCCATCCGGTCCGTGCAAGGACTTAGCGGTGGAAAGGCTGTCAGGTCTGTACCCCACAAGGGGTATGGACGGGCCCCGCTCGCGCGAAGCCCGTCCACGTCTGCCATTGTCGTGTCTGTCGAAGCCGGGCCGCTAGTTGCCCGCGCTGCCTTCCACCGGCGGCGTGCCCGTGGTGGGGCTCGCGGAGCTGCCCATCTTCTTGTTCTGGTCCCAGGCCGGCGGCGTCACCTCCATCTTCGCGCCCTTGTTGCCCGGGGTGCCCGAGTTCGGAGCGCCCGGCTCCGCGGCGGCCGAGTGGTCGCTCGTGCTGTTGCTGCCCTGCTCGGTGGAGCCGGAGCCGCCGACGCCTTCATCGACGCTGCTGGGGGCCACGGCATTGTCGTCGGCCGCGTCCGCGGGCTGGAGGTCCTCCGAAGCGGCGCCCGAGCCGCCCGTGGCCTTGTCCCAGCGCTCCGCGCTGTCCTGGGGCGCGTCCGTGGACGGCTCCTGAAGCGGGGGCGTCTCGTGGTCGGTGTGGCTCTGCGCGAAGGCTTGACCGGAGAATGCGAGTGCTGCCAGTGCTGCCATGACAGGGAGCTTCATGGGTGGCTCTCCTTCGAAGAACGTGTGTGCTTCGAAGGTGGCGACCGTTGGGTGGGAAACAAGCGCTTGACGCACACCCGGCCCCAGACCGCGTCCCCGCTCGTAGGGCGGGCAGGCGGCCTTCAGCCCGTCAACGCGCGCGGCGGCACCGTGCCCACGGTCCAGGCGGTGAGCTTGCGCAGGAGCTCCGCGCGGTCCTCCGGCACGGAGAAGAGGTGGTCCGCGCGCGGGTAGAAGGCGTAGGTGACGCGGCCCTCCAGCTTCAGCGGCGAGAGCATCTCGTAGAACTGGCGCTCGTGGTTGAAGGACAGCCCCATGCCCCCGGTGAACACGAAGCACAGGCTGACGCCGCGCTCCATCAGGGCCTTGTAGTCCTGTGTCAGCTGCGAGCGCTCGGGGTACTCGCGCGTGTAGACCTCGTCGGCCTCGCCGGCCTCGCGCAGCTGGGCGGGCAGCTTGCGCTTGCGCAGGAAGCGCGTCCAACGGCGGGGGCTCAGGTAGCGCAGGTGGAAGCGCAGGTGGTAGCCCAGCGTGCGGTAGGTGTAGCCGTCGATGAAGGCCGCGCCCACCACGCGCGGATCCTCCACCGTCACCGCGTGCGCGCTGTCCACGCCGGAGCACAGGCCGATGAGCGCGAAGCGCTTCTGGCCCTTCTTCTGCTCCAGGTAGTCGAGCGCCGCGCGCGTCTCCTCGCGGGCGCGCTGGAACTCGTCGGAGCCGCCCTCCCGGCGCGGGCGGCTGTCCCCCAGGCCGGACAAATCAAAGCGCAGCGTGGTGATGCCGCGCCCGGCCAGCTGCCGCGCCAGCTCCACCCACAGCCGGTACGGGCCCACGTGGTGGTTGAGGCCCACGTTGGACAGCACCACCGCGGGCGCGTCCGGCAGGACCTTCGCCGGGTCGGGTTCCGTGAGGATGCCCACGAGGCTCTGCTCGGGGCCGAAGGTACAGATTCGCTCGCGCATCACGCGGCCTCCTTCAGGAGCGTGGTGATGGTCTGCAGGCTGCGGTTGGACAGGAGCGCGGACTCCTGGCCGCCCGCGCCCTCCTCGGGCACCAGGTGGTGCTGGAAGGGCAGGCCTGTCCTCTCCAAATGCTCCTGGAGGCGTTGGTATTCGGGCCGCGGCGCGCCAGCCACCAGGTGCGTGCGCGTCGAGGGCCACGCGGGCAGCGCGGCCAGGTCCAGTGCGAGGATGTCGTCACGCAGGGCGCGGGGGAACGGGAAGCCGAGCAGCTCCTCGCGCACCTCCAGCGGGCTTTCGGGCTGGGGAAAGAGCGTGCGGGTGGCCCGGCGCGCCTGGAGCAGCTCCAGCTCCTGGAGCCAGGCCTCGCCCTGCACCAGCGGCTCCCAGAGCACGAGCGCGGCGGTGGACAGCCCTTCCACCGCGGCCCGCACCGCCAGCGCCGCGCCCAGCCGGAAGCCCACGAGCGCCACGCGCTGCACGCCCGTCACGTCCTGCAATTCATTGGCGGCGTTGCGGATGTCCTGGACCCACGTGGCCACGCGGCCCTCGTGGGCCTCTCCGGCGGAGTCCCCCGTGCCGTAGTAGTCGAAGCGGAAGACGTGGAAGCCTTCGCGCGCGAGCATTCCGGCCAGCTTCCGGAAGGCCCAGTGCGTCAACATGTACTCCTGGGCGGCGGGATAGCAGAGCACCACCCCGGTGGCGCGTTCAGCGCCCTGCGCGGGGTGGTGGATGCCAAAGAGCTGTCGTTCGGAGGTGCCGAAGAAGCAAGGCGTCACGGGCTGACCATTCTCCTCGGGGGGCCGCTCAGTCCGAGCGCCCCGGCAGGTTCCGCTTCAGCTTATTGAACAAGCGTTGCGCCAGGGGAACAGAAGTCTCCTGGGTGGCAGTCCTTGGCGGCGTGACGGGCTGCGTCCTGGCGGCGGGGGCCTGGGCCACGGGCGCGAGCTGCGAGGCCACCTGCTCCAGCGTGTTGAGCAGGAGGGTGCGGGGGTGCAGCTCCTGGTTCAGCTCCTTGCGGACGCGCATCACCACCTGGAAGGACAGGAGCGAGTGCCCGCCGATGTTGAAGAAGTTGTCGTGCACGCCCACCTGCGCGATGCCCAGCACCTCCCGCCAGATGCCCGCCAGGTGCTGCTCCGCCGGCGTGCGAGGCGCGACGAAGGCGTCCTCGACGGGACGCGTGGTGCCCGCCGGAGGCGGCAGGGCCTTGCGGTCCACCTTGCCGTTCGGCGTGAGCGGCAGCGCCTCCAGCTCCACGAAGTGCTGCGGCACCATGTACTGCGGCAGCTGCGTGCGCAGGTGCTTGCGAAGCTCCGTGTCCGTGTAGGCCTGACCCGGCTTCGTCACGAGGTACGCGACGAGGCGGCGGTCCCCCGGGCGGTCCTCACGCACGAGGGCCACGGCCTGGGCCAGGGACGGGTGCGAAGCGAGCGCCGCTTCGACTTCACCCAGCTCGATGCGGAAGCCGCGCAGCTTCACCTGCGAGTCATTGCGGCCGAGGTACTCCACCGTGCCGTCGGCCAGCCACCGGGCGAGGTCACCCGTGCGGTACATGCGCTCGCCAGGGCGGAAGGGGTTGGCCAGGAAGCGCTCCTGCGTCAGCTCCGGCCGGTGCAGGTAGCCCAGCGTCACGCCGTCGCCGCCGATGTACAGCTCGCCCGCGACACCCACCGGCACGGGGGCCAGGTGAGAGTCGAGGAGGTAGAGCTGGGTGTTGGCGATGGGGCGGCCAATGCGGATGGAGGAGAGCGGAGGCTGCACGCGCCACGTGGTGGACCAGACGGTGGTCTCCGTGGGGCCGTACATGTTCCAGAGGCTGCCCACGCGGGCGAGGAGGGATTCAGCCAGCTCGCGCGGAAGGGCCTCACCACCGCAGAGGGCCTTGAAGCCCGGACGCGGCTGCCAGCCGGCCTCCAGCAGCAGACGCCAGGTGGAGGGCGTGGCCTGCATGACGGTGACGGCGTTGGCTTCAATAGCCGCCTTGAGCAGCGCACCGTCGGAGGCCGTGTCGCGGGAGGCGAGCACCACCTGGGCACCGGTGGTGAGCGGCAGCAGCAGCTCCAGCACGGCGATGTCGAAGGAGAGCGTGGTGACGGCCAACAGCACGTCCTGCGAGGAGAGGCCGGGGGCCTCCTGCATGGTGCCCAGGAAGTTCACCACCGCGCGGTGCGGCACGCGCACGCCCTTGGGCTTGCCCGTCGAACCCGACGTGTAGATGACGTACGCCACGGCTTCGGGCGTGACGCCGGGAACCTCGGGGGCCGAGTCCGCCTGCGACGTGGTGTCCTCGACGAAGAGGGACTTCGCCGTGGTGGAGGGCAGGGTGCTCTGGAGCGCGCGCTGCGTGACGACGAGCGACAGCTGCGCGTCCTCGACCATGAAGGACAGACGCTCGGGCGGGAAGCCGGGGTCGAGCGGAACGTAGCCCGCGCCCGCTTCGAGGATGCCCAGCAGGCCCACCACCATGTCCGGCCCACGCTCGGTGAAGAGGCCGACGAGGCCTCCCGGCGCGACGCCCTCCTGCTTGAGCGCGTTCGCCACTTGGTGGCTGCGCTGCAGGAGCTGGCGGTAGGTGAGCGTCACGGCGCCGGAGCGCAGCGCCACCGCGTCGGGCGTGGCCTGGGCCTGCGCGGCGACGAGCGTGTGGACGAAGGCGCTCCGGTCGAACGGCTTCTCGGTGGCGTTCCAGTCCACCAGCACGCGCTGCTTCTCTGTCTCGGGCAGCAGCGGCAGGCGCGACACGGGGACTCCCGCGTCGGACAGCGCGGCCCGGAGCAGCGTGCGGATCTGCTCGAGCATGCGGACGACGGTGTCCCGCTCGAACAGGTCGGTGTTGTAGTCCATGCCGCCGACGATGCCGTTCGCCGTCTCCTTCACCCAGAAGCTCAGGTCCAGCGGCGTCGCGTGCGCGTGCACGTGCACCTGGCCGTAGGTGAGATCCCCCAGGCTGGCGCCGCGGTTGCGCACGTCCTGGAAGGTGAAGAACGTCTGGAACAGCGGCGTGCGGCTCAGGTCGCGCTGCACACCCAGCTGCTGCATCAGCAGCTCGATGGGCATGTCCTGGTGGCCGAAGGCCTCCATGCACGTGGTGCGCACGCGCTCCAGGAGCTGCCGGAACGTCAGCTCCGGCGCCAGCTGCGTGCGCAGGACGAGCGTGTTGACGAAGAAGCCCAGCAGGTCCTCGACCTCCGGATGCGAGCGGCCCCGGATGGGCGTGCCGACCACGAGGTCTTCCTGGCCGCTGTAGCGGTGCAGCAGCGTCTTGAACGCCGTGAGCAGCACCATGTACAGCGTGGCGTTGGACTCGCGCCCCAGCTTCGTGAGCGCGTCCACTTCCGCGCCGGTGAGCACGAACGGCTCGGTGCCGCCCTTGAGGCTCATCTGCGCGGGGCGCGGCTTGTCGGTGGGCAGCTCCAGCGCGGGCAGGTTCCCGGAGAGCTTCCCCTTCCAGTAGCGCGCCTGCCGCTCCAGCTCCTCGCCCTGGAGCCAGTTGCGGTGCCACTCGGTGAAGTCCGCGTACTGGATGGGCAGGACGGGGAGCTTGGGCTCCTGGCCCTTGGTGAGCGCGGAGTAGATGACGTCCAGCTCGCGCAGGAACACGTCGAACGACCACCCATCCCAGATGAGGTGATGGGGCATGAAGAAGAGGACGTGCTCGGTGGCGCCCAGCCGGAACAGCGTCAGCCGGAAGAGCGGCGGCGCGGTGATGGGGATGGACTCGTCCGCCAGCGCCTGGAGGCGGCGCAGCAGGTCCTCCTCGCGCGTGTGCGCGGGGACGGGCTCCAGGTCCACCGGCTCCAGCTCCACCGTCAGCGACGGGGCCACGTGCTGCACGGGCGTGCCCTCATCCCACCGCACGAAGGTGCGCAGGGACGACTGGCGCTCCAGCAGCTTGTTGAAGCTGAAGCGCAGCGCACCCACGTCCAGCGCGCCATGGAGGCGGAACGCGGAGGGCAGGTTGTAGACGGCGGTCCCCGGGTTGAGCTGCTCCAGGAACCACAGCCGCTGCTGCATGAGGGACAGCGGCGCGGGCTCGGAGCCAGCGCGGGGCGAGATGCGCTGCGCGGGGCTCGTGGCCCCGTCGTCGCCGCGCACCAGCCGGGCCAGCTTCTCCACGGTGGGTGCTTCGAACATGCGGCGCAGCGTGAGGCTGACGTCCAGGTCGCGGCTCGCGCGTGTGAGGGCCTGCGACGCCAGCAGGGAGTGGCCGCCCAGACGGAAGAAGTCCGCCGTGACGCTCACCCGGCGCAGCCCCAGCACGTCCGCGAAGATGGCCGCGAGCTTCTGCTCCGTCTCGTCACGAGGCGCGACGTAGGCGTCCTCCTGCGACTCCACCTGCGGCGACGGAAGGGCCTTGCGGTCCACCTTGCCGTTCGGCGTGAGCGGCAGCGCGGGCAGGGCCACGAAGTGCTGCGGCACCATGTACTCCGGCAGCCCCTGCTTGAGGTGCGCACGGAGGACTTCATCCGAGGGCGTCGTCTGCCCGGGCCGAGCGATGAGGTACGCGACGAGGCGGCGGTCCCCCGGGCGGTCTTCACGCACGAGCGCCACGGCCTGGGCCAGGGACGGGTGGGAAGCGAGCGCCGCTTCGACTTCACCCAGCTCGATGCGGAAGCCACGCAGCTTCACCTGCGAGTCATTGCGGCCGAGGTACTCCACGGTGCCGTCGGCCAGCCACCGAGCCAGGTCACCCGTGCGGTACATGCGCTCGCCAGGGCGGAACGGATTGGCCAGGAAGCGCTCCTGCGTCAATTCCGGCCGATGCAGGTAGCCCAGCGTCACGCCGTCGCCGCCGATGTACAGCTCGCCCGCGACACCCACCGGCACGGGGGCCAGGTGAGAGTCGAGGAGGTAGAGCTGGGTGTTGGCGATGGGGCGGCCAATGCGGATGGAGGAGAGCGGAGGCTGCACGCGCCACGTGGTGGACCAGACGGTGGTCTCCGTGGGGCCGTACATGTTCCAGAGGCTGCCCACGCGGGCGAGGAGGGATTCAGCCAATTCGCGCGGAAGGGCTTCACCACCGCACAGGGCCTTGAAGCCCGGGCGCGGCTGCCAGCCGGCTTCCAGCAGCAGACGCCAGGTGGAAGGCGTGGCCTGCATGACGGTGGCGGCGTTGGACTCCAGCGCGGCCTTGAGCAGCGCACCGTCGGAGGCCGTGTCGCGGGAGGCGAGCACCACCTGGGCACCGGTGGTGAGCGGCAGCAGCAACTCCAGCACGGCGATGTCGAAGGAGAGCGTGGTGACGGCCAGCAGCACGTCCTGCGCACCCAGGCCGGGGGCCTCCTGCATGGTGCCCAGGAAGTTCACCACCGCCCGGTGCGGCACGCGCACGCCCTTGGGCTTGCCCGTCGAACCCGACGTGTAGATGACGTACGCCACGGCCTCCGGAGAGACATCCTGCGCCGGGAGCGCGGACTCGGGCTGCGACGCGGTGTCCTCGACGAGCAGGGGCTTCACGCTCGTGGACGGCAGGGACGCCACCAGGGCCTGTTGCGTGAGGATGGTGGAGAGCTTCGCGTCCTCGACCATGAAGGCGAGGCGTTCAGGCGGGAAGCCAGGGTCCAGCGGGACGTAGCCGGCTCCCGCTTCGAGGATGCCCAGCAGACCCACCACCATGTCCGCGCCGCGATTGGTGAAGAGGCCGACGAGGCTTCCCGGCGCGACGCCTTCCTGCTTGAGCGCGTTCGCGACCTGATGGGCGCGTTGGATCAGCTGCTGGTACGTGAGCGTCACGTCCCCCGCGCGCAGGGCCACCGCGTCTGGCGTGGCCAGGGCCTGAGCGGCCACGAGCGTGTGGACGAAGGCCTCGCGGTCGAACGGCTTCTCGGTGGCGTTCCAGTCCACCAGCACGCGCTGCTTCTCCGCGGAGGGCAGCAGCGGCAGGCGCGAAACGGGGCTTTCCGCGTCGGCGATCACGCCCCGCAGCAATTCTTCGTAACACGCCATCCAGCGGCGGACCGTGGAGCCGTCGAAGAGGTCGGTGTTGTACTGGCACTCCAGCACCACGCGGCCATGGGCCTCGGCCGCGTTGATGAAGAGGTCGAAGTTCTCGTAGTGGCGCGGGTTGCTCGCCAGGGCGCAGGTGAGGCCCTGGAACGCCAGCTGCTCCCCCGTGACGGCCTGGTCCACGTTGAACAGCACGTTGACCAGCGGCAGGCGGCTGGGGTCGCGCGGCAGCGCCAGCTGTTTGAGCAGCGTGCCGAACGTGTACTCCTGGTGCTCGTAGGCATCGAGCATCGTGGTGCGCAGCTGCTTGAGCACCTGCGTGAAGGGCGCCTCCGCGGCGACGTTGCTGCGCAGGGGCAGCGCGTTCACGCAGTGGCCCACCAGGTCCTTCAGCCCGGCCACGGACTGGCCCGCGGCGGGGATGGCCACCACCACGTCCTCCAGTCCCGTCAGCCGGTGCAGCAGCGCCTTGAAGCCCGCCAGCAGCGTGGTGAAGAAGCTGCCGCCGTGGCGCGCGCCCACGCGCTTGAGCTGCTCCACGAGCGCGGGCTCCAGGACGCAGTCCTCACGCCGCGAGCTGTACGTCTTCGACGGCGGACGGCGCTTGTCGAGTGGCAGCTCCAGCACCGGCAGCGCGCCGGAGAACTGCTTCAGCCAGTAGCGCTCGTGCTCCGTGTACTCCGGCGTCGTCGCCAGCTGGGCCTGCGCGCGGGCGTAGTCGCTGAACGTGGGCGCGGGCGCCAGCACGAGCGGGGTGCGCCGCACGTGCGCCGAATAGAACGCCGCCAGGTCGCGCAGCATCACCGCCATGGACCAGCCGTCGCACACGATGTGGTGCGCGGTCAGCGTCAGCAGGTGCTCCTGGGCGGACAGCCGCGCGAGGCGCGGGCGCAGGAGCGGCCCGGTCTCCAGGGACAGCGGCGTCTCCACCTCGTGGGCGACGAGCTCGCGGACGCGGGCGTCGCGCTCGGAAGGAGGCAGCGCGTCCAGCGACACGACCTCCAGCAGCAGGGGCGTGGCGGCGGCGACGCACAGCGTGAGGCCATCCGCGCTGAACGTGGTGCGCAGCGCTTCGTGCCGCGCCATCAGGTCCTGGAGCGCGGCGCGCAGGCACTCGACGTCCAGGGAGCCGTGCAGCCGCACGGACATGGATTCATTGAAGGCGCACGATGCGTCCGGGCCCATCTGCACGCCGGTCCACACCTCGCGCTGGGGCTCGGTGGACGGCGCGGTGAGCAGCAGCGCGGGCCCGGCGAAGGGATCGAAATCGTCGGGCAGGTCCTGCGTCGGGGAGGCGGGGGTCTTCATCGGGTCTCGCTCAGCTTGACGAACTTGCCAGGCACCGTGGGGTGCGGGACGAACCAGGCGGGGTTGCCCTGCGGATCACGCCCCAGGCGGGCGCCGGGGACGGGGGGCTGGTTGGAATCAAAGGCGGCGGCGGTCTGCGTCTGGGGACGGGCCGTGCCGGGCAGGAAGCCCGCGTCCTGCAGCTCCGTGACGCTGTCCTGGAACGCGGCGATGAGGCGCCGCAGGTCCGCGTCCGTGTGCGCGGTGGTGAAGAAGCACGGGAAGCCATCCCAGATGTGGATGCCCTTGTCGCGCAGCAGGCAGAACAGCAGGTCCGCGTTCGCGACGTCCGACGTGACGAACGTCTTCCACAGCGACCCGAAGTGCTTGATGCGCAGCGGGGCGCCCACCTCGTCGAAGAATGCGTTGAGCGTGCTGGCGAGCGTGTCCGCCTTCGCGCTCACGCTGCGCTGGAGCTCCGGGCCCGCGGCCTTCATGTGCTCCAGCGCGGCCTTCGCGGCGGCGAGCGCCAGCGGGTGGCGCACGAACGTGCCGGCGAAGTACGTCACGCCCACCGTGGGCACGGAGTCGTCGCCGAACTGCCAGTGGCCGCCGTCCAGCGCGTCCATGAACGGGCGCTTGCCCGCGATGACGCCAATGGGCATGCCGCCGCCCACGACCTTGCCGTAGGTGGCCACGTCCGCCTGCACGCCGAACACCGCCTGGGCGCCGCCCGGGTGCATGCGGAAGCCGGTGATGACCTCGTCGAAGATGTAGACGGAGCCGGACTTCTGCGTGAGGTCGCGCAGCTGGTGCAGGAACTCGCGCGGCTGGAAGTCCGGGCGGCGGCTCTGCACGGGCTCCACCATGATGGCCGCCAGCGAGTCCGCGCGGGAGCGCAGGATTTCAAGCGACTCCGGCGTGCCGTAGTCCAGCACCAGCACGTCCTGCACCGCGCCCGCCATGATGCCCGGGGCGGCCGGCACGGTGCGCAGGCTCTTGGTGCCGCGCACCAGCACCTCGTCGAAGATGCCGTGGTAGCTGCCCGCGAAGATGGCCACCGTGCTGCGGCCGGTGACGGTGCGGGCGATTCTCAGCGCGCCCATCACGGCCTCGGAGCCGGTGTTGCAGAGCGCCGCGCGGTCCGCGCCGGTGAACTCACAGACGAGCTTCGCGACCTCGCCGGCCAAGGGGTGCATGGGCCCCAGCTCGTAGCCGTCATCCACCTGCCGGTGCACGGCCTGGGTGATGAAGTCCGGCGCGTGGCCGAACATCACGGAGCCAAAGCCGTTGAGCGCGTCCAGGTACTCGTTGCCGTCCACGTCCCAGAGCTTGGAGCCCTTGGAGCGGTTGACCGCGAGCGGGTAGATGAGCTCCTTGAGCAGCGGACGGAAGCCCGTCACCACGCGCGGATCCGACAGCTGGCTCCGGTTCTCCTGGGCGGAGCGCTTGGAGCCCTGCGTCTTCGCCGTGTAGCGGCGGGTGAAGTCCTCCAGGAACGTCTGCTGCCGGGGCGTGAGCGAGTCCTTGGGCGCGAGGCTGATCCGCGCGATGGCGCCGAAGGCCTTCTTCACGTCGTACTTCACCGGGCCCTTGATGTCGGCTTCGTCGGGAGCCGCTGCGGGAGCGGGCTGGGCCTGGGCGGCGGGAGTCTGCTCAGCCGATGCCTGCGCGATGGGCGCCTGCGCGGCGTGCGGCTGCGCGGCGGGAGCCTGGGCGAAGGCCTGCGGGGCCACGGTCTGCGCGGGCTGACCCGACAGGAGCGCGAGCTGCTGGGTCATCAGCCAGAGCTGCTGCGCGACAACCGCCTGGAGGCTTCCGGCTGGGGCGGCCATCGCCTGCGCCTGGAACGCGGCACCCGCGGCGGCGAACTGCGCCGGAGGAGCGCTGACCACAGGCGCGGCCTGGACCGGGTACGCGTTGCCCGCGGACGGGGCGACCTGCGGCTGGCCCAGGATGTTCGCGGTGAGCTGCGCGGTCGGTGCGGCGGCCACCGGCGCGGGCGCGGCCTCCGGAGGCATGCGGCCGTCGAGGAACGCGGCGAGCTGGCCCAGGGACGGGACCTCTTCCAGCAGTTGCCGGAACGTCACCTTCACGCCGAACTGCTTCTGCACCGCGAGCGCCGCCTGCGTGAGCACCAGCGAATCGAGCCCCAGCTCCAGGAAGCTCGCGCCCGGATCCGCGTCGGCCAGCTCCAGGCCGCTCAGCTCCTCGAACAGGTTGCGCAGGGTGGGGACAAGACGCTCGGCACGGGGAACAGG
>NZ_RAWK01000223.1 GCF_003612165.1 Corallococcus aberystwythensis | reverse complement strand
CCTGGGTGGTGGGGGTGATGGCGGCGGGATCGGTGAGCCCCCCGCTGTCACAGCCCGTCGCGGCGGCGGCGAGCGGAAGGAAGGTCAGGAATCGGATCAGCTGGGTTTTCATGGCGGTTCGTTCTTTCGGGTCGAAGGCGGTGGCGACAGCGGTCACTCGGGCAGCTTCTGCCCGTTGTCGGGGTCGCAGCCCCCCACGTAGAAGTAGCTGGAGGCGACCTTTCTCCCTGTGTTCTTGCGGTCGGTCCAGCCGCCGGCCTCGAACATCGCCACGCGCTGCGCCTTGGTTTCACCGAAGACGATGGACACCGGGCAGTCGTCGTTGTTCTTGCCGATGTCCCAGTCGTAGGCCTCGTCAATCCAGTTCTCGCCCACGCCGTCGCTCCGCGAGCTCGCCACGTAGCGCTTCACGTAGCGCTTCACGAAGTTGCCGCACGACGAGTCCCCGTGAAAGGCATTCCACATGCTGAAGCCGCTGGTGCTCGTCACGAGCGCCTGCCGGTACCCGCCCTGCTTCCAGACCTGGTAGTCGCCAGACTGGCAGGCCTTCACGACGGCGATGTTCAGCTTGCCGTTGCCCAGGTTCATGTGGATGTCCGTGATGGCTTCACACGAATCCGCGTTGCTTCCCATCACGAGCCAGCTGCGCAGGAACGACTCGTTGTGGCCGCCATGGGTGTGCACGTAGAGGACGTCCGCGTCGTCCACGCCCGCGTTGGCCTGGGTGTCCTTCGCGTTGGCCGCGGTCCCCTTCGAGGCGTCGGTCCAGAGGTCCGTGCGCGCGCTGGAGTTGTTGAGGGTGCGGACGTCCGTCCAGAGTCCGGAGTTCACCAGCGAGTTGAAGTAGCCCGCGAACTCCGCCGCCGTCTTCGTATGCACGGAGTGCGAGGAGGCATTGCACTGCCCGGCGCCTCCAAAGTCGGAGATGCCGTAGACATGGGTTTCGTTCGCCAGCGCCGCCGCGGGCAGCAGCAGGGCCCCCGCGAGCGCCGCGCCCGTCCACTGTTGCGTTTGCTTCCGGAGTCTCATGGTTCGTCCCTCCCCCGTCCGGGGGTGTTCGTGATGGCCTCGCGGCCGTGGGGAGCGCGCGGTGTCCGCCGTGCGTTCCCTGGCCTTGGCCCATCAACGAAACTCGGGATTAATTTCCCTCACCCCACCGGCTCAGGCCGTGACGCAGCGAGTCACTCCCCTCCGAGACTGAGGTATGCCGAGCTGTACCGTTGCTGATTGTCGGAAGGAGGGCGCTGAAGGATGTCGTGGAGCCTCGAAAGCATTCGAGCGATGTTCGTCACGCTCCTCGTGAACGCGCGAGGGTGCTTGTCCAAGGAGGGCCAGAGCGTGTCCGCGGCCTCTTCAATGACCTGCAGCGCCTCCTCTGCCTTTCCCATGACCTTCAACACGAGCCCCAGGGTGATGAGGTTCTCGGAGAGGCCGGGCTGGTAGCAATTCGGATCGCGCTGGGCCAACTCTCTTGCGAGCGCCACCGCCTCACGCGCCGCTGTCAGCGCCTCCTCGATCCTTCCCGCCGCACCCAACAGTCCACTCAAGTGATTGAGGCTCGTCGCGAGCATGTAATGAACATCATCCGTATTGCTCGCGGTCACACCTCTCAGGAGCGCCACCTTCTCATGCGCCAATTCCAGCGCCACCTGCTTCCTTCCCAGTTGGCTGGACAGGATGAGCAAGTGGTGGAGGCTGGCGGCGAGGTCAGGAAAGCGGATGTCCGGGTTGCTTCGCGCCAGTTCCCTCTGGATTTCGACCGCCTCGCGCAGCAACTCCCAGGCCTCTTCCCTGTTTCCTGCCTCGCTCACCTGGAAGCTCAGTTTGCAGAGGTGGGGGGCGAGGACGGGGTGGATGGCCTCTGGCTTGCTCCTCGCCAGCGCCCGGTAGACGTCAACGGCTTCACGCCTCGCCTCCAGCGCTTCCTTGCGAGCGTTCTCGAGTTTCGCCGCAAAGGACTCGCGAGTGGACCCGACAGTGAAATGGTTCCCCTCTGGCGTCAGGTGCCAGAGCGCCCGGTTCAGCCGGATCTCCACCAGCTCGCGCTTCGCCTCCAGCGCCTCGACCGTCCTTCCGCTCTCGCTTGATTGTTCACTCAGGCGGCGGAGGCTGGCGACGAAGCGGGGTTCGTCGTGGAACGTGTCGGCCCGCGCGAACATGCGATGGCATTCCACCGCCTCGCGGGCGGACTCCAGGGCCTCCTCGGCCTTCCCCACCTCCCTCAACCTCGTGGCCAGGACCTCGAGGGCGGCCGTGAACGCGGAGCGGTAGACACCCGGTTTCTCATGCGACAGCTCCCGCCAGAGATCCACCGCCTTGCGTGTGGCCTTCAGAGCGTCCTGCTTCTTCCCCTGGCGGTTCCGTTTCATGCCCAGGGATAGCAAGCGCTGGGCGCGGGAAGCCCGGGTCGCCTTCAGGTGCAGCTGCTGGAACTCCTCGCGGAGTGCCTTCGCTTCGTGCTTCGCATCGCGCGCGTCCTCGTGCCTTCCCAGTGCGCGCAACTGGCCTTCCATGAGTTCGAGGCTGCTGGCGAGCTCGCGCAGGGACGCACCCCGGTTGTGTTGAACCCGCGCCCTCCTGATTTCGACGGTCTCGCGCATCGCCGCCAGCCCCTGCTCAACCTTTCCCCCTTCGCACAATCTCACCCCCAGTTGTTCAAGGTGAGAAGTGAAGCCTTGACGGATGGCTCCCGGGGTTTGCCGCGCCAGCGGTATTGAAACCTCCACCGCCTCGCGCGCTCCTTCCAATGCCTCCTCGACTCTTCCCGCCTCGCGCAACCGGGCGCTCAAGTCGTCCGCGCACTGGATGAAGTCGAGGAGGAAGGCAGTCGCGTCGCTTCGCGCCAGCATCCCGTAGACCTCCGCGGCTTCGCGCTTCACCTCCAGCGCCTCCGGGTGCCTTCCCGCTTCCGCCAACCTGGCAGCCAGGTCAGCCAGGCAGCTGGCGCGCTCGCGGTGGAGGGCATCGGGGGTGCGCCGGGCCAGCGCGCGGTAGACCTCCGCCGCTTCGCGCTTCACCTCCAGCGCCGCCTCGTGATGCTCCAGCGCGCTCAGTTGAGAGCTCAGGTTGTCGAGGCTCGTGGCGAGTTGGGACAGGAAGGAGCCCGGGGTTTTCAGCTCCAGCACCCGGTAGACTTCGACGGCCTCGCGCGTCGCCGCCAGCGCCTCCTCGGTCCCCTCCGCGTCGCCCAATGCCGCGACCAGGGCATCGAGGCTGAGGGCGAGTGCGGGCAGGAAGGCAGCCGGATCATGCAGTGCCAGGGTCCGGTAGATTGCCGCCTCCTTGCGTCTCGCCTTCTTCGGGGTGATTCCCTCCGCACTCAACAGATTGCCCAGGGTGTCGAACAGACGTGCCTTCTTCGCTTGGACGGCGACGCCTTCCTCCGACGCCGGCAGCGCTTGCAGAAGCGTGTGAGACATCCAGAGGGCGACCCTGCGCAACATGGGCGTGGAGTCTGGGATGCCCAGGGGCTCCATCGCGATTGCCACCCGCGCGTCCCCCGCTTCCTCGAGCCGGTCCGTCAGGACACCGGCCAGCACGGAAAGTCCCGTGCCCGGTCCCACGGCGGCCGCGGCCTCCAATGCGAGCACGGCGCGAGACGCCAATGGCCGTGTGATGAGTTGGCTCAACCATTGCCGTGTCACTTCGGGCTGTGCCACGGACGCGCGGATGAGGAACCGCAGACCGTGTCTCACCACGGATTCCTCTTCTTCGGGAGGAAAGACCCGGAGGATCCAATCCTCGGGAGAACGTTCTTCCGGAGGGCCGGGAAAAGCCACACGGGCCAGCAGCTGTTCGCACAGGAACTCGGGTTCCAGCGCGGGGAGGAACGCGCTGAATCGCTGACCCGGCATCTGATACATCCGGTGGAGAAGGAGGAGGACCTGCTGCTCCTCGGCAGCGAGCGCGCGTCCTTGAAGTCGCTCGGCGACGAGGGTCGCGGTGGTCAGGTCCGGCAAGCCTCCACGAAGCGTGGCGGCGGCAATCAGCTGGCGAGCGAATGTGCGGAGGCCCGGAAGCGTCACCCCCTCCGCCGCCCAGAAGCGCTCCTCCAGGTCGAGCAGCGTGTACGTCAGGTTGACGGCCTTGGATTCCACGCCCTCCACCCCGCAGAGCGCGGCCAGGTGCAGACACAGCACCCGGTCGAAGCGCTCGTCCATGGGGAAGCTCAGTAACTGTTTGACCCAGGGCCTGGCGCGGACGCGGGCGAACGCCTCCGAGGCCGCTGCGAAAACCGACTCCCGCTCGGTCCTTCCCTGCGCAAGGGGAGGCAGTTCCTGGGGCGGCGTCAAGTCAAGCCATGCGCCCAGGGCGGCATCACTTCGCTGAAGGCCTTCCCACCAGTCCCCCGCGTTCCGGGCGAGGAGCAGGATGCGCATCGAGCTGGAGGCGTGAAGGGCTCGCAGGAGCTCCTCGCGCAGCCCTGCACGGTCCTCGGCGGAGTCGATGACCACGATCACCGGCTGGCCCAACGCCCCGAGCCGCTCGAGCCAATCACTCGGGGCGTCCTTGGCGAGGAGGCCCGCGGCCCACCCCTTCTCCCTCCGCTGGCGCATCCATTCGAGCGCGAGCCGTGTCTTGCCCATGCCCTCCTTCGCGTGGAGCAGACGCACCGCGATCGATGGCCCTTTCTCAGACCAGTCATCGAGTTCCGAGAGGAGGGCCGCTCGTCCCTGCGCGTGAAAGGGAATGACCGGGTGACGCGGGTTCAAGAGCGCCGAGGGAGGGGGATTCTGGGGCAGTTCCCCGAAGCCAGGCACCAGCAAGTCGTTTGTCGCGAGCATCGCTGCCTCTGTCATGAACCGTCCCCCCATGTCCGGACGCCTCCCAGAATACCCAACCGCGTGGGCCCGGACTACAGGGGACGCCCGCGGCACACCCGGACTGCGACTCCAATGCCAGTCGGAGGCAGAAGGCGGCTCGACTCCGAAGGGGACCGCATGGTGAGTTCGCCGGTGAGTTGAAGAAGGACATCACCGGCGAGGGCGAAGACACCATCGAACTCACCACCGTGAAGGCGAGTTCCTCCAGAAGGCTGCTCGTCAAGAAAGGCTTCGGCTTCATGTAGCGGCTGCGAAGCCGCGGCCCGGCGGGTCCCTTCAGGGGGCGTTGGCGTGCTCCTCCTCCGCCCTCCCCTCCCCTACGCGCCGCGCAGGTCCACGGTCCGGAGGAACGCGGGCTTGCGCCGCGCGTGCGAGGCCTGCTCGTAGGCGAAGGCGAGCTTGAGCAACACGGGCTCGCTCCAGGCGCGGCCGATGAACGACACCCCCACCGGCAGCCCGTGCACGTCGCCCGCGGGCACCGTGAGGGTCGGGTAGCCGGACACGGCGGCGGGCGTGGAGCTGCTGCCCAGCCAGTGGTCGCCCAGCACCAGGTCGATGGGGCCCGCCGGGGCCTGGGTCGGCGCCACCAACGCATCCAGCTTGTGCTGGTTCATCACCGCGTCCAGGCCCTCGGCGCGCGAGTACCGGCGGCACGCCGCGAGCGCTTTCTTGTAGGCGGCGTCGGTGAGTGGGCCCTTCTTCTGCGCCTGGAGCAGCAGTTCCTGGCCGAAGTAGGGCATCTCGCGCTCGCGGTTCTTCTCGTTGAAGGCGATGAGGTCCGCGAGCGTCCGCACGGGGGCGCCCTCGCCGAGCTGTGCGAACCAGGCCTCCAGGCCCGCCTTGAACTCATACAGCATCACCTCCAGCTCGGGCTCGTCGAGCTTCGCCATGTTGGGCAGCGTCACGGGGTCCACCAGCACGGCCCCTTGCGCCTTCATCAACTCGAGCGCGCGCTCCACGACCGCGTCCGTGGCCGGGTGGTAGCCGAAGAACCGCTCGCGCGGGACCCCGATGCGCGCACCCGCAAGGCCCTTGGGGTCGAGGAACTTCGTGTAGTCCGGGTGGGCGCGGCCCTTGCCCGCGGCGGTGGCGGCGTCGCGTGGGTCCTCGCCCGCGAGCACGCTCAGCAGCGCCGCGGCGTCCGCCACGGTGCGCGTCATGGGGCCCGCGGTGTCCTGGGTCGAGGAGATGGGGATGATGCCCGCGCGGCTGACGAGCCCCACCGTGGGCTTCAGGCCCACCAGCGCACACGCGGACGCGGGCGAGACGATGGAGCCATCCGTCTCCGTGCCCACCGACACGGCGCAGAAATTGGCCGCGGTGGCCGCGCCCGAGCCGGAGCTCGAACCGGAAGGGGTCCGGTCGAGTGCGTAGGGATTGCGGCACAGGCCGCCGCGTGCGCTCCAGCCGCTGGTCGAGTGCGTGGAGCGGAAGTTGGCCCACTCGCTGAGGTTCGTCTTGCCCAGGATGACGGCGCCGGCGGCGCGCAGCCGCTCCACGATGAAGGCGTCACGCGGGGGGACGGCGCCCACCAGCGCGAGCGAGCCCGCGGTGGTCTGCATCTTGTCCGCCGTGGCGATGTTGTCCTTGAGGAGCACGGGGATGCCGTGCAGCGGCCCGCGCGCGCCCTTCGCCTTGCGCTCGGCGTCCAGCGCGTCGGCCAGCGTGAGCGCGTCAGGGTTCAGTTCGATGACCGAGCACAGCGGCAGGTCCCCGGTGCGGTCGAGCGCACGGATGCGCGCGAGGTAGGCCTCCGTCAGACCGCGCGCGGTGTGCTTGCCGGACTCCAGGCCCGCTCTCAGGTCCGCGACCGTCGCCTCCTCGAGCGCGAAGGCCCCGGGCGCGGCGGACGGCGCGGCAGCGCGCGCATCACGAGCGGCCAGCGCCCCCGTCACGGCCGCCGCGGCCCCGAGGAGCGTGCGGCGGGAGAGGCCCGTCGGGGTCACATCGGAAGCAGCGGTCTTCTTCGTCATGGAGCAAGGCCTAGCTGAAGCGGGGCTGCCGTGACAAGGCTGGCACAATCCCATTCAGAGGCGGTGTCACTGGCGTGTGATACACGGAATGCCTCACCTGGAGACTCCCCACATGCGTCTACGCGCCCTTGCCTTGACCTGCTTCGCCGCGCTCGCGGCCTGTGACAACACCCCCATCGAATCCGAGTCCACGGAGGAGCTGGGCGTCAGCACCGCCGCGGAGACGGCGACCCGCCTCTATGCGACGGTGGGCGACAACGAACTGAGCTTCGAGACGCTCGGCACCTTCGAGCAGCGTGACGGCGTCCGCGCGCTCGTCATCCGCGCCACCGCGAACCGCTACCTCGCGGACGTCCTCAGCTTCGTCCCCGATGACGCCTTCGGCGACGCGAACATCATCAGCGAGCGCCGGTTCGAGATCGTCCTGCACGAAGGCCATGAGCTCAACACGATGCTCTCGGGCCTGCCGCTCTTCGTCAAGGTCACCACCAACACGGGAACGCCGCGCTCGTACACCGCGCGCATCGTGGTGGCCCCGCGCTTCTTCGACTTCCGCGGCTCCTCGGGCATCTGGATCGACGAGGCGGTCACCCCCCGCTACGTCGTCCAGGGCAATGACAACCTCCTCTACCGGGGCCACGCCTCGGTCTCCGGGTACACCGACTGGCTCACCGTCACGGCGCCCGACGGCATCCCGTCCGTCTACGGCCGGCCCAACTACAAGCTCGACTGGACGTACACGAAGCTGCACGAGGCCATCGACCCGCACACGGTCCCGCTCAACTTCAGCGCGGGCGGCGACAACGGCGCGACGATGCAGAAGACCGCCCGGCTCGTGGCGCGCGTGACGGAGTTCGCGCTCACCGACGGCGACGCCTACGACGTCTGGCCCAGCCTGCCCTGCGACCCCGTCGTCTCCGCCTGCTACCACTCGCGGCCCGCGGGCACGACGGACTTCAGCCAGTGCGGCACCTACCGCCAGGTCCTGCGCTGCACGTACTGAGTTCGCCGGCCGAGGCTCGGGACGCGGCCTCCCCTCCCGCTCACAAGGGCGGGGGGTGAACAGCCGCGTCCCGGCTCAACCGCACGGGGAAATGCAGGGGCATGACGAAAGCCCCTTCCACCCCGTAGCGGGACCCGGTGGTGCCAGCGATGTGAAGCCGGCTCAATCGCGCGTCAGTCCAGTCCTCCCACCATCGATGGCGCTAGAAGTTGCTGGAGCGCCGGGAGCTGTCGCAGGGGGACGCCCACTCGGAGACGAAGCGGTCTGGATGGACTGCTCGAAGGCCAGCCGCGCGAGCCTCTCGACAAATTCCTCGCTTCCATAAACAACACTGCGACCATCGCTGTCTTTGTCGGGGTCGCGAAAGTACGCGACGTGCATCCACTCATGGACCAGGGTGGTGGTGAGCGCGGAGACAGAGGCTCGCTCGATCCACCTGCCGATGAGTGCGATGGGACTTGCGTGCAGGCTCGTCACCGCGTGTGTGCCGTAAAAACGCGACTTGACGGCCTCCCACCACCATGTCGCGGGTTGCACCTGGAACGACTGTGCCCTTTCCTGGGCTCCGCGCATCAGGGCCTCGTAGACCTCCGCGCCTGACCATTCGCGTGGGCTATCGTGCGTGGACCATGCCTCAATGGGAATGCCTGGAGCAGGGGTCGCATCCGTGAAGGACTGTGCGAGCATTTCCTGCTCGAAGCGGGCCGAGGTTGCGACGCACAAGGCCAGCTTCAGCGCACACTCACTCTTGTCGCGGCGCCAGCCGCTGAATTCCGCTATCTCGGCCTTGATTTGCGTTGCCCGTGGACTGCGCGGCAAAGGGCATTGCCATTTCGGGCTCCGGACTTGCTCGCAGGCCTGCTGCGGAGCCGTATCGAGAGCGAAGGCCTGGACTGTTTCTGTTTGCATGAGTCTCGCCATCGTTCCGGGTGCGACCTCGAGCACATACTTCGCCTGGTACCCCCCACGGATGTCCGAACGCCCGGGAGGTGCATCACGCCAGGCGAGCACCTTCAGGTTTGCATCGAGGAAGGCAATCTCGATGGGTTGGGTCATCCCCAGGGTGTGGAAGGCCCAGTCACTGGCTGAAGGCATGTCGAAGATCGCGCCTTCGTTTGCAGACAGCGTGCACGCATGCAGCAGGCCCTCCTTGCGTTGCGCCGAGGAGCGCAAGACCGCCACCTGGAAGGTCTGTCCCGCCATGACCAGGGTGTCGAGCGAGCCCAACTGGTCTATCTTCCGGCAAGGTGGTGCCTCGGCAACGCCGTCCGGGTGTTGCCTGGACGCGCAGCCCACGAGAGCAATCGCGGTGAGTACCACCCAACAACGCATCCTCTTCGGGTAGAGGCTGACTGTCTTCATGACACCCCCCTTGGCTGGTGCTGCGACTGGCGACTATAGGCGGAATGGAGGCCCCAGCTTAAACCGCTGCCTCAAACCGCTGTTCCCCAAGGGAGTGACCCCATGAGCACAGGACGCTTCATCTGGTACGAATTGATGACCCTCGACCCCGACGCCGCCGCCAGGTTCTATGGCGCCGTCGTCGGATGGAAGATCCCCGCTCAGGCGGCGCCCCTGCCGAACGGACAGGACTACCGTATGATCATGCGCGGCGATGGCGGCTCCGCCGGCGGCGTGCTGCGCCTTTCGCAGGACATGCTGAAGCACGGCGCACAGCCTTGCTGGCTCGGCTACCTGCACGTGGCCGATGTCGATGCGGCCCTCCAGGCCATGGTGGCCGATGGCGCCCGGGTGCTGCTGCCTCGCATGGACCTGCCCGTCGGCACCATCGCGATGGTCGCCGACCCGATGGGCACTCCCTTCTATGTGATGGCGCCGATTCCACCGCCCGGTAAGCCCGAGGCGAAGAGCGACGTCTTCGACATGAAGGAGCCGCAGCGCATCCGCTGGAACGAGCTGGGCAGTCCCGATCTCGCGCGCGCCAAGGCGTTCTACGCGAAGCACTTCCACTTCCAATTCAACGACGTGATGCCCATGGGCCCGATGGGCGACTACTGCTTCATCGACCACGACGGCGTTCGGCTCGGCGCCATCATGCAGCAGCCCGCATCGAGCCCCGGCCCCACCGGCACCTGGCTGTTCTACTTCGGCGTACCCTCGGTCGCCGAGGCGCAGCGCGCCATCGTTGCCAATGGCGGCAAGGTGCTCGAAGGTCCGCACGAGGTGCCCGGCGGCGACTGGATTGTCGTCGCGACGGACCCCGCGGGCGCCGCGTTTGGTATCGTGGGACGCAAGGGCGAATGACGCAAGGAGCGCAATCATGACGACCTCCGTGAACAAGACCCTCATCTGCCTCTGGTACGAACGCGACGCCGAAGAAGCGGCGGCGTTCTACGCCCGCACCTTCCCTGGCAGCTCCGTCGGTGCCACGCACCGCGCACCGGGCGACTACCCGGATGGCAAGGAAGGCGATGCCCTCACGGTGGAGTTCACCGTGCTGGGCATTCCGTGCATCGGCCTCAATGGCGGCCCGGCCTTCAAGCACACCGAAGCCTTCTCATTCCAGATCAGCACCCGGGATCAGGAAGAGACGGACCGCTACTGGAATGCCATTGTCGGCAACGGCGGTCAGGAGAGCCGGTGCGGGTGGTGCAAGGACAAATGGGGGATCTCCTGGCAGATCACCCCTGCCGCCCTGACGGACGGCATGAGCGATCCGGATCCGGCCGCGCGCAAGCGGGTGTTCGCCGCGATGATGGAGATGAAGAAGATCGACATCGCGGCGATCCATGCCGCGCGCAAGGGTTGAGCCCGGGCCGCGCTTCAGTCCTTGTCCTTCCCCTTCGGGCGGCTCACGGTGAACATGACGATGTTGTGATCCGAGCCGCCGGTCGGGCCGGCCCTCACGTTCGAGACCTGGCACCCGTAGGACATCGCGTAGTCGATCTTTCCGTGGCCGTGGGACTCGACGCCGCCATGGGTGGCCATGCCCGCCTGCTGGGCAATCCAGCCGGGCGACCACTTCCCCTTCGTCGACGCCGGCTCGTTCCAGTCACCGCCGATGAGCAGGCCCTCGTCAGGGTTCTTCTCGATCTTCCGCTGCGCGAAGCCGAGCAGCTTCTCGGAGAGCGACTTGTAGGTGCTCACCCGGTTCTTCGGCCCGACGGGCTCACCGCCCTTCCAGTCGACCGAGGGCGGCTGGTGGGCGGAGACCACCTGCAGCCAGCCCGCGAGCTTGACCGCGGTGGCCGCCCGCGGAGGGGCGTGGCCGCCGCGCACGGTGGTCCAGCCGCCGCCCTCGCCCTGGATGGATGTCTTCTGCCCCTGGAGCAGGCTGTCCTTGACGAGGATGCCCGTCTCGCCATGGTCCTTGGCTCCAGGGAAGGTCACCAGGTGGTAGCCGGGGATCTTCTCCAGGGCCTTGTGGTAGCCGTTGATCTCCTGGAGCTGGACGAAGTCGAGTTTGTTCTTCTTGGCGAAGTCGCCCAGCCACTTCTGCACGTCCTTGGGATTGCGGTCGCGCTCGACGTTGTAGGTGGCGCCCTTGAGCTTCGACGGGGTCTTGTCCTTGCTGTCGCTGCCGCCGGCCGCGCTGGCCTGGGCGGTGGTGGCGCCTTCGGTGCTGGGGGTCGAGGTGGCGCTGACGCGCTTCAGCGACTGGGCCATCCGCTCGCCGACGCCCCCCTCCGGCTTCCCGTCCCAGCCGTTGTCGCGCTTGTAGGCGACCACCGCCTTGGCGGTCTTGGCGTCGAAGCGGTCATCGGCGGCACCCTTGAGGTAACCCTCCGACTTCAGGCGCTCTTCGACCTTCTGAACGCGGTTGCCAGTGGAGCCGACGTGGAGGTGGGGGCGGGAGTGGGCGTTGGTTCGCATGGTTTTCTCGATTCTCGCCCGCTGAGAACGAGAGTTTCCTCGGTGCGCGCTGGAGCAGCCGATTTGCCGCACCGCGTCGCTGCCCGTTCGCCTCGCTCGTAAAGTTCCCGTGACGTGAATCGACATGAAAACGCCCCCCACGGTTGGACGTGGAGGGCGTTCGCTTGCGGATCACTGGCTGGACATCAAATCAATTCGTCAGCGCTCACCAGCTCCCGTCGTAGCCAACGCCGGTCCTGAGGGTCAGATAGGTTTCATCGCAGCGATGGTCAATGTTGCCATTCGCATCGTAATCGCACTCATAGGTGCCACTTCCGATGTAATAGCTGTGACCGCCAGCCGGCAGGTTGGTGCTGAGGTTGCTCCCCATCTGGGTGTTGTACTTGTAGTTGGCGAACGTGGAGCGGTAGTTCAGCTGGATGGAGGAGCCCAGATTGACGGGGATGGAGCGAGCGCGGTCGGCCCAGAAGGTGACGTAGTAGGCCGTCTCCACGTGGACATAGAAAGTGTCCTCATACCGCGCGGTTTCGACCGCCTCCAGGGTGACGAAGGGCGTCGTGGTCAGCTCCTGCGTGCGGGCGCCCTCCGGGCTCTGGGCGTTGGCTTGGACCGCAGTCACCTCGGGCTGCTGCTCACCGGGGACATCGATCTCCGGCTGGCAGGCGAACATCAGGGGGAGCAGCGCGAGCGTTGCGGCAAGGAAGGTATTTTTCATGGGGTCAGGGTGAGGCGTTGGGGGGACATGCATGGCCAGCCGAGAGTGGACTTCATGGGGGCTGGCCGGCACGCCATTTAAGAACCCTTGAGGGGGCAAACAATGCAGAAAAACCTGCGAATTCAGCAATAAGAGAGCCCAGGCGCGTGAGGATGAAATTTGGCACCCTGGCAGTAATGGCAATCGTCACAACATTGTATCGCAATGGTTTCCAGACGGGATGAACCGCGGGGCCATCACGTCCGGGTCCTCGCGAAGTCAGCGTGGGCCGTAGAGGGGAAGGTCCTCGCCCGCTTCGAAGGCCCCCAGGTCTGGCGCCAGTCCGGCGAAGCCGTCGTTGATGTTCGCCAGGGGCTGGCCGGCGTTCGCCGCGGCTGAATCCGCGCGGATGCGCAGGTCCGGCTTCGCGTAGAGCGTCAGCGGCGCGGCGGGGTACGCCACCGCGGTGGAGAACGCCGTGAGGTCCACCTGCACCGCGTGCGCTTCGGTCGTGCTGGTGCGCAGGGCCTGGAGGCTGCTGAACGAGGTGCCGCCCAGGCGGCCCGTGATGGCGTCCGTGGTGGAGCCCACCCCGTCATGGTCCAGACTGGAGCCGGCGGCCACCAGGTCGGGGACGTGCAACACCCGTCCCGTGCCGCTGCTGTACCCGTTGAAGGTGCCGCCCGCGCCCCCCAGGAAGAGGTTGTTGCGAGCGTAGAGCCCCGCCACCGGCCGCCCCGCGTAGATGCCGAACGCGTCGCCGTTCTTCACCACCGTGTTGTGCAACAGCACGTCCCCGGTGCTGCCCCGGTAGAGTTTGAAGGCCACGTGGACCGCGTTGTAGATGGCATTGCGGACGAAGTACGTGGGACCGCCCAGGCCCGGCTGGGATGACACCGCGATGAAGTTGTTGGTCAGCCGGTTGCGGACGATGCGGCAGTTGTGGAAGCAGAAGTCCGCCTCGATGCCGTCGTCCGCGTTGCCGCTCAAGTCATTGTTCAGGATGTCGATGCTGAACTGGTCGGAGGCCTCATCGTCCTCCAGCAGGGAGATGCCATCCCGGAATCCCGTCACGCGGTTGTGCAGGATGACGTGGCCCGGGCCTGTCACCAAGATGCCCTCGCCCAGGTTGTCCCCGCTGGCGCCAAGCGAGGCCTCCGCCCACTGTGTCAGGCCGGTCACCACGTTGTCCGCGATGTATGCATTCTCCGCGCGGGCATAGGTCACGATGGCATCGCCGCCGTAGGCGTTGCTGGCGTTGACCGTGCAGCGCTGGATGACAACGTGCTTCGAACCGTTGAAGCGGATGCGGCCGTTGACGGTGAGCCCCTCCAGATGGACCCAGGCCTGGGTGAAGAGGTTGATGGCGCCGTTGATCACCACCCCGGAAGCGCCCCGGAGGACGATGGGCTTTCCTTCGGTGCCGCTCCGGGACCAATCAAAGCCACTGTAGGTGCCCGCGCCCAACAGGAGGATGTCCCCCGGCTGCGCGCTCGCGGCGACGCTGGCGAACGTGGCGGGCGTCACCGCCTTGATGGGGGCATTCGCCATGGGGGCTGGCACCGGGCGGGTGGTCGCGGTCACGGTGCGCGTGGTCGTCCCTCCGTCGGGGTCCGTGAGGGTGAGCTCCAACTCGTAGGACGTCCCAGGCTGGAGGTCGAACACGCTACCGGAGTGACGGGCCGTCCAACTGAAGCCCTCGTTGCTGCCCGCTGGAACGGGGCGCAGCGGCAACGCTTCGCGCCAGGGGGTGGTGCCCGAGGGACGGTAGCGGACCGTCACCACGCCATTGGCATTGGCATCCCCGCTGAAAGCCCACTCCACCGTCAGGTGGTGCAGCGTGGGAAAGGGGAGGCTCGTCGCGCCCGCCACCGTGGCGTTGGCACCGCCGCCCCCTCTGCTGGAAGGGGTGGTGGCGCGAGCGATGGAGGAGGCCGCGCTGGTGTTGCCCGCCGCGTCGGTGGCCAGCACCCGGTAGCCGAAGGCGGTGCTGGCGGGGAGGCCTGTGTCCTCGAACGGGGGCGAGGCCGCGGTGCCCGCCAGCGCGAAGTCCAGGCAGCCCGCGCCCTGGCACCGCTCGATGCGATAGCCCGTCACCCTCACGTTGTCGATGCTGGGCGTCCAGATGAGGGAAAGCTGTGACTCCGACACGGGGCTGGCGAGCGGTGCCCCGGGGACCGAGGGCGCCTGGGCGTCGGCGGTGTCCCCTCCTCCGTCATCCGGGTTGCCCTCATTGCAGGCAACACACGACAGCAACCCCAAAGCAAAGGCCCAGCGCCAGGAGGAACGGCTCATATGCGCTCACACTCGTTCTTCGGTGAAGGTTTGCCTTCGGCGAATCCTCGCGCGGAGTGGTACATGAACCGCATGCACCCGCTCCGAGAATTCGCCCAGGTCTACGTGGCGGAAGCGTTCATCGGCTTCCTCTTTGATCACGACATCCTGGGGTTCGACTGGGTTGGCGACAAGGACCCGGAAGAGATGCGCGCGGAGGAGCTACCCCCCGCGGCCGTGTCCATCGACAGGCTCCAGGATGCGGTGGGTGACTTCTGGAATGCGTCGGGGGGACGGCTGCTCTTCTATGCCTACAAGAGCCTGGACGAGAGTGCGCGGACGCCCGAGCTCCGGAAGTACGCCTACGCCGAAGCGCAGTGGGAGGTCTCCAGGACCGTTCATGCGCTCTGCCAGACCGGCAGGGTCTATCAGCCTCGCGGACTCCCCAAGGGGGAGGTCGTCCTCTTCACAGGGAGCGCGCGGAAGGTCCTCGCGAGCAACCCCCATCAGCTGGACTCCGAGGCGTTGGCGCACACGACGGACGACGAGTACCTCGCCTTCCAGGAAGAGGCGGACCGCGAGCCGTGAGTTTCGTGTTGGGTGGGCTTCGCGCCCCTGACCTGAGGCATCCCCTCCTCTGAAGGTGTCCGGACAGCCGTGGAGCGTTCGCGCTCAGCGCGGGCCCATGGCTTCGCCCGTTTCGACGCCCATCTCCGGGCAGGCCCCGGGAAGGACCTCGTCCTTGACCGGACGGAACGTGCCCCGGTCGAGGACGAAGTCCCGCAGGATGCAGGCCTCGGCCTCGCTCTCGTAGCCGCTACTCCAGATGGCTCGCATCCACCGGCTGTCCGGGCGGAAGGCCAGCTGAAGCTGCCGGTAGTCTTCACCACCGGCCGGCAGGGGCATGACGTGGCCGGTCTTCGCGTCGATGACGAAGCCGAAGATGCACTCGGTGCCACAGCCGCTGATCATCACCGCGTACCGGCCGCCGAACTCCACCCCCCTGGCGGCCGCCTCACGGAGGCGAGTGCGGTACATCTTCACCTCCGCGTCGCCCCTGCCCAGGGCGGGCTTCGCGAGCGGCCCGGTGTAGACCTGCGCGGGATGCGCCTGGAAGGCAGCAGGTGGGAGGACCGCAGCCGGCGAATCGGAGTCCCCGGCCTCCTCGGCGACTGGCGACAAGACCATCGCCGCCGCCGCGGTGGGCACGGGCGGAGGGGGCGCGGCCTTCTCACCGCATGCGGCCAATGACAGCAGGACCATGATGCTGGGATTCATGGACATGCCATCGAGCATAGCCCCCGGCGGGCCCAGCCTCCCCACCGAAGCAATAAGACGTCGCTTCCCTGACGCGGATGCCAGCCGAGGGTCCCACCACCCGCGTCGGGAACCCGCCCCACGGTCGCAGGCGCTGTGCTGCACCGGCCCCGATGATTGGACAGACGTGCGTGTCCAGGCCCGTGTGGGTGTGTGACATTGACATTCATTGAGGCGCGACGAACCTTCCAGGCCGGCAGTGCCGCTTCTCCCTGCTCCACGAACCCGAGGGCCGTCACGCATGGACACGACAGGCGAGCCCCCCTTCATCTCCACCGGGCAGCTCCCCACCGCGGAGCGGGTCCGGGCGCTGGTGGACGAGGCCTACCACCGCCACCAGGGGAACACGGAGGGACAGTGCTCCCAGGTCTACCCTGCCCTGGCGCGGGCGGATCCCCGGCTCTTCGGCGCGTGTGTGGTGGGCATCAACGGCAGCAGCCATGGGGCCGGGGACGTGGACCATCCCTTCTCCATCATGAGCGTCTCCAAGCCGTTCCTCTTCGCCCTCGTCTGTCAGGCCCTGGGGCCCGAAGTGGCCCGGCGCAAGCTGGGGGTCAATGGCACCGGCCTGCCGTTCAACTCGGCCATGGCGATTGACCAGAGCCCGGACGGACGCACGAACCCCATGGTGAATTCGGGAGCGCTGGCCACCACGAGCCTCGTTCCAGGCAGCAGCCCCGAGGCCCGGTGGCGGTTCATCCAGGAGGGGTTGTCACGCTTCGCCGGACGTCCGCTCGCGCTCGACGAAGAGGTGTATGCCTCCGCGCGGCAGACGCACCAGCGCAACCAGGGGCTCGCCTTCCTGTTGCACGGCCTGGGCCGCCTGGAGGCGGATCCGCTCCTGACAACGGAGCTCTACACCCGCCAGTGTTCCCTGGCCGTGACCGCCAGGGAGCTCGCCGTGATGGGGGCGACCCTGGCGGACGGAGGCGTCAACCCGCTCACCGGGATCCGCGTCGTCGACGAGGAGGTCTGTCATCACGCGCTCGCGGTGATGGCCACGGCGGGGATGTATGAAACCTCCGGGGACTGGCTCTACGACGTGGGGGTGCCGGGCAAGAGTGGCATTGGCGGCGGCATCGTCGCCGTCGCGCCGGGCAAGGGCGGGTTGGGCACCTTCGCCCCGCTGCTCGACGCAGCGGGGAACAGCGTCAAGGGTCAGCTCGTCGCGCGGTTCCTGGCTCCACGGCTTGGCTTGAGCCTGTTCATGTCGCGCCCCAACCCC
>NZ_RAWK01000222.1 GCF_003612165.1 Corallococcus aberystwythensis | reverse complement strand
GAACCGCCCCCGCCGTCCTCCCCGGGCCCAATGACGCCTGCTGGTGCGGCAGTGGCTCCAAGTACAAGAAGTGCCACCGCGGCGCGGACACCGTGGAGGCCCGCAAGAAGGGCCCCGACACCGGCCGCAAGGGCGTCCGCCCCGGCCTCGTCAGCCCCCGCCGCGTGGTGCCCATCACCATTGCCCGGCCGGACTACGCGGACGCCGTGGGCGGCCGTCCCTCGCGCTCGCGCAACGAGCCGGACGTGAAGTCGCCGGACGTCATCGCCCGCATGCGCCGCGCCTGTCAGGCCGCGGCCCAGGTGCTGGTGGAGACCGCCCAGCACGTGCGCGTGGGCATCACCACGGACGAACTGGACGCCATCGCGCACGAGGCCTACCTCAAGCGCGGCGGCTACCCCAGCACGCTCAACTACCACAAGTTCCCCAAGTCGCTCTGCACCTCGGTCAACGAGGTCATCTGCCACGGCATCCCCGACAGCCGCGCGCTGGAGGACGGCGACATCGTCAACCTGGACATCACCATCTACCTGGATGGCGTCCACGGCGACTGCTCGGCCACGTACCTGGTGGGCAACGTGGAGCCGCAGCACCAGCGCCTCGTCCAGATTGCCAGGGAGTGCCTGGACATCGGCATCGCCGCGGTGAAGCCGGGCCGGCCCATCAGCGACATTGGCCGCGCGGTGGAGGCCCACGCCGTGAAGAACGGCACCAGCGTGGTGCGCGCCTACTGCGGCCACGGCATCGGGGAGACGTTCCACACGGCCCTCCAGGTTCCCCACTACTACGAGCCGGAGGCCGACACGGTCATGCAGCCCGGGATGATCTTCACCGTGGAGCCGATGATCAACCAGGGCCACTGGGACCACCGCACGTGGAACGACGACTGGACCGTCGTCACCGCGGACGGGCTGCGCAGCGCCCAGTTCGAGCACACCCTGCTCGTCACCGACACGGGCGCGGAGATCCTCACCGTCCCCTGAGCCTTTCCTGCTCCTGAAACACCACGGGCCCCGGACGCGCTTCGCATCCGGGGCCCGCTTCATTTCCAGTCGCTGACCTTCAGCCTACGCGCGGCGGCGGCGCAGCTTCAGCGCCAGGCCGCACAGCATCAGCAGGCTGGTGGCGCCCAGCGGGCCGGGCACCGTGCTCTGGCAGTTGCAGCCGTCGGACTCGTCCGGGTCCTGGGGGTCCTGGGGGTCTTCCGGGTCCTGCGGATCCGGATCCGGGTCCACCACCGCGTCGTCGGTGACGAACACCGCGGTGCTGCGCGCCGGCACCGTGAAGCCGCCCGTGGCCGCGTCGTACGCGGACGTGCGCACCACCGGGTCCGTGGACGCCTGCTGCGCGGGGTGCAGCTTGAGCTTCAGGGACTTGTACCCGTCCGCCTTGAACGTCTGGGCGTCGTCCGTGCCGTTGAACAGCACGATGGCGCGCTTGCCCTCGGCGTTCGTGCCGTGGTCCTGCATGGCCATCACGATGAGGCCCGGAATCTGGTCCGGGCCGGTGTTCTCGAAGTGCACCAGCTGCTTCACCTCGTCACCGGTGCGCAGGCGGAACAGCCGCGAGCTCTTGCGGATGGTCAGCATCTCCTCGAAGTGGTCGCGCGCCCGGAGGATGTCCGCGCTCGCCGGCTTGAGCGCCGGGTCCGCCAACATCGGCCCGAAGAGCGGCCAGTTGCCCGTGTTCTCCGGGGCCGGAGGCAGGCCCACGCCCCAGTTGTTGGACTGGTAGGTCCAGTCCACCTTGTTGAACCAGTCACCGGAGTTGTAGCTGTTGCGGTCCAGCGACTTGGAGCGCAGCAGTTCATCACCCGCGTGGAAGAACGGGATGCCCTGGCCCAGCGCCACCAGCGACATGCCCAGGTTGTGCATGCGCACGCGCTCCGCCATGGGCAGGTCGCGGCGCGCCTTCAGCTGGACCGCGTCGAACAGCGTCTCGTTGTCGTGCGCGGAGACGTAGGTGATGACCTCCTGCGGGTCCAGCGTGTAGCCGACCGGGGCTCCACCGTTGTACTTCACCTCCGCGCCAGTCACGGACTTGCCGGTGGCGTCCACCAGCGAGTAGTCCTTCAGGTTGCCCGTCAGGCCCACGCGGATCCAATCACCGTAGAGCAGCAGCCGGGTCTTCTGCTCCGCCTCCGTGCCCTGGTTGGTGCTGTTGGGGTCGGACAGCAGGCCGCTGATGAAGCCCTGGTCCTGCAGGCCGCTGAAGGGGCCACCGCCGCGGGCCGCGTCGCGCAGGCGGTCGTTGAACGTGCCAATGCCCGTGCCCGCCATGTTGAGCTGCGCGGCGTTGGTGCCGCGCCCGTTGTTGGCCACCTCTTCGAAGTCCCAGCCCTCGCCGTAGACATAGATGGCCTTGCCGTCCACGCCGTCCTTCTCCACGGTGAGCGCGTCCAGCGTGGCGCGCAGCTTCACCATGTTGGACTTCATGTGGTGGCCCATCAGGTCGAAGCGGAAGCCGTCCACCTTGTACGCCGTGGCCCACGTCACCACGGAGTCGATGAGCAGCTTCTCCATCATCGCGTTCTCGGACGCGGTGTTCTGGCAGCAGGTGCTCGTCATCACGTCGCCGTCGTCGCTGAGGCGGTGGTAGTAGCCGGGGACGATGCGGTCCAGCACGCTCTTGGCGTCCTGCCCGGAGGAGTTGGTGTGGTTGTAGACCACGTCCATCACCACGCGCAGGCCGTGCTGGTTGAGCGACTGCACCATCTCCCGGAACTCCACCGTGCGCGTCGTGCCCTGCGCGTTGGTGGAGTAGCTGCCCTCCGGCACCGTGTAGTGGAACGGGTCATAGCCCCAGTTGAAGCCGTCCAGGTCCGCCACGGCCTTCACCGCCGCCTGCTGCTGGTCGGAGTCCGCCGGCAGCGACACCAGGTCGCCCTGCGGGTGCTGCTGCTGCGCGCGGTCCTCGTTGATGGTCGCGATGTCGAACACCGGCAACAGGTGCACGTGCGTGAGGCCCGCCTTCGCCAGCCGGGTCAGGTGCTTCATGCCGTCCGAGTCCCGCGTGAACGCCTTGAACGTGCCGCGCTCGTTCTCCGGCACCGTGGGGTCGTTGATGCTGAAGTCGCGCGCGTGCAGCTCGTAGAGGACGATGTCCTCGGGGGCCTCCAGCGCGGGCTTCGCCAGCGTGCTCCAGCCCTGCGGCGCGAGCGTGGGGTCCGAAAGGTCCACGATCTGGCTCAGCTCGCTGTTGATGGAGAGGGCCACGGAGTAGGGGTCCGTGACGCGGTTGGTGACGACCTTGCCTTCCTTGCGGGCGTAGACCTCCACCTCGTAGAGGAAGAAGCGGTTCTTCCACGACGCGTCGCCCGTCACGCTCCAGACGCCCTGGGCGCCGGCCGTCATGGGCACGCGGGTGGTGGCGGATGACGGGCTGCCGTCCGCGAACAGGAGCAGGTTCACGCCCTTGGCCGTGGGGGCCCACAGGCGCAGCGTGGGGATGCCGTTCTCGAACGTGGCGCCCAGCGGCCCGTCATACGCGTCCAGGTCGTCCAGCACTCCCGCGAACTGCACGCTGGTGGCGTCCAGCGTCACGCCCGCCGCGTTCGTCGCGGACACGGCCACCTGGCCCTTGAGCCACGTCGCCGCGTTGGCCACGTCCGCCTCCGCGAGCTTGAACACCTTGCGGCCCATCAGGTTCGGGAAGCGCAGCGCCTGCGCGGCGGTGAGCCCGGCGGGTGACTCCGTCAGCGCCACCGTCGTGCCGCCCTGCACGCCGGCGCTGTTCAGCGTCATGCCGCCCGTGGGCGCCGTGTGCAGCTTGAACACCGTGCCCTCGGGGGCCGCGACCTCCGGGCTCCACACCAGGGTGTCGCGCGCAATCCAGTGCGCCCGCGCCAGCAGCAGGTTCCCCGCCGGAGCGTCCGCGGCGCGGATGGTCACCTTCTTGGTCGCACCGGAGTCAAAGGTGAAGATCATCTCCTGGCCGTCCCTCTCCACCGCGAACGACGCGTCGGAGCCCGGATAGGCAGTGCCCCAGTTCTCGTCGAGCGCGACCTTGCACGCGTAGTTGCCCGCGGGCAGCGCCTTCGTGGTGAAGGTGTAGATGCCGTCGCCGTCCGGGTCCTGCATCATCGAGCGCAGGCAGTCCGGCTGCCAGTCACCCGGACAGCTCAGCTCGCTCTGGAACGAGCCCGCCACCGTGGCGATGGTGCCCGAGCGGCTGCTCGTCACGTACAGGGTGTTCGCGTCGAAGTAGAACTTCACCGCGCCTTCCGTGGCCTGCGTCAGCACCACGTCCGCGCCGCCAGGCCCGCCGTGCGTCTGCGCGAGCGAACCGTCCAGCGCGACCTTGAAGTGCCAGGTGCCCGCCTTCACGTTGAACGAGCCCTGCCACTTGTCGTCGTCCGTGTCGTACGTCAGCGCCGTCTGCGCGCAGGTGGGGTCGTTGTTGGCGGCACAGCCAGCGCCCGTCTGCAGGTCGCCAATGACAGTCACGGACGTGGGCGCCGCCAGTGACGCCAGCGGAAACAGCGCCGCCAGCAGCCCGCCAAACGCGAGCGCTCGCGTCATGCGGGGAGTTGCGAAGGATGCTCTCAGGGGAAACCTCCAGGGGGGTGGAAATCCCGGGCACCGTAGCAGCCACTCCTGTCACGGGTGATCCAGGGTCGCTTTCACGGTTTGCGTGACCCTCTGGATGATCCGAGTTGGGACCGGCGGATCCACCCCGTGACGTCGGATGCGAAAGGCCCCCAAAACGAGACGCAGTGCGGCAGGAACCGCGCGCTCCGTTGAGTCCGCTCGCGCCATGCGTCACACGGATGTGCAGAGGAAGACATCCGGGACATGGCGCGTTGCGCCATCAGCCGATTGTTCCGACGCCCCTTCACGCATTTCCAGACTGTTGGATACAGTGCCGCGCCCAGATGTCCCCACGTCTTCCCTGCCCACAACCGAACGCTGTCTCCCACCGTGGTTGGTGGCGCCCGATGCTCCAGGGACTTGTCGCCCTGTGTCTGGCGGGGTGCGCCACGGCCCCCACTCCGACGCAACCCGCACCGGAGGCCGCCGCGACGCAGCCCGCCGCGCCCGCGACGGAGGCTCCGGCCACCCCCGCCCCCGAACCCGTGAAGGAGGCCGCGCCCGCGCAGCCCGCTCCGGCTCCGGCGAAGCAGGAACCCGCGCGGCCCTGGGCGGATGAGGTCCTGTACTTCGTGGTGGTGGACCGCTTCGCGGACGGCGACCCTTCCAACAATGAGAAGGGCGACGTGAAGGCGGCGGGCACCTTCCACGGCGGTGACCTGAAGGGGCTCACCGCGAAGCTGGACGAGCTGTCGTCGCTGGGCGTGACGGCGCTGTGGGTGACGCCGCTGCTCAAGCAGATCCCCGGCTTCGTCACCGGCTCCGGCTTCCCGGACTGGGGCTACCACGGCTACTGGGCGGACGACTTCCAGGCGTTGGATCCGCGCTTCGGCACGGAGGCGGACTTCAAGGCGCTGGTGGACGCGGCGCACGCGCGCGGCATCCGCGTGCTGCTGGACGTCGTCTACAACCACCCGGGCTACAACTCGCGCTACCTGAAGGACCACCCGGACTGGCTGCGCTCGGAGGAGAAGGGCACCTGCGGTTCGGATGACCTCACGACGTGCGTGGCGGGCCTGCCGGACTTCAAGACGGAGCGGCCAGAGGTGGCGAAGTACCTCCTGGACGCGCAGATCGACTGGGCGAAGCGCTCCGGCGTGGACGGCTTCCGGCTGGACACCGTGAAGCACGTGGCGCACGACTTCTGGAAGGAACACCGCCGCCGCACGCGCGCGGAAATCTCCCCGGACTTCTTCCTCCTGGGCGAGGTGTGGGGCGGCGACGTGCAGGTGCTGGAGCCGTACTTCACCCCGGATGAGATGGACGCAGGGTTTGACTTCGCCTTCGTGGGCAACGCGCTGGCCTTCATCCAGGGCCGTGGCCGCGCGGTGGCGTTCGACCGCTACCTCCAGTCGCGCGCGAAGGTGACGCCGGGGCACCACCTGGCGCACTTCCTGTCGTCGCACGACGTGGACGGAGCGCTGCACCAGCTGCAGGGCAACGTGCCCCTCTTCCGGCTTGCCGCCGCGCTGCAGCTCACCGCCGCCGGCATCCCCGTCATCTACTACGGCGAGGAAGTGGGCCGCGCGGGCGGAGACTGGCCGCGGAACCGCAGCGACATGCCGTGGGGCAAGCAGGCGGTGAAGCCCGGCGCGGGCCAGAAACGCGACGAGTCCCTGCGCGAGTATTACAAGCGCCTCATCGCCATCCGCCGCGCGCACCCGGCCCTGTCGCGGGGCGCGCACGCGCCGCTCGCCACGGAGGGCGATGTGTATGTCTTCCAGCGGCGGGACGAGGCGTCGGGCGACACGGTGGTGGTGGCGGTGAACCGCGGCAAGACGAAGGGCACGGCGTCGGTGCCGTGGCCGGAAGCGTGGGCGGGCGTCGGCGAGGTGGAGGACCTGCTGAACGGAGGGCGGACGAAGGCGGGCGCCACGCTGGACCTGGCGCTGCCGCCGCTGTCCGCGCGCATCCTCGGACGCGTGCCGTGAGGCACCCGGCGGTGCATGCGCAGAACCTGACCCGGACGTGCTGTTGTCACCAGCGCGAGCGGGGCTCTTGCTGGAGAACCTAGATGGCCGGCGTGTCGTTCAAGGACGTGGCGAAGCGGTACGGAGACGTGTCGGTCATCGAGGGGCTCAACCTCGATATCCGCGACCATGAGTTCATGGTCCTCGTGGGGCCGTCCGGTTGCGGCAAGTCCACGGCGCTCCGGATGATCGCCGGCCTGGAGGAGATCTCCGGGGGCACCATCTCCATTGGCCCGCGCGCGGTGAACGCGCTGCCGCCGAAGGACCGGGACGTCTCCATGGTGTTCCAGAACTACGCGCTCTATCCGCACATGACCGTGCGGCAGAACCTGGAGTTCGGCCTCAAGATCCGCAAGACGCCCAAGCCGGAGATGGACAAGCTGGTGGACGAGGCGGCGGAAATCCTCGGCATCACGCACCTCCTGGACCGCAAGCCCAAGGCGCTGTCCGGCGGTCAGCGCCAGCGCGTGGCCCTGGGCCGCGCCATCGTGCGCAAGCCGGCGGTGTTCCTCTTCGACGAGCCGCTCTCCAACCTGGACGCGAAGCTGCGCGTGCAGATGCGCTCGGAGATCAAGAAGCTGCAGCACCGGCTCCAGGTCACGTCCGTCTACGTCACGCACGACCAGGTCGAGGCGATGACGATGGGCCACCGCATCGCGGTGATGAAGGACGGCAAGCTCCAGCAGCTGGGCACGCCGCTGGAGGTCTACGAGAAGCCGGTCAACGTGTTCGTGGCGCAGTTCATCGGCATGCCGCCCATCAACATGCTCTCCGCCACGCTGGACGCGGACGGCGCGTCGCTCACCGGTGACGGCTTCCGGCTGCCCGTACCCCAGAAGCTGCGCGCGGCGACGGCGGGGAAGGGCGGACGCAAGGTGAAGGTGGGCCTGCGTCCGGACAACATCCTGCCCGCGGGCGCCACCGCGCGCGGCGAGTCCTCGCCCGTGGAAGCGCGCGTGGAGCTGGTGGAGCCCCTGGGCAACGAGCTCATCGTGCACGCCCGCCTGGGAGACAACCCGCTGGTCTTCCGCCTGCCGCCCCAGGCCACCCCGGAGCCCGGTGTCACCGTGCCCGTGACGGTGGAGCTGGAGTTCCTGCATCTCTTCGACGCTGAATCCGAGCTGCGGCTTTCCGTTTGAATATCCGGAGGATTTTCCCAATGACGCACCTGCGAACGTTGCTCGCGGCCCTCTGTCTGTGCGCAGTCGGCCTGTTGCCCGTCCCGTCCTTCGCCGCCACGGAGCTGGTGCTCTGGCACGCCTACCGCGCGGAGGAGAAGGCCGCGCTGGAGAAGGTGGTCGCCGAGTACAACAAGGCGAACGAAGGCAAGGTCAAGGTCACCACGCTGGCGGTGCCCTACGACGCCTACGCGGACAAGATCAGCGCCACCGTGCCGCGCGGCAAGGGCCCGGACCTCTTCATCTTCGCGCAGGACCGCCTGGGCGGCTGGATTGAAGCGGGCAACACGGTGGAGCCCATCGACTTCTTCCTGGATGACGCGACGAAGAAGCGCTTCATCCCCACGACGATGGAGGCGATGACCTACCGCGGGACGGCGTACGGCCTGCCGCTGAACTACAAGGTCATCACGCTCATCTACAACAAGAAGCTGGTCCCCACGCCGCCCAAGACGTCCGGCGAGCTGGTGACGATGGCCAAGAAGCTCACCGACGCGAAGGCGGGCCGCTTCGGTCTGGCGTACGCGTACAACGACTTCTACTACCACGCGGCGGTGATGAACGGCTTCGGCGGCGGCGTGTTCGACGCGAAGAACGCCCCCACGATGAACTCGCCCGCCAACGTGAAGTCGGTGGAGCAGGTCCTCAAGTGGAAGAACAAGGACGCCATCCTCCCCGCGGAGCCCTCCAGCGCGCTCATCACCTCGCTCTTCAACGAGGGCAAGGCCGCGATGGTGTTCTCCGGCCCGTGGTTCCTGGGCGAGGTGGCCAAGAGCGTGGACTACGGCCTGGCGCGGCTGCCCACGCTGGATGAGAACAAGGGCACGCCGATGAAGCCCTGGATGACGGTGGAGGGCGTGTACGTGGCCGCCCCGTCGAAGAACAAGGAAGCAGCGTACGACTTCGCGAAGTTCCTCACGGACGCGGGCCCCGCGAAGACGCTGGCCCTGGAGGGCCGCCAGAGCCCCGCGAACCAGTCCGTGTACCAGGACGCGAAGGTGTCCGCGGATCCGCTGCTCAAGGCCATGAAGGACCAGGTGGACGTGGCGGTGCCCATGCCCAACCTGCCGGAGATGTCCATGGTCTGGACCCCCGCCACCAGCGCGATGAACACCGTGTTCAAGAACACCGCCACCCCCAAGGCGGCGTTGGACGCGGCCCAGAAGAGCGTGGCGAAGGACGTCGCCGGCCTGCGCAAGAAGTAAGTGAGGACCTGAAGTGAGCCAGAACGCCCCCCAGCAGCCCTCTTCCGCGGCCGGCAGCTCCACGCCGGTCCGCACCTCCCAGCACGACGCCGTGACGGACCCCTCGACTCCGGGGCCCGTGGGCCGTGCGGGGGGCCACTGGGGACGCGTGCTGGTGGGGCTCGCCCTGGCGCTGGGCGTGTCCCTGTTCCTGGCGCACGGGCTGCTGCGCAACGCCAACCAGGAGCGCGCGGCGGAGCGCGAGCAGCGCACGGCCGCCGTGTCCCTGCTGGGGCTGGTGGACCTGGTGCAGCGCGCGGGCGGCACGGGCGACAGCGTGCGCGCCGTGGTGGCGGGCTGGCCCGGGGTGCCGGGCAGCTCCGTGCGCGTCATCGCCTTCAGCGGCATCAAGTTGGAAGCGTCCACCTTCCCGGATGACACCGGGGACAAGGCGGCGCCGCGCCGGCTGTCTCGCGAGGAGAAGCCGCTGTACGACCGCGGCCAGCGCCTGCGCGCCGCGGTGGAGACGAACCGCGAGGAGGGCGGGGCGCGCAAGGCGGAGGTGGAGTCCGAGCTGCTCGACGGGGGCAAGAGCCGCCTCTTGTCCGCGCCCGTGGAGGTGGACGGGCAGGTGGTGGGCTCCGTGGAGACGCTCACCCCGGCGGTGGTGAACGCGAACCCGCCCTCGTGGACGCCGGTGCTGCTGGCGTTCCTGCTGCCGCTGGCGGCGTGCGCGGCGGCGGTGTTCGCGCTGTCGCGCCAGGGCGTGCGCGTGGCGGTGGCGGCGGCGCTGTTCCTGGCGGGCCTGGGTGGCTACACCGTCTATTCGCTGCGCGCGCTGGACGCGGAGCTGCGCGAGACGGAGAACGCCGTCAGCGCGGAGCTGCGCACGCGCGGCGAGAAGGCCCAGGCGCTCATCGCCTCCAACAACCTGAAGGCGGAGCCCGCGCTGAAGCCCGGCGCGTGGGACGCGGACGCGATGCGCCGCCCGCTGGGCAAGCTGACGGACTCCGGCGCGCCGGACGCGGACAAGCTCGCGGCCGAAGGCGCGCGGGTGCGCGGCAACGCGGGCAAGGCGCTGGGCGCGCTGGGCGTGCTGGGGCTGGCGGTGCTGCTCTTCATCGGCCTGGGTGCGCTGCACCGGGCGGTGCGGACGACGGTGGAGTACCGGCAGGCGTACGCGTACATCGCGCCGGCCATGGTGGGCATGGTGGTGCTGGTGTTCTTCCCCTTCGCCTACGGCATCACGCTGTCGTTCACGGACGCCAACCTCTACAACAGCAGCCAGCCCCTGTCGGAGCTGTGGGTGGGCTTCCGCAACTACGTGGACATCCTGGGCGACTTCAGCTTCGCGAAGACGGCGGCGGACGGCTCGCTGGTCTTCAACTACCTGAACTTCTATTACACGCTCCTGTTCACCATCGTGTGGACGGTGACGAACGTGACCATCGGCGTGACGGTGGGCCTGCTGCTCGCGCTGGCGCTCAACGTGCCCAATCTGAAGATGCGGCCGGTGTACCGCGTGCTGCTCATCCTGCCGTGGGCCATGCCCAACTACATCACCGCGCTCATCTGGAAGGGCATGTTCCACCAGCAGTTCGGCGTGGTGAACCACGTCATCCGGATGTTCGGCGGGGACGGCCTGGCGTGGTTCGATTCGCCCTTCACGTCGTTCTTCACCGCGCTGGCCACCAACGGCTGGCTGTCCTTCCCGTTCATGATGGTGGTGTCGCTGGGCGCGCTCCAGTCCATCCCCGGCGAGTTGTATGAAGCGGCGCGCGTGGACGGCGCCAACCGGTGGCAGCAGTTCACCGCCATCACGCTGCCCGCGCTGAAGCCCGCGCTGGTGCCCGCGGTCATCCTGTCGGTGGTGTGGACCTTCAACATGTTCAACATCATCTTCCTGGTGACGGGCGGAGACCCGGGCGGCTCCACGGAGATCCTTGTCACGCAGGCGTACAAGTTCGCCTTCGAGCGCTACCGCCACGGCTACGCGGCGGCGTACTCCACCGTCATCTTCGGCATCCTGCTCATCTACAGCATGGTGCAGAACCGCATGAGCCGCGCCACGGAGGCCGCGTAAACCCCATGGCGCTCTTCTCTGAACGTCGCGAAGGCATCCCCCACCTGCCGCTGCACGCGGTGCTCATCGCCTTCACCCTCTTCACCATCTACCCCATCCTCTGGGTGGTGAGCCTGGCCTTCTCCGGCAAGCAGAGCCTGGCCATCGCCACGCTGCCGGAGAACCCCACCTTCTGGGACCGGCTGCGCGCGGTGACGCCGTGGCCGGAGAGCTTCTCCTTCTCCAACTTCACGTCGGTGATGGCGGATCAGCCGTTCGCGAAGTGGATGCTCAACAGCGCCATCGTGGCCATTGGCACCACGGTGCTGGGCGTCTTCATGGCGTGCACGGCGGCGTATGCCTTCAGCCGCTTCAAGTTCCCTGGGCAGCGCGCGGGCATGATGGCGTTCCTCGTGTCCCAGATGTTCCCGGGCACGCTGATGCTGATTCCCCTCTACATCATCCTGGTGCAGTGGCTGGGCCTGGGCAGCAGCCGGCTGGGGCTCATCATCGTGTACGCCACCACGTCCATCCCGTTCAGCGTGTGGATGCTCAAGGGCTACTTCGACACCATCCCCAAGGACCTGGAGGAGGCGGCGCTGATGGACGGCGCGTCCCCGGGGCGCATCTTCTGGAGCATCATCCTGCCGCTGGCCAAGCCCGCGGTGGCTGTGACGGCGCTGTTCAGCTTCATGACGGCGTGGAACGAGTTCATCCTCGCGGCGACGTTCATGGACCAGGAAGCCATGTACACGGCGCCGGTGGGCCTGCGCTTCTTCGTGGGCGGCTTCAGCCAGCAGTGGGGCTACTTCGCGGCCGGCTCCATCATCGTGTCCGTGCCCGTCGTGTTCCTCTTCCTCTTCCTGCAGAAGTACCTCGTCTCCGGGCTCACCGCCGGTGGCGTGAAGGGTTAGTCCCCGGTCGTTCTTCGCGGTTCTTTTTCGTCTGTCGTTGCAAGGAGCAAACACCCCCATGATCAACCCCCGCATCGCAGTCCTCACCCTGGCCGCTTCCCTGTCCGCGGCGCCGGCCCTGGCCGGGAAGGTGTCGTTCAAGGACCCCACCGGCGACGACAAGGGCCCGGGCAAGTACACCTACCCGACGGACCCCGTGTACAAGGCCGGCTCGTTCGACCTGACCGGCTTCAAGCTGGACCAGGGCGGCAACAAGACGGACGTGGAAATCCAGCTGAAGGCGTCGCTGGAGAACCCCTGGAAGATGGCGGACGGCTTCTCCGTGCAGGAGGTCTTCATCTTCATCGACACGGACCACAAGGCCGGCAGCGGCTTCACCGACAGCCCCCCGGGCCTGAACGTCTCCTTCGCGCCGGAAGACGCGTGGGACAAGGTCATCGTCATCTCGCCGCAGGGCTCGTCGCGCGTGCGCGCGGAGGCCAACAACAAGGCCGGCGCGATGAAGGGCGCCATCGTGGTGCCCACCAAGGTGCGCGCCTCCGGCAACAAGATCACCGCCACGGTCATGAACTCCGACCTGGGCGCCGGTGACCCCTCCACGTGGGGCTACCAGGTCGTCATGCAGTCCAACGAGGGCTTCCCCGCGGAAAACGACCTGCTCACCCGCCGCGTCAACGAGTACGAGGGCCAGCACCGCTTCGGCGGCGGCTCCGACTTCAACTGCGATCCGCACGTGATCGACGTGCTCGCGGGTCAGGGCAAGGGCGACAGCTCTGAAATCAAGGCTCAGTACGACATGCTCGCGTACGAGTGCGCGGGTGACGGTTCCGCCACGAAGAAGGCCACGCTGAAGATGGTCTCCGGCGAGAAGCGCCCGGCGGCCCAGGGTGGCGCGGCGGCGGCTCCTGCCCCGGCGCCCGCTCCGGCGGCGGCTCCGGCCCCGGCTCCGGCGCCCACGCCGGCCGCTCCGGCTGGAACGACGGTCGCTCCGGCGCCGACGACCGCTACGCCGACGAAGTAGTCGGTGGCGGACTGTTCAAAACAGTCCGTTTCAAGGTTTGATGCAACACGGGGAGGGCTGCCGTGGAGGACCCGCGGCGGCCCGGGAGAGGGGATGACCCCCCTCTGGTTCAAAGCTTTCGAGAAGGGTTTTCCAGAACATCATGAAGAATCGCAAGAACGTGGTGCGGGGAGCGTGCGCGCTCACCGTGGCGGTCGGCCTCATTCCCGGGGCGGCCATGGCGCAGGACAGCGGCCCCAAGCTCACCATTGGTGGCACGACCTATACGAAGTACCTCTGGGGCACGCAGCGCGACCAGGGCGCGATGTACAACTTCACCACCGTGCCCGGTGAGGGCTACGGCGACAACGGCATCGGCACGGAGCTGGAGCTGTTGCTGAACGCGAAGATCTCCCCGCAGGTGGAGGTCAACGGCCGCATCCACAGCCGCTTCAACCAGAACTTCTGGACGAACTTCGGCGGCTTCGGCGGCAGCAACACGGCCACCAACTGCACCGCGGGCGACTGCGGCGAGTTCGACCCGCGCTCCAACCAGTACATCAAGCTGCGCGGCATGTCCGTGACGCTGCGTCCGGGCTACCTCATCGACTCGGCGCTCATCGGCGCGACGGACCTGGGCCAGTTCGACCCGTTCGTCATCGGCCGCGTCCGTTACATCGACCGCGACAACGCGGCGGCCATCATGCTGCAGGGCTCCAACTTCAACCGGAAGCTCACGTGGGACGCGGCGCGCATCTCGCTGCCCCGCTTGTGGGCCGGCCCGAACTTCAGCACGGGCGCCTTCCACGCGCGTGACGCGGCGTACGGCTTCCAGGCGAAGTACACCGCCTCCGAGCTGTTCGACGTGGGTGGCATCTTCCAGTACGCGAACGACCAGGAAGTGAACCCGGAGGACACGAACGTCGACGACGGCCGTGACCTGACGCCGCGCTACCGCAACGGCGTGGGCGGCCTCAAGGCGGGCCTGCACATGGGCTCGTGGCTGGACGTGCGCGGCGCGGTGTACTCGTCGTACTCCAACGCGGACCCCGTGCTGTCGCCGAAGAGCTTCGGCGTGGGCGGCTACAGCGCGGTGCTGGCCGGCCACCACACGGACCAGACGTACATGCTGAACGCGTCCCTCAACGACCCGCTGGACGTGGGCATCTCGCTGAACTTCCAGCTCTTCAGCATCGGCGCGGACTACGTGGCGGTGATGGCCAGCCGCCGCGAGGCGGACGTGCTCCTCACGGAGGGTCACGACGGCAGCTTCGCGTTCCCCGGTCCGTCCAACGCGGCCTACGGCATCTACAAGGGCAACCCCACCCGCATCGGCTACGGCGGCTGGACGAGCGAGGCCCAGCAGGTCGCGACCATCAACGTGGACAACGACTTCACGGACTTCGACGAGCCCATGGCGGAGACGGCCATCGGCTGGAAGGGCGCGACGGCGAACCCGGTCTACACCAACGGCGCGCTGGAGCTGGGCGGTGAGTATTCCTTCATCACCTACAACACCAACTGGCAGGCGTACGGCAGCGCGGACAAGGCGCTGGGTGACAGCCAGTACCCCGGCACGGAGCTGGACTCCGGCGTGGGCCACAACTTCCGCACGGCCTACCAGCCCTTCCAGGACAAGAAGACGCACCTGGTCGCGCTGCGCGCCAAGTACGTGGTGGACGTGCTGAAGGGCATCGATGTGTTCGGCAAGTTCAAGTACATCCACGAGACGGACAAGCGCCTGAACGACCCGCGCTTCCTGCCGTTCGCGGCGGGCGCGTGCCCGGGCGGCGCGGTGGCGTGCGACAACTCGCTCGTCAACGAGTACAGCCCCGGCAACAGCACCTCCGGCCTCTACGGCAACCCGAACGTCATCACCAACAGCCAGGGTGACACGGGCTACCAGTTCAAGCCGTTCGACAACATCGGGGACGACGACCGCCAGCTGGACTACACGACGTTCACGGCGGGCGCGGGCTACCAGTTCACGGACGACCTGTACGTGTCCGCCAGCTACTCCAAGTTCTTCGCGGACCTGCTGGACGGCAACACGGCGTTCCAGGCGTACAACAACCACGAGATGGCGTCCGGCAAGCACAACAAGAACCAGGTGCTGGTGAAGGCGCGCTACATCCTGTCCGGCGTGGAGTTCGGCCTGGAGGGCCAGTACGCGTTCGGCACGTTCCGTCCGGACTTCGGCGACGGCTACGTGGTGCAGTACGCGGACGACACCATCGCGGCCGACCACAACGTGGCGGTGGGTTCGCGCGGCTTCACCAACCGCAACGGCGGTTGGAACAGCCTGGAAGAGCGCAGCTTCGAGCAGATGCGCGTCAAGGCGTTCATGAAGGCGCAGTTCTAGTCACCGCGCGCTCCGCTTCCGGCGGGGCACGGGGTTGATGCAGGAGGAGCCCGGGGCGCCTGTGAAGGCACTCCGGGCTCCTTGCGTTTGGGGCACCGCGCGGTACACCTGACGGGCCGTCCCTTCGTGCATGAGGTGCCCTTCCATGTTCGTGCGCTCCCGCGTGTCCGCGCTCCTGCTCGCCTCCACCCTGGCCGCGTGTTCCGGCGGCAAGACGCGCGAGGACGCGCTGCTGTTCCGGCTGACGGATCCGGTGGGGGATGACCACGGCGACGGCGAGCTGGTGTATCCGCGCCGGACGGACCTGGGGCGCGGGGACCTGGACGTGGTGTCGGTGGCGGCGTTCGCGGACGGAGAGGCGACGCGGTTCGAGGTGACGTTCGCGCACCCCATCGCGAGGCCCTCGCGCGCGCAGTCGGTGGACCTGGAGGGAGCGACGGTCGCGGAGCGCGCGCGGCACGGCTTCTACACGTTCAACGTGGACCTGTACGTCGACCAGGACCGGGTGCCTGGCTCCGGAGGCACGGACACGCTGCCGGGGCGCGGACTCACGCTGGCGGCGGATTCGGGCTGGGAGAAGGTGGTGGTGCTGACGCCGCGCCCCTATGAGGCTCGCGAGACGCTGCGCAAGCACTGGCGGCAGGTGGCGCTGGATGCGTACGAGAAGAAGTCGGGAGGGATTGGCGGCAAGGTGGAGGCGGAGCTGAACGCGGCCACGGAGCGGGAGCTGGAGGCGCGGGTGTTCTTCCCCACCATCATCCAGGTGAGCGGGCGCACGGTGATGTTCACGGTGCCGGACCGCTTCCTGGGCGCGCACGCGAGCGCGGACTGGGGCTACGGCGTGGCGGTGACGGGCGCGACCATCGAGCGGCGCGTGTCGCTGGGCGGGATGTTCGGCGGGGACACGACCGCGAACCAGCGGCTGATGGCCATGGGCATCGCTCCGGGAGAGCCGGTGAATGACCGCTTCGGTGGCGGGCGGAAGGGAGACCCGTCGCAGTCGCCGGTGGTGGACCTGCTGGTGGGGCCGGGCACGACTCAGGAAGAGGTGCTGGGGGCCACGAAGCCCGCGTGGAGCGCGGTGGTGCCGTCGGGGAAGGCCGCGACCGTGGCGGCTCCGGATGCGGGCACGGTGGAGGACGCCGGTGTTCCCGTGGAGGCGCCGGACGCGGGGCCCGTGAGCGAGGACGCCGGGGTCGTGGGTCCGTCGTCGCCCGCCCCGTGACGGTTGGCTCCCGCGCTGTTCGCGGGAGGTCCTGGTTGAGGTGAGTCCGCGCGGTCGAGGATGGAGGCCCTGGAGGCGTCCATGTCCTCATGCCGGAGCTGGGCACTTGTGGTGCTGTTGTTGCTGCTGGGCACGGGGTGTTCGGCGGCGCGGAGCATCCGGCTGAAGACGGGGCGTGGGGCGCCAGTCGTCCATGTGCCTCGGGCGGAGATCGAGCCCGTGGAGCTGGAGGAGGACGCGTTCACGGAGGCCGTGCGGACGCTGGCGGAGGATGCGCCGGTGTCCCCGCGTCATCGTGAGGGGGCGTATGCCCATGTTCGCGGGCGCTTGGGACTGGTCTCCGTGGCGGAGCCTTCGCGTGCCCGGCTGCTGGTGGACGATGGCGACCGGGAGCTGGCGAGCGCGTACGGGCGGTGGTGCCAGCGCAAGCAAACCCCTGGTGACTGCCTCCAATTGCTGGATGGCGGGCCTGTGCTGGATGAGGACGGACGGCGGTCACTGGCGTTCGCCATCGCGCTGGGCTCGGTGTGGGAGGAGACGGCGGACGCGCTGGTGGGGATGACGGATCAGCGCGCGGTGCTCACCACCATCGTCGCGACGAGTACCGTGTACCTGGCGCTGTGGTTGCTTCCGGAGCCTGCATCAGGACACCTGTATCAGTGGAAATGGGTGTGACTGCGGTGAGGTTGCTGAGGGCTGCGTCGTTTCCGCCCTCGGGCGAGAGCGGCCTGGATGCGCTGCTCGACTGCGCGTGTCAGCCGGAAGCAGAGAAAGCCCCTGGGCAGGTCGCGCTCGGGCGTGAGGACGCCAGCCTTTATCCAGTAGCGCACCTGACTCC
>NZ_RAWK01000221.1 GCF_003612165.1 Corallococcus aberystwythensis | reverse complement strand
GAGTGGGGTGCTCCCGGCTCAGGCGGACGAAGTTGGCGAGGAGCTGCCGGCCGTGGGTGGTGGCGATGGATTCCGGATGGAACTGCACGCCCCAGCGGGGGAGGGATGCGTGGCGCAGGGCCATGAGGACGCCGTCGGGGGTCCAGGCGGTCTCCACCAGGTCCTCGGGCAGCGGCCGGCCGAGGCAGAGCGAGTGGTAGCGCACCACCTGGAAGTCCTGCGGAAGGCCCTGGAAGAGGTCCGTCCCCGTGTGGCGCACGGGGCTCAGTCGCCCGTGCATGACCTCCGGTGCGTGCTGGATCCGCGCACCGTGGACGTGGCCCAGGCCCTGGTGGCCCAGGCAGACACCCAGGATGGGCACGTCCGCTTCGAGGAGCGCATCGCGGCAGACGCCGAAGTCCGCCGGGTGGTCGGGGCGGCCGGGGCCCGGGGAGATGACGATGTTGTCGAACGTGAGCTCGCGCAGCTCCCGCCACGACCGCTCGTCGTTGCGCACGACGAGGGGCTGTGTCCCGCCCACCTCCGCCAGCAGCTGGAAGAGGTTGAACGTGAACGAGTCGTGGTTGTCGATGATGAGCGTCCGCAGCCGCACGGCGCGCACCTTACCCGTCGGCGGCCGCCTGGGAGGCGCCTCTGTGGGGCGTTTCGAGCACGGCTGCCAGGCGGCCGTACCTGGTGGCCCAAGGACGGGCGGGGTCTGCTATCTTTCCGTCCATCGCACGAGTGGCGGAACTGGCAGACGCAGCGGACTTAAAATCCGCTGACTCGCAAGGGTCGTCCGGGTTCGATCCCCGGCTCGTGCAACTGAACTCCGGGGCCAGTGTCTGGCTTTCGGTCGAGCGGCCGGGATTCATCACCGTTATCCTTGCCGCCATGACGGGACCGCAAGCGAAGACGTGTGCGACGTGCGGGCGCGTCCTCGCCGCCCACGCCGTGTACTACCGCTTCAGCCTCGTGCTGGAAGGCGAGCAGGACATCCTCGACCCTTCGGATGACCTGGGCGGCAATCCTGCGGAGGCGCTCGCGGCGTTGGTCCGGCGGTTGGACGAAGGCTCCGCGGATCCAAGTGAACTGGAGGCTCAGGTGCACTGGGAGCGCACCGGGGTTGTCTGTTCTGAATGCCGCTCCGTGGCGGTGCGCATGCTCAGCCCCGCCACGGAGGACGCTGGACCGCATTGAGCGTCACTGGATGCGTATCGCGTATTTGCCCAGGTGGTGCTTGAGCACCTCCTGCTGGGCCTTCGCGGCTTCCTCCAGTGCGTAGATGCGGCCAATCTCCAGGTGGAAGGGCCCGGCTTCAATCAGCGCATTCATGCGTTTCAAGACGTCGCCGCCGGGGATGCCGTCGTAGGCCTTGGCCTGGATGCCTTCAGGGACCTTGGGCGCCGGCTCCACTCCGTTCGGCCAGACGATGCGCCCCGTCTTGCTCATGTGCTGGAGCGCTTTCTCCGCGGCGTCGCCGCTCGCCAGCACCAGCGCCGCGTCGAAGCCGTCCGGCGCGAAGTCACGGCAGGCCTTGTCGAGGTCTCCCTTGCGTCCGTCCACGGCCGCGTCCGCGCCGATCCTCCGGGCCAGCTCCACCCCGTCGTCTCCCGACGCCACCGCCAGCACCTTCGCTCCCAGCCGTTTCGCGAACTGCACCGCCATGTGGCCAACGCCACCGTTGGCTCCGAAGATGAGCAGGCGTTCTCCTGACTTGAGATGGAGATGGTCCTCCAGGCCCTCCAGCGCGGTGAGGCCATCCGCGGCGAGCGTCGCCGCCTGTTCCACCTTCAAGCCCTTGGGGATCTTCGCCGCCTGGTCCGCCTTCACGACGACGTACTCGGCGTAGAAACCTCCCTTGCTGCTCATGAACGCGGAGCCATAGACCTGGTCGCCGACCTGATGGTCCTTCACGTTCTTGCCCACCGCGGCAATCTCTCCCGCTCCGTCCGCTCCAGGGACATAGGGGAATTTCGGGCCGCCCGGGATCATCTCGGCCATCTGGCCTTCGCGCTCCATCCAATCCCAGGCGCCGATTCCCGCCGCCGCGACGCGCACGAGGACTTCGTCGTCACCACAGGTGGGGACGGAGACGGTTTTGATGCCCAGGACCTCCGGACCTCCAAAGCGGTCGAGCGCTGCGGCCCTCATCTTGTCGGGAATGGATGCTGGCATGCGGTGACTCCCTCTCGGTTGAACCTTGTTCACCGAGACGATGCGCATGCCTCGCGTGACGTTCAGTGTCACCGGCTCCACGCAGGCAAGGCAGGAGAGGGGACTGCCGGCCTCCACCCTGCCTCGGAATGGCTCAGTCCAAAAGCTGCATGAGGTCCGCGCGCGTGAGTGCGGCGCCTCCTCCCGTGGCGCCGCCGAGCGCGGCCTCGAACAGGGCCCGCTTCTTCTCCTGGAGCAGGAGGATCTTCTCCTCCACCGTGCCCTGGGACACCATCCGATAAACCATCACCGGCCGCTGCTGCCCGATGCGGTGCGCCCGGTCCGCCGCCTGGGCTTCCACGGACGGGTTCCACCACGGGTCCACCAGGAAGACGTGGTCCGCCGCCGTGAGGTTGAGCCCCGTCGCTCCTGCCTTCAACGAGATGAGCATCACGGGCGCTCCCTTGTCGTCCTGGAACGACGTCGCCACCGCGCCCCGGTTCGCCGTGCTGCCGTCCAGGCGGATGAACCCGATGTCCGCCTCGTTCAGCGCGGGCTCGATGAGGTCCAGCATCGACGTCCACTGCGAGAACACCAGCGCCTTGTGCCCGTCCGCCACCGCCGTGCCGAGCGCCTCCACCAACGCCTGCACCTTCGAGGACGTCCTCGCCTGCTGCCCCGGCACCAGCGCCGGATGGCAGGCTGCCTGCCGCAGCCGGAGCAGCGCCTCCAGGGCCTTCATCACGCTGCCGCCCTCTTCGAGCTGCGACACCACCTCTTCGCGCGTCGCGGCGTGGACCGCGTCGTAGACGGCGCGCTCCTGCTCGGTGAGGGTGACGTGCCGCACGGCCTCCGTGCGCGGGGGCAGCTCCGGCGCCACGTCGCGCTTGAGCCTGCGCAGCACGAAGGGCCGGATGCGCGCGCGCAGGGCCTCCGCGGCGCCCTTCTGGTTCTCCGACACCGGCCGGGACCAGCGCTCCTCGAACGCCTTGCGCCCACCCAGGAGGCCCCGGTTGGTGAAGTGCATCAGGCTCCACAGCTCCTCGAGCCGGTTCTCGATGGGCGTGCCGCTGAGCGCGATGCGGAAGCCCGCATCCAGTTCATATGCTGCTCGCGCCACCTGGCTGTCCGGGTTCTTGATGGCCTGGGCTTCATCCAGCACCACCGTGTCCCACGTCTTCGCCGCGAGGATGGCCGCGTCCAGGCGCAGCAGTGCGTACGTGGTGAGTGTCACGTCCGCGGACTCGTCCAGCGTGCGCCCCACGCCGTGATAGACAGACACCTTCAGCGACGGGCGGAAGCGCTTCACCTCCGCTTCCCAGTTGGGCAGCACGCTCGTGGGCGCCACGACGAGCGTTCCCCGGCCCAGCGTGCAGATGGTCTGTAGCGTCTTGCCCAGACCCATGTCGTCCGCGAGCACGCCTCCCAGCCCTGCCTGTCTGAGGAAGGTGAGCCAGCTCACGCCCTGCAACTGATACGGGCGCAGCGTCGCGGTGAGGTCCTTGGGGAGCTGGGGCTCGGGGAGTTTCTCGAAGCCCTGCACCAGGGGCGCGAGCCGCTCCATGACCGGCGGGGCAGGGTGCTCCAAAGCCTCGCACAGGCCGGTGAGTTGAGGGATGGCGTGGTTCGCGAGATGGCCGTCCCGCTCTCTCGCGGCCAGCAGGTCCGTCACGCGCTGGCCGTGGGCCTTCAGCCAGCCCGTGGGCAGGGGCGCCCAGCCTCCGCCCTCCAGCGGCACCAGCCCCAGGCCCTCCTCCCAGGCCCGCATCACCGCGCCCGCGTCCACGGTGCGCGTCACACCGGGTTCCAGGCCCTCGACCTGGAAGTCGAGCGAGAAGCCCACTCGCGGCACGCCTGCTTCGGTGGTGGCCGTGTCCAGCGTGAGCATGGGCCTGAGCTTCACGTCGGGGCTGACCACTCCCGCGGCGTTTCCCGTGAGGCCGCCGCGCCACTTGCGCAGCTTGTCCGCGAGCTGCACGGCCTCCTTGCCGTGGACCGTCACACGCCGGCCTGGCACCATGTTCAGCTCGTCGCGGAGCTGGTGGATGAGCTTCGTCTCCGTGGGCTCGTCGCGCACGGGCGCGGCGCCCTGGAGGTACACCAGCCGCCCGTTGTCGATGCGCGCGGTGGGCGGGGAGCCGTACACCAGCGTGGGCAGCACCGAGAGCCCCGTGTCGAGCTTGTCGAGCTCCAGCGAGATGCGCGGCTTGAGCGTCCGGTCGATGGGCGGCAGCCGCCGGCTCTTCACGTCCACCGGCATGCGCCGCGCGAAGTCCGGCAGCACCTTGCTCGTCAAGTCCGCCAGTTGCTCCGGGGAGAAGACGCGCTCCTGGGGCAGGTTCTCCAGCCTCGCGCCCGTGAGGGGCTGCTCGGCCAGCCGGCAGAGCGCGCCCGCGCACAGCGCGACGCCGGGGCTCACCAGCTCGTTGATGCGCGGATCCTTCTCCACTTTGAGGACGGTCTGCTCGCCCCGGTCCTCCACGGTGACGCGCGGGAGGAGCGGCTCGTTGGAGACGGCGACGAACGCGCCGTCGAACATGACCGTGCGCGCCTTCTCCAGCACGTGCAGCAGGGCGTCCAGCTTGCTCTGCGGCAAGGCGCCCCGCGTGGGCTGCGCGAGCAGCTTGTCCGCGAGGAGGTCACACGGATCCACGTGGATGCGCGCGGCCTCCACCGGGTTCTGGAGCACGGACGTGAGGCTCCGCGCCAGGAGCCGCGCGGTGTTGTCCGGCCGCACCACCAGCCGCTCCAACTGGAGCCCGCCGTCCACGCGCTTGAAGCGGTACACCAGCCGCTCCGGCTTCGGTGCCGTGCCGGGGCGCGCGGCGGTGGGAGCAGTGCCTGGACGGGCAGGGGACGCCGCCGTGGCCTTCCTTCCCTCCGCCTGCCTGAGGACGATGGCGGCGGCGATGACGTGCTCGCAGGGGTCCACCTTCCCCCGGCAGTCGCACTCCCAGATTTCGTCCTCCGGGTAGAGCGTGGTGGTGAGCGGAGTGGGGCGGCCGGGGATGCGGACGCGGAGGACGACCTCCTCCTCGTCCACGGATTGCACCGACACAACCCCCGCGCGAGACAGGGCCTGTCCGGCGGACCACGTGGCCGGGCCTGACTCCTCCCGGATGGCTTCGAGCAGTTCCGCGAGCGCCGACATACGAGGGCTGTCCCTAGCCCCGTGCCGGGCGCGGCGCAACAACGTGGCTTCCCGGGAGGACACCCGCACCGGGAGTCGCCACTTGACGGCACTCCGCGCGGCCCCTCGTATCACGGGGCCGCGCGGTCCTTCACGTCCGGGTCACGGGCGAGGCGTCCTCGGCATGTCGGGGCGGATGGCCCCTTCCCGGAGCAAAGGCCTCCGGCGGAGCGGATCCTCCGTCACCAGTCCCCGCGGCAGTACCAGGGGTGGCCTTCGTCGGTGCGGCCGTCGCAGTTGTTGTCCAGGCCATCGCAGAGTTCCTCCGCTCCTGGACGGACGGTGGAGTCGGCGTCGTCGCAGTCTTCAGCGACCTGGACATGCCCGGCAGGGTAGCCGCAGGCGTAGTGCCAGTCATAGGGATCGCCGTAACCGTCGGTGTCCAGGTCCCGGAACCAGCGGGACGGATGCCTGATATGGATATTGGTGTCGTCGCAGTCACTGGCGTTGAGCGTATAGCCCTGTGGCTGGGCGCAGGCCTGGAGGGAGGCTTGTCCATTGCCAAGTCCGTCCTGGTCCGCGTCCTGATAATAGACGGTGGGGGCGCCAATGGATGGGGTTGCGTCATCGCAATCATCGTCATTGGAGACATGGCCTGCGCTGGGCCCGCAGGACTGAACCGTGACCTGCCCGTTGCCAAGACCGTCACCATCCGCATCCTGATAATGGGTCGTGACACCCCCGACGGATGCATCATGGTCGTCGCAGTCCAAGGTGTTGTTGGGCGCGATATGGCCAGGAGGCTTCATGCACGCGAACGTGTGCCCGGCCGGACCGCACAGCCCATCACCATCGAAGTCCTGGCACCAAGGCTGCGTTGGGAGCGCCTCATCAGCCTGGCCATCGCAGTTGTTGTCCATTCCATCGCAGACCTCCGCGGCCCCGGGGCGGACGTTCGACCGGGTGTCGTCGCAGTCACTGGCGTTGTCCACGTAGCCCTGCGGCTGGACGCCGGACTGCTTCGTGTCGTTCGGGATTCCGTACCCGTCGCCGTCCGCGTCGCGGTACCAGACCGCGCAGCCGTTGTCGTCCACCGCGCCGTCGCAGTTGTTGTCCAGGCTGTCGCACACTTCCGTGGCTCCCGGGTGGATTCCCGGACGGGTGTCGTCGCAGTCGATTCCTTCCACGAATTCTTCCGAGGACGGCGTGCACGTCTGCTCGAGCTGGTCCTTGTCTCCGAAGCCGTCACCGTCCGTGTCGCGGTAGAACCGCTTCAACGGCAGACTCCGCTGCGCATGGAGAACCGGCGCGGAGACACCGCCCTGCACACCGAGCTGCCCCTGGCTGTTGTCACCCCAGGCCCAGACGGACGGACAGCCGTCATGCACCGCCAGGGCGTGGCGGGCGCCCGCGGAGATGGCGAGCATCCACTCCGTGTCCACCAGTCCGTACGGCTCCTTGTATTGAAGGACCGCCACCGGCTCCGGCCGGCGCAGGCCGCTGCCATCCCCCACCTGCCCGAAGGTGTTGTCACCCCAGGCGCGAATCTGGCCGGGGTTTCGTGCCCCCAGGAAGAGCGAGAACGCGTCGCCCGCGGCAATCGCGCTCCCCAGGAACGTGTAGCCCTGCGGATAGGTCGGGAAGGGCGTGACGGGCTGGTCCAGGCCATTCCACGTCCGGCTCGCCTGTCCGGCGGTGTTCGAACCCCAGGCCCACGGACGGCGGTCCCCCGCGTCCAGCAGCACGGAGTGGTTCTCACCCGCCGCGATGTCCACCACCAGGGACTCGAAGCGCAGAAGCGTCGGCGTCAGCACCGGCGCTTCGGTCGCTGCGTTCGTTCCCACCTGCGCGGAGGAATTGCGCCCCCAACTCCAGACGCGTCCGCTCCGGGTCAGCGCGAGGACGTGGTGCCCACCCGCCGCCACCTTGACGAACGTGTAGACGTCCTGCGGATTCGCCGCCGGGCCCGCGGGCAGGTACGTGTCCCCCGCCAAGAGCGCAGGCACCACGACCTTCACGGGGACCGGATGCGCGTTCGTGTCCGCCACCCCCTGGCCCAGCTCTCCGTCCGTGTTCTGCCCCCAGGCCCACAGGTCTCCGTTCGCGTCCACCGCGAGCGACAGGTCCTCGCGGGCCGCGATCACCTGGATGCGCGGCAACCCCGGCACCCGTGTGGGCTTGAGCAGTGGGGTCGTGGATGTCGCCACCCCCGCCTGGCCTCGTGTATTGCGACCCCAGGCCCAGACGTAACCATCCACGTCCAGGGACAGCGAATGCCCCGCGCCCGCCGCGATGGCTTTCATCGGCCGGGGCAGGGACACCGGGGCCGGCACCGGCCGTGGCGTCTGACTGGACGTTCCCTGTCCCAGCTGTCCCTCCGTGTCCCGGCCCCAGGACCAGACGCCGCCGTCCTCCCGCAGCGCCAGGGAGTGGTACGCACCGGCCGCCACCGCCTGCCGGTCCACCACGGGCGCCGCCAACGACTGACGCGCCGTGACAGCGCTTGGCTCCGGCGCATCCTGGCTCGCACCGCATCCCACGCTCAATGCCAGCAGCGTGGTCAAGCACCACTCCAGGCCCTGACTGCCCAGGTCCGCGTGCAATGACTTCCTGTTCAATGGACGTCTCCTGAATACACCCAGAAATGCCTGTTCCAGGCTCATGGGTGTGCTTCAGGGTGGAATCCCGCTTCGGAATCTGAATAAGCGCAATAGCGCCTGAAACTCGCCAGGTGGGGCTTGTTTGACGCCCCCTCGGGTCAGGTCCACCTGGCTTTTCAGAAGCGCGCTGTAACACCGGGCGATACACCCCTCCTTCCGTCCGTAACCTGTCGCGCTACATGTCCCGCGACAGCTGTGTCATCCGGGAGGGGGCTTTCCGAGGAAAGCCTCAAAACCTTGGGATGTGGCGCGGCAGGTGCATGACGTACGGACCGGAGCGCGCGTCCGGTGCTTCCCCCTGCCGTTGCTTGCCGGACCCACCGCGTCTCCACCTGATGTGAGCGAAGCAGACAGTGTCCCCCACACAGTCGAGGTCCCACATGCACCTGAAGATGACGAGTCGCCTCCTGGCGGCTGCGTTCCTGAGCCTGGTTGCTGGTTGCCAGGGTGAGCCGACGCAGGCTCCGGAAGGTTCACAGTCCGCGCAGCAGCTCTCCGCCGCGGCGGATTGCGTCCAGCGGTTTGACGGCATCACCACCTGCGCCAAGGGCAATGCGTCCCTGAGCGCTTCCGAGAAGGGCGTGCAGGTCAACGGGCTGAAGAGCCTCAAAACGGACGGGGTCTCCAGCACGTTCAATGACGCCATCACCTGGTCGCAGGATGCGCAGGTGCGCGTTGGCAGCGCCACGGGCGGCTTCGCCCTGGCCGCGCGGGATGGCGACCAGGTGGTCAGCACCCTGCGGATGATCCCCGGCAAGGACCGCCAGGTGCAGGTCACGCCGGGCTTCACCGGTTCGCCCTCCGGCTCGTTCCGGATGAACATCTACAACAATGGCGAGCTCGTCGGGACGACCGCGTCGCCGCAGGCCCGGATCATCACCTTCTACAGCTGGTGGGACTTCCTCGACTGGTATTACTGGCACTGGGACTTCTTCTCCGTCCGCTTCCCGCGGGGCGGGACCACGGGCATGGAGGGCGCCTGCGGCTGGCGCCTGAACGCGGCCAACACGACCTTCCGCGTCAGGCTCGATGACGGCAAGGAAGTCGTCGGCGACACGGCCGAGTTCATCGAGGAGATTGGCGACGGAGCCTATCCGTACCGCCACTTCTCCGGCATCGACGTGAACGCCAGCGCCACGGACTTCCTCGTCACGGGCGAGTCCTTCGGCCAGGAGAAGTAAGCTTCACCTCCACCGGGCGGGCGGCTCCTGCTTTCCGCCCGGTGGTCTGTCTTTGTCTTCCTGTTCAGGAGTCGTGACGATGCGCGTGCCCTGGTCCCTCGCTGGCATCTCCGCCGGAGCGCTGCTCATCGGCGCCGCGTGGGCCACCGTCGTCCGCCGGCCTGAACCGCTGGTGCTGGGCGCGCTGCCCCCCGTCGTCCTTCCCCATGTGGAGCAGTCCGGCGGCGCCACCACCGTGGCGGATACTGGCCGCAACGCCTTCGGGCGCGCGCCCATGAACATGCCGCGCTCGCGCTGGCCGGATTTCTTCGCGGGCAAGGGCGTCTTCGACCGCGACTGGAGCGAATCGCGCCAGCGCCCCGCCGTGGCCGGCCCGTTCTTCAGCGCCACCGGCTGCATGACCTGCCACGTGAAGGACGGAAGGGGACAACCTCCCGCGAGCCCCTCGGAGGCGCCTGTCTCGCTGGCGTTCCAGCTGAGCGCGCCCGGCGGCTCCGATCCCCACCCGCTGTACGGCATGCAACTGGACGCGCACGCCGTGGAGGGCCACGTCCCCGAAGGCCACGTCCGCGTCGACTTCGAGGAGACGCGCGGCACGTTCGCCTCCGGTGAGCCGTACTCCCTGGTGCGCCCGCGCTACCAGTTCCAGGGCCTGGTGCATGGGCCCCTGGGCGAAGGCGCCCTGTTCTCCGCCCGCGTGTCGCCCGTGAACTTCGGCCTGGGGCTGCTGGAGGCCCTTCCCGAGGCCGGCCTGCTGGCCCGCGCCGACCCCGAGGACCGCGATCACGACGGCATCTCCGGCCGGGCCAACCAGGTGCTCGACGTGGAGACAGGCAAGACTCGCCTGGGCCGCTTCGGGTGGAAGGCCAACCAGCCCACGCTGCGCCAGCAGGTGGCGCATGCGCTCGTCGCGGACATGGGCGTCACGACGACGCTCTATCCCCAGGAGCAGGGCCGTGACGCGCCGGGGGCGCCAGAGGTGTCCCAGGACGACATGGATTTGCTGATGATCTACATGCGCCTGATCGCCGTGCCGAAGCGGCGCGACTGGGAGGCGCCGGAGGTCCAGCGCGGCCACGCCGTGTTCCGCGCCATCGGCTGCGCGGCGTGCCATGTCGATGCACCCCAGGAGACGGGGCCGGTGGAGGGCTTCGACGAGGTGTCCCGCCAGGTCATCTACCCCTACACGGACCTGCTGCTGCACGACCTGGGCGAGGGCCTGGCGGACGGGCGTCCGGACGGCCTGGCCACGGGCAGCGAGTGGCGCACGCCCCCCCTGTGGGGCATCGGGCTGGTGGAGGCCGTCAACCGGCACACTCGCTTCCTGCATGACGGCCGCGCCCGCTCCCTGGAGGAGGCCGTCCTCTGGCACGGAGGGGAGGCGGCCCCCGCGCAGGCTCGCTACGTGCGGCTGCCCCGGGAGGACCGGGCGGCGCTGCTCGCCTTCCTGAAGTCGCTCTGAGGCCCGGGCGGGCAGCCCTCCCGTCCGGACGGCGGCCAGGAGGCCCGTCGACTGGAGGAGGCTTCGTCCGTCGCAGGGCACGGAACGGTGGACGCCCCGGGCCCTTGGGCTACCCTGCGGGCCCCCTTCATGCAGCCTCCAGCCCCCATCCCCGACGCTGCCTCCGACGTCCCGCTCGCGGTCGACCTGGACGGGACGCTGGTGCGCACGGACACGCTGCACGAGAACCTGCTCGTGCTCCTCAAGCACGCGCCGTGGCTGCTGCTGCTGGTGCCGCTGTGGGTGCTTCGGGGCAAGGCCTTCTTCAAGGCGGAGGTGGCCCGGCGCGCGCTGCTGGACGTCACCTCGCTGCCGTACAACGCGGAGGTGCTGGCCTTCCTGCGTGAGGAGCACGCGCGGGGGCGGCGGCTGGTGCTGGCCACGGCCGCGGACCGGAGCATCGCGGACGCGGTGGCCTCCCACCTGGGTCTCTTCGACACGGTGGTCGCCAGCGAGGCCGGAGTGAACCTGTCCGGCGCGCGGAAGCTGGAGCGGCTGCGCCAGGTGCTGGGCACCTTCGACTACGCGGGCAACGACGCCGTGGACCTGGCCCTGTGGCGCGAGTGCCGGCAGGTCATCGTGGTGCACGCGCCGGCGGGGGTGCTGCGTCAGGCCCAGGGGCTGGGCCGCCCCGTGCACCGCGTCTTCGAGTCCCCGCCGGGCGGGGTGCGCCCCTGGGTGAAGGCGCTGCGGGTGCACCAGTGGGCGAAGAACGCGCTCGTCTTCGTGCCCGTGCTTGCGGCGCACAAGGCCACCCAGGGCGGCATGGCCCCGCGCGCGGTGCTGGCGTTCATCGCGTTCAGCCTCTGCGCCTCCGCCGTGTATGTCATCAACGACCTGCTCGACCTGGCGTCGGACCGGCGGCACCCGTCCAAGTCCCAGCGGCCCTTCGCGTCCGGGGCCCTGCCGGTGCGCGCGGGCGTCGTGCTGGCGCCGCTGCTGCTGGCGGGCGCCACGGCGCTGGCGCTGACGACGCTGCCCCTGTCGTTCTTCGCGCTGCTGGCCGCGTACTTCGTGCTGACGCTCGCGTACTCGCTGCGGCTCAAGCAGGTGGTGATGCTGGACGTGCTGGTGCTGGCGGGGCTCTACACGGTGCGCATCTTCGGCGGCGCGCTGGCGGTGGGGGTGCCCACGTCGAGCTGGCTGCTCATGTTCAGCACCTTCCTCTTCCTGTCGCTGGCCCTGCTCAAGCGGCTGAGCGAGGTGCGGCGGCTGCGCCAGTCCAACGAGACCTCCGCCCACGGGCGCGGCTACCTGGCGCAGGACTACGAGCAGCTGTCGAGCCTGGGCACGGCGGCGGGCCAGGTGTCCGTGCTGGTGCTGGCCCTGTACATCACCAGCAAGGAGGTGACGGCGCTGTATGCCCATCCGGAGCGGCTGTGGCTGCTATGCCCGGTGATGCTGTACTGGGTGGGCCGCATCTGGGTGCTGGCGCACCGGGGGCTCGTGAACGAGGACCCGCTCATCTTCGCGCTGCGCGACCGGGTCAGCTACGTGGTGGGCGTGGTCGCGGCGCTGGTGTTGTGGGTGGCGACGTGACGGGAGCATGGCGATGAGCACGTCGGATTCCTGGGGCCGCTTCCCCCGTGTGGAGCAGCGGACGCGCGCGCTCGTCTGGCGCTCGGATGCGCTGCCCCGGGTGGACGGGCCCGTCCTGCCGCATGGCCTGGGGCGCAGCTACGGGGATTCCTGCCTCAACGACGGCGGCACGGTGCTTCTCACGGCGGGCCTGGACCGGCTCATCGACTTCGATCCGGCGACGGGCGTGGTGCGCTGCGAGGCGGGCGTGTCGTTGGACACGCTGCTGCGGCTGGCCGTGCCGCGCGGCTGGTTCCTCCCGGTGACGCCGGGCACGAAGTTCGTCACGGTGGGCGGCGCCATCGCCAACGACGTGCACGGCAAGAACCACCACCGGGCCGGGACGTTCGGCCGGCACGTGCGCAGGTTCGAGCTGGTGCGCTCGGACGGCAGCCGCCGGATGTGCTCGCCCGACGAGAACGCGGACTGGTTCGGCGCGACGATTGGCGGCCTGGGGCTCACCGGGCTCGTCACCTGGGCGGAGGTGCAGCTGACGCCCATCCGCAACCCCTTCGTGGTGCAGGAGACCGTCCCGTTCGAGAACCTGGACGGCTTCATGCGCGTGTCCGCGGAGTCCGAGGCGGACCACGACTTCACCATGTCGTGGGTGGACTGTCTGGCGCGTGGCCGCAAGCTGGGACGCGGCCTGTTCTACCGGGGCAACTTCGCGCCCACGCAGTTCGACCGGCTGCCCCTGGCGAAGAGCCACCTGTCGCATGGCAGCGGGCTCGCGGTGCCCATGGACCTGCCGGGCTTCTGCCTCAACCGGCTGTCGGTGTCCGCCTTCAACTTCCTGTACTACCACCGCGAGCGGACCAAGCCGTCCCCGCGGCTCGTGCACTACGACCCGTTCTTCTACCCGCTCGACAGCGTGTACGGCTGGAACCGCATCTACGGCCGCCGGGGCTTCCTCCAGTTCCAGTGCGTGGTGCCGCATGCCACGGCTCGTGACGCGCTGAAGGAGCTGCTGGAGCGCAGCGCCCGGGGCGGGCTGCCCAGCTTCCTGTCCGTGCTCAAGACGTTTGGCGACCTGCCGTCACCTGGATGGATGTCCTTTCCGCGCCCGGGCTACACGCTGGCCCTGGACTTCGCCAACCAGGGTGAAAAGACGTGGCGGCTGGTGGAGTCGCTGGACCGCGTGACGCGCGAGGCGGGGGGCGCGGTGTATCCGGCCAAGGACGCACGCATGAGCCCGGAGAGCTTCGCGGCGTACTTCCCCCAGCGGGAGCAGTTCTCCGCGTACATCGATCCCGCTTTCTCGTCCTCCTTCTGGCGCCGGGTGAACCCGGTGCCGCTGCCCCTGCCCTTGCTGGAGGGACGCCAGGTCTCCATCCCATGAAGAAAGTCATTGTCCTCGGCGCCACGAGCGCCATTGCCCAGGCCACGGTGCGGCTGCTCGCCGCGCGCGGGGCTTCGCTGTACCTGGTGGGCCGCAACGCCGCGAACCTGGAGGCGGTGGCCCGGGACGCGGCCACGCGCGGTGCGCCGAAGGTGGAGTTCCGGGCGCTGGACCTGAACGACTGCGAAGCGCACGCGAGCCTCGTGGAGCGGGCGTGGCAGGCCCTGGGCGGGCTGGACGGGGCCGTGCTGGCGCATGGCGTGCTGGGAGACCAGGCGGAGAGCCAGCGCTCGTGGGCGGCGACGGAGCTGGTGCTGCGCACGAACTTCCTCTCCGCCGCGTCGCTGCTGACGGAGCTGGCCAACCGCTTCGAGGCCCAGAAGGCCGGCACGCTGGTGGTGATTTCGTCGGTGGCGGGAGACCGCGGCCGGCAGAGCAACTACGTGTACGGCGCGTCCAAGGGCGCGCTGACCGTGTTCCTCCAGGGCCTGCGCAACCGGCTGGCGAAGTCTGGCGTGGCGGTGGTGACGGTGAAGCCCGGCTTCGTGGACACGCCGATGACGGCCCACGTGCCGAAGAACAAGCTCTTCGCCTCGCCGGAGCAGGTGGCGCGCGGCCTGCTGAAGGCCGCGGACGGGCGCAAGAACGAGGTCTACGTGCCCGGCTTCTGGGCGCTCATCATGCTCATCATCCGCAGCATCCCGGAGCCGGTGTTCAAGCGGCTGAAGCTCTAGGCCCTCTCTCCTGAGACTGACTCCACTCCGTGCCTGTCTTCCAGGCACGGAGTGGGAGGCATGCTTCAACTGCCGGTGGCCGTCCGCGGTGCGGACAGGGCCGCGCGCAGGCGGTCAACGACAGGCCCGAGGTGCGGGTCCTGCATCAAGGCGTGGTGGCCGCCAGGGACGGTGTGCACTTCCAGGCCGCCGCGGACGAGAGGCTCCCAGCCGCGGTGACGCGGGAGGGTGGCGGGGGCCTCGCCGGCGCTCAGGAGCAGGGCGGTGCCGTCGTAGGGCTTCGGCACGTACTTCTCCTGGGCGAAGAGGTTGGCCCGGTAGACGTGGAAGAGCGCACGCAGCTGGGCAGGGCCCGACTGCGCATCCAGGATGCGCGCCCGGAGGCCTTGCTGGAGCAGGTGGTCCAGCATCGCGTCGTCGTTCTGTGCCAGGGCGTCGTCCGAGGCGGAGAGTTCCTGGCCAAAGGCCGTCGCGGTGGCGTGGGCGAAGGCGATCCTCGCGCGGGCCTCGGCGTTGAGGTGCGCGACCTCCTGTGAGGGCTTCGTCAGGCCGGGCACGTGGCTGTCGATGAGGGCGAGGACATCCACCGCTTCACCCGCTTCGCGCAGCCGCTGGGCCATCTCGTAGGCGACGAGTCCGCCCAGGGACCATCCTCCCAGCTGGTAGGGGCCGTGCGGCTGCACCGTGCGGATGGCTTCGATGTAGAGGCCCGCCATCTCCTCGATGGATTCCGCGACAGGTCGTCCGTCGAGGCCGCGCGACTGGAGGCCGTAGACGGGCAGCGAGGGGCCCAGACGGCGCGCCAGCTCGGAGTAGGCCAGCACGTTGCCGCCGCCCGGGTGGACGAGGAAGAGAGGCCGCTGGCCGGGCTCTCCACGCTCCAGCGGGACGAGGGGCGTCCATGCCTGGGAGTCATCGCGGAGGATTTGGGCAAGCTGCTCGATGGTGGGCTGCTGGAAGAGGGCGGAGAGGGGAATGGACTGGCCCAGGCGCTCACGCACAGCGGCGACCATGCGCACGGCGAGCAGGGAGTGGCCGCCCAACTCGAAGAAGCTGGTGCGGACGCCGACGGAGCGGACGCCGAGGACGTCCTCCCAGATGCGGGCGAGCTGCATCTCGAGCGAATCGCGGGGCGCGACGAAGTCCTTGGCCTCGATGGCGTGGGCATCGGGCTCGGGCAGGGCCTTGCGGTCCACCTTGCCGTTGGCGTTGAGGGGCAGGGCGTCCAGCACCACGAAGGCCGACGGCACCATGTACTCGGGCAGCCGCTGCTTGAGGGTCGCCTTGAGTGCCTCGGAGTCCAGTGCGTGGCCTTCGTGCGCGGTGACGTAGCCGATGAGACGCTTGTCGGTGTCCTCGCCCCGGGCCACGACGACGGCCTCGTTGACGCCCACAACGGAGCGCAGCGCGGCTTCGACTTCACCCAGTTCGATGCGGAAGCCACGCACCTTCACCTGGAAGTCGATGCGGCCCAGGAAGTCGAGCGTGCCGTCAGGCAACCAGCGAGCCTTGTCTCCCGTGCGGTAGAGGCGCTCGCCCGGAGTGGCAGCGAAGGGATGGGGGACGAAGCGCTCCGCGGTCTGGTCGGGCCGGTTCAGGTAGCCGCAGGCCAAGCCGCTGCCTCCCACGTACACCTCGCCCGCGACGCCCACGGGCACCGGGCGCAGGTGCGCGTCGAGCACGTAGGCGGTGGAGTTGGAGAGAGGCTTGCCAATGGGCACCGCGCCTTCCACCTCCGAGCCGCGACGCATGGTGAACGTCGCGGAGAAGGTGGTGTTCTCCGTGGGGCCATAGCCGTTGATGAAGGTGGCGCCTTCGGGAATGCGGGCGAGGTGCTCCCGCATGCGAGCCGCAGGCAGCACGTCACCACCGGCCAGGAGTTGCCGCACGCCCGCGAGCGCTTCGCCCTGGTGCAGGGCCATCTGCTCGAAGAGGGCCGCGGTGAGCCACAGGGACGTCACGCGGTGGTGACGCAGCTGGGCGGCCAACTCCTCCAGTGAGAGGGAGTGGGACGGAGCGAGGACGAGCTTCGCGCCGTGCAGCAGCGCGCCCCAGATTTCGAGCGTGGAGGCGTCAAACGCGACGGGCGCGAACTGGAGCCACACCTCGTCGGACCCGAAGCGCATGAACGTGTTGCCGAGCACCAGGCGGGTGATGCCCCGGTGCGGCACGCAGACGCCCTTGGGACGGCCGGTGGAGCCCGAGGTGAACATGACGTAGGCCATCGCCTCGCCGTCCACGCGGACGTCGGGGGCATGGGTGGGGCACGCGGCGATGTCACCGGCCTGTGCGTCCAGCCAGACGCGAGTCCCCGAAGCGGGCAGCAGCGAGGCGAAGGGCTGGTGGGTGACGGTGACGCGGACGTCCGCATCCTCCAGGAGGGCGGCGATGCGATCCACCGGCGCATTGCGGTCCACCGGGACGAAGGCCGCGCCCACCTTGAGGATGGCGAGCAGCGCCGTCACCAGCTCGAAAGAGCGCTCGACGGCGAGTCCGACGCGCGCGCCGGGGACGGTGCCGAGGTTGCGCAGGTGGTGGGCCAACTGGTTCGCGCGCGCGTCCAGTTGCGCGTACGTCAGCGTCGCGTCTCCGAGGACCAGCGCGACGGCATGCGGCGTGCGCTGAGCCTGCTGCGCGAAGTGGACGTGGACCGGGACGTCCGTTGGGCTGATGGCAGCCGTGTCATTCCACTCCACGAGGATGCGCTGACGCTCGTCGCTGGAGAGGAGGGACAGCTCGGCCACGGGCTGCTCGGGCCTGACGGCCACGGCCTCCAGCAGCGTGCGCAGGTGGCCGGCCATCCGCTCCATCGTGCTTCGCTGGAAGAGGGCGGTGCTGTACTCCAGCGTGCCGCGCAGGCCGTCAGTCCCTTCCGTGAAGAAGACGCTCACGTCGAACTTGGCCGTCGACTGGGTGGACGTCAGCCCTCGCATGCGAAGGCCCGGCAGGCGCACGTCCTCGGTGGGAACGTTCTGGAGCGCCAGCAGCGTCTGGAAGAGGGGCGTGTGGCTGAGGCTCCGCGTGGGCTGCAAGGCCTCCACCAGCTTCTCGAAGGGCACCTCCTGGTG
>NZ_RAWK01000220.1 GCF_003612165.1 Corallococcus aberystwythensis | reverse complement strand
CCCCTGGGGCCTCGACCACGGTGGCGCCGGGGTCCGTCGCCGCCAGGACGGTGGAGGGGCCCTCGCCCACGAGCCGGGTTCCCGCTGACAGCCGGAGGGGGCCCTCGTAACGGCCAGAGGCCAGGTGCACGCGCTTCGGGCCGGGGCGGGCCAGGGCTTCTTCCAGGGAGCGCAGGGGCCGCTCCCGCGTGCCGTCACCGCCCGCCGCCGCGGCGTCCACCCAGAGTTCGCCCGCCGACGTTGGCCGCAGGGGTGGCCGTGAGCAGGCGCACAGCAGGGCCAGGAGCCAGGGCAGGAGTCGGGTGGGCACGCGGGCAGGCACTCTAGCCCCTTGATGGCACCCTGCTGGCCCTGGATCAGAAGCGACTGCTAAGTGATCGATTTCCCAAAGCCTTTCATGCGGAACCGATCACATGGCGATCACTTCCGCTGATGGGAAAAGGAAGAGTGCGCGGATGTATCAAAAGATGCGATCCTCCCTCTCTCTACAGGGTGTATTTTCAGAGGCCAGTTTTCATCCCGAGGCCGATTTTCCGGCCTGGGAGCGGGTGGCGCATTGACAGTCGAAACCTCGATTTGTTACCTCCGCCATCCGCTCGTTCAACGCCAGACAACGCAAGAGGGAGGGGTCATGACCAAGGCAGAGCTCGTGGAGGTGGTGGCTGCGCAGTCGAGGCTCACGAAGAAGCAGGCCGCCCAGATCCTCGACAGCGTCTTCACCAACATCGGCAAGGCGGTGAAGAAGGACACGCGCTTCAGCTACCCCGGGTTCGGCACGTGGTCGCTGCGCTCGCGCAAGGCGCGGAAGATCCGCAACCCGCAGACCAACGAGATGATGAAGCTCAAGGCGTCGAAGACGGTCGGTTTCCGTCCCGCGAAGGAGCTGAAGAACTCGCTGTAGTCGCAGGGCCCTTGAAGGCCCGTTCCCCTCAGGGGCGCGAACCCGCGGCCGGGTGGCGCCCCTGGGACGTGAGGACGGGGGACTCCGCCGGCATGCGGGCCACGGGACGCTCCTCGCCGGAGGCATCCGGGGCCGCCTCGGGGGCGACGAGCGCCTCCAGCGGATCCAGTGAGCTGCCGTCGTGCCAGAGCTCGAAGTGGACGTGGACACCGGTCGCCAGGCCCGTGTCCCCCGCGAGCCCCACGACGTCGCCCCTCGCCAGCACCTCGCCGGTCGTCACCAGGACCTCGGACAGGTGGCTGTAGCGCGTCACCCACTGGCCGTCGTGCTGGACCTCCACCATCTTGCCGTGGTCGCCGTTCCAGCCAGCGCGCAGGACGACACCCCTGTCCGCGACGCCCACGGGCTGTCCCCGTCGGGCCGCCAGGTCCACGCCCGAGTGGCGGCGGAGCTGGCCGGTGATGGGGTGCCAGCGCTCGCCGTAGAGGCTGGTGATGGTGACGGGCTCCACGGGCCAGGCGAGGCGCGGCAGCCCCGAGGGCTCCGGCGGCAGCTCCCAGCGGCGCAGCGTGGAGGCTCGGACGATGAGGCGGCCCACCCGCACCACCACGGCCTCCGCGAGCGGTCCGGGCATGTCGCCGTAGAGGCGCGCGTCCTGCTCCAGCTCCGCTTCCAGCACGCCTCGGGCGCGCGTCAGGTCGCGGGTGTCCGTGTGCTCCACCGGCCGGGCCAGGAAGGCGTCCAGGGCCGCGTTCATCGCCGCCCAGTTGCGCACCTGGTCGGCGGGCATGGCGCTTCCGCGCTGGACCTTCTCCCGGTAGGCCTGCGCCTGCTGCGTGAACGCGGTGAGCGCGGCGTCCAGCTCCGGGGAACGTTCAGGCGCCAGGGGGCCCCGGGCGCGCTCCGGTTCGTGGGGGAGGAAGGGAGCGCTGTCGCTGACGAAGCCGCTGTCACCCGAGGTCGCGTACAGCTCCTCAAAGCTCATCTTGCCCTGGCGCGGCGTCGCGCAGGCGGAGAGGGCCAGCAGGGCGAGGACGGCGGGTCGGCGCACGGCGGGACGAGCCTATCACGCGCCGGGCCTGCCACTCCTTCCGGGCCGCGGATCATCCCCTGGCGCACAGGTGTGTGCGGTCCGCACCTGTCGTGGAGCTGGAGAGCCCGCCCCCGGGTCGCAGTGGACCGTTGTTCCGCGGACAGCGACCCTCTTTCGCGTGTGGGCGCGACAGACAGCCGGTCGGGCCTGCCGGGACGCCCCGTCCGGAGCCCCCGGCTCGAACTGGTCCGACAGTCGGACCAGTTGGGCCGCATCCGGCCGGCGGTGGACACCTGGAGGTCCGGAGGCCCAGGGGCCCCCGGTGCCGGGGTCAGCTGGCGAAGGCCTGGCGGATGCGCGCCAGGGCGTCGTCGATGTCCGCCGTGGTCACGTCCAGGTGGCACACGAGGCGGATGGAGTGCGGGCCGGTGGGGTTGGCCAGCACGCCCTGCCTCAGGAGCAGCGCGGAGGCCTCCGCCGCCGGACGCACGAGGTCCGCGAACACCATGTTCGTCTCCACCCGCGACAGGTCCACCTTCACGCCCGGCACCTGGGCCAGGCCTTCCGCCAGCCGGCGCGCGTTGGCGTGGTCCTCGGCCAGGCGCTCCACGTGGTGCTCCAGCGCGTACAGCGCCGCCGCCGCGAGGATGCCTGCCTGCCGCATGCCGCCGCCCAGCCGCTTGCGCAGCCGCCGCGCCTCGCGGATGACGTCCGCCTTGCCCGCGAGCGCCGAGCCCACCGGCGCGCCCAGCCCCTTGGAGAAGCACACCGACGTCGAGTCCGTGAGCGACGCCCACGCGGACGCGGGCTTGCCCGCCGCCACCTGCGCGTTGAAGAGCCGCGCGCCGTCCAGGTGCACCGCGAGCCCGGCCTTGCGCCCCGCCTCCACCACCGCGCGGAAGCGGTCCACCGGCCACACCGTGCCGCCGCCCCGGTTGTGCGTGTTCTCCAGCGAGAGCAGCCGCGTGCGCGGGTTGTGGATGTTGTCCTCGCGCACCGCCGCCGCGACCGTCTCCGGCTTCAGCAGGCCACGCTCGCCCGGCAGGGGCCCCGGCTGCACACCCCACAGCGCCGGCACCGCGCCGCCTTCGTAGTGGAGGATGTGGCTGCCCTCCTCCGTGAGCACCTCGTCGCCCGGACGGCAGTACGCGCCGATGGCGATCTGATTCGCCTGCGTGCCGGAGGGCACGAAGACGGCGGCCTCCAGCCCGAGCCGCTCCGCCACGCGCTCCTCCAGCCGGCGCACCGTGGGGTCCTCGCCGTAGACGTCGTCGCCCACCTCCGCGTCGGCGATGAGCCTGCGCATGGCGGGCGTGGGCTTCGTCACGGTGTCGGAGCGGAAGTCGATGGGCTTCATGGTTCTCCTCGCTGCTTGGAAAAGGGATGCCCTGCCGTGGCGCTTGGGCGGGGCCGCCCCGTGACATACAACGCCCGCGTGGCCCGGCGAGAGACAGTGGCGGAGAAGCGGCAGCGTGCGGTGTCGGTCCTGGACGGTCTGGAGGCAGCCATGCCGGACGCTCGCATCGAGCTGGACTACCGCACGCCGCTGGAGCTGCTGGTCGCCGTCATCCTGTCCGCGCAGTGCACCGACAAGCGCGTCAACCTGGTGACCCCTGCCCTGTTCGCCCGCTTTCCCGACGCGCAGGCCTATGCGCGCGTCGAGCCCACCGACGTGGAGCCCTTCATCCGCACCTGCGGGCTGTACCGCGCGAAGGCGAAGAACATCGTCGCCACGGCGCGCGCGCTGGTTTCCGAGCACGGCGGGCAGGTGCCGCTGGTGCGCGACACGCTGGCGGAGCTGCCGGGTGTAGGGCTGAAGACGGCGGGCGTGGTGTGCATCCACCTGGGCGGCGACGCGGCCTTCCCCGTGGACACGCACGTGAAGCGGCTGGCGTACCGGCTGGGCTTCACGACCCACGAAGACCCGGACAAGGTGGAGAAGGACCTGCAGGCACTGCTGCCCCGCGAGCGGTGGACGCTGGGGCATCAGCTGCTGGTGTGGCACGGGCGGCGCACGTGCTTCGCGCGCTCGCCCGCTTGCGGCGCCTGCGCGGTGGCGGACCGGTGCCCCAAGAAGGGCGTGCGCGCCACCGCGAAGGTCTAGGCGGACGCCGGGGCGCCCTGCTCCTTCGAGGCCTTGAGCTTCTTCATGCGCTTGCGGATGAACTCGCGCTTGAGCGTGGAGACGTGGTCCACGAAGACGGTGCCGTCCAGGTGGTCCGTCTCGTGCTGCACGGCGATGGCCAGCAGGCCGTCACAGCGCAGCGTCTGCTCCTGGCCGTCCTCGTCCAGGTAACGCACGGTGGCGACGGCGGCGCGGTCCACGTCCTCGGCCTCACCGGGGATGGACAGGCAGCCTTCCGTGTACGTCGTCTCCCCTTCGAGCGCGACGAACTCCGGATTGATCATCGCCAGGGGCCTGGATTCCGGCTGCTGGTGCCGGGTGTCCAGGACGATGATGCGCTGGAGGATGCCCACCTGCGGGGCCGCGAGACCGACGCCTTCAGCGGCGTACATCGTCTCGAACATGTCCTTGATGAGCGCGCGGACCTTGTCGTCCACCTTCACCACGGGCTTGGCCTTCTGCTTCAGGATGGGGTCGGGCCAGATGAGAATCTCGCGAACCATGGGGCGGATTCTTAACGCCTCCGGACCGCGTCGGGCAACCGTTCCGCCGGGCATCAGTCGAGCAGATTACGGGCGTACTCGCCCCGCAGCCGGTCGTCTCCCAGGGCTCGCGCGGCCTCCGTCAACACCGCGCGTATCTGCTGCGCGCGGTGCTGGAGCGCGGGGTCCGGATGGCCGGCGAAGCGCAGCGGGTGGAACTCGGCGGCGAGCAGCGCGTACGCCCTCTTGACCTCCTCGCTGCCAGCTGAGCGCGCGAGCCCCAGCACGGTGAAGTAGTCCGCGTCCTGGATCTCCTCGAACTTGGCTTCCAGGCGGTGCACGTCCAGCTCCGGCGGCAGGGCGCCGTGGGCGTCTTCCGAAGGGGGGTGCAGGGCGATGAGGCCCAGCGCCCGCGCGACCGCGAGCGTCTTGAGCGCGCCGTCCTGTGGCAGGCCCGCGCTGAGGAGCAATGACTCCAGGGTGCGCTCGCCGTCCACGGCCTGCAGGAGCTGGAGCTCACGGTTGGAGAGGCCGAAGTCCGTGGGGGCCATGTGCGCGTCGCCTCGGGAGACCTGGGCTCGCAGGGAGCCCGCGGCGTCGAGGAGCGATTCGGCGGTGAGCGTGTTGCGCAGCCCTTCCGCGAGCAGGTGCAGTGGCGGGCGCGTGGCGGCGGCGAGCGCGACCTCGTGCGGCGCGGGCTCCGGCACCAGGCGGTAGAGCGTGGAGGGTTCCGCGAGGGCGTCCAGGAAGACCTGTTCGGTGTAGCGCTGCACCAGCGGGACGGATTCGGCTTCGCGCACGTAGCCGCGACCGCGCAGGGCTTCCAGCAGCGTGCCGGTGGTGGCGCTGCGCACGAGCCGCAGCTCGGCTTCCTGGCGCGCGTCGATGAGGCCGTCCGCGCGAGCACGGTCGACGAGGGACTCGCCCTGCGCGGAGGACGCGGCGCCCACCAGGGTTCCGTCGCGCAACCAGAGGACTCTCAAGGCGTTCATCACCTTGAGCTCCAGGCGCACCTCCATGCGCGCGTCACAGAGCCGCAGGACGAGGCGCGCGAGGCCCTCTTGCGTGAGGCTGCCGCTGCGGGCCACCGCCATCTCCGGGCGGCCGGGCGATTCGAGGGGGATGAGGGTGGCGCGGGCCTGCGCCGAGGCTTCTTCCGCGTCCCGCTGCGCGCGGGCCTCGAGTTGTTCGCGCTCGCGCTCCGACTGGAGGCGCTGTTCGACGGCTTCGGCCTCGAGCCTCACGCGGGTCTCGCGCTCGCGGGTGAGTTCCTCGCGGAGCTGGTCGAGCTGCGCTTGCAGGGTGTCTCGGGCCTGCGTGAGGTTCGTGGATTCAGACTGGGCGCGGGCTTCGGTTTCGGCGCGCGCCTGGGTCTCGGCGGCGAGGAGGGCTTCCGCGGCGGTGCGGGCCTGGGCCTCGGTTTCGATGCGGGCTTCGAGGGCCTGGCGCGCGCGGGCTTCGGAGTCGAGGCGGACTTCCAGCACGGTGCGCAGCCGGCCTTCGGAGGTGGCCTTGGCGGTGGCTTCGGCGGCCTTCTGCTCGGCCTGGAGGGCTCGGGCTTCGGCGGCGGTGCGGGCCTGGAGCTGCTGCTCGGCGGTGACCTCCGCTTCGGCGCGGGTCCGTGTGAGTTCGTCCGCGTGGGCCTGGGCTTCGGCCTGCGTCCTCGACTGTTCCGCCTGGCGGGCCTGGGCCCGGGTCAGCTCCTGCGTGAGCTGCTCGATGCGCGCTTCGGCTTCGGTGCGGGCCTGCGCGAGCTGATCCGCGCGGGCCTCCGCTTCGGTGCGCGCCTGGGTGAGCTGCTCGATCCGGGCCTCGGCTTCGGCCTGGGCCTGCCTGAGCTGGTCGGCGTTCTTCGCTGCTTCGGCTTGAACCTGCGTGAATTGATCCGCGCGGTTCCCTGAGTCGGCCTGGAGCTGCTGGAACTGCTCCGCGCGAGCCTCGGCCTCGGCCCGTGCTTGATCGAGCTGCTCAGCGGTCTTCCGCGCCTCGGCCTGGGCCTGCTCGAGCTGTTCGGCGCGCGCCGCGGCTTCGGCTTGGGCCTGCTTGAGCAGTTCCTCCCGGGCCTCTGCTTCGGCCTGAACTTGCTTGAGCAGTTCCGCGCGCTCCGCGGCTTCGGCCTGGGACTGCTTGAGCTGTTCCTCGCGGGCCTCTGCTTCGGCTTCAAGCTGCTTGAGCCGTTCCTCACGGGCTTCTGCTTCGGCCTGAACCTGCTTCAGCTGTTCGGCAAGCGTCTCTGCTTCGGACCGGGTCTGGCCGAGTTGATCAGCACGCGCCTCGGCTTCAGCGCGGGCCTGATTCAACTGATCAGCGGTCTTGGTGGCTTCGGCTTGGAGCTGCTTGATTTGATCAGCGTTGGCGTCGCGGTCCTGCTCGGTCCGCGCCAGGGCCTGCGTCAGCTGCTCCACGCGGGCTTCCGCCTGCACCAGGGCTTCGGCGGGCTGCGAGGCCTTGGCTTCGGCTCGCTGGCGGGCCTGCTTGAGCTGCTCCATCCGGGCGTTGGCCTGGCTCAGCGTCTCCGCGAAGCGCGTCTCGTTCTGCTGCCTTGCCGCCTCGGCTTCTTCCGCTCGGGCCTGGGCTTCGGCCAGGGCCTCCTCGGCCTTCGCGGCCCGGGCTTCCACTTCCGCCAGGCGTCCGGCGTTCTGTTCCGCGGTGGCTTCGGCGGCGGCGCGGGCTTCCTCGGCTTGCGTGGCCCGGCTTTCGGCCTGGCTCAACGCCTGGGTGGACTGCCTTGCCTTGGCTTCTCCCTGGAGCAGCACCTGGGCCAGCTGCTGCGCCCTGGCTTCCACCTGCGCCAACGCCTGGGCGGACTGCTTCGCCTTCGCCTCGGCTTGCGCCAGCGCCTGCGTGGCCTGCTGTGCCCGCGTCTCCGCCTGGGCCAGCGCCTGCGCGGACTGCTTCCCCTTCGCTTCGGACTCGGCGAGCGACTGGGCCAGCTGATGGGCTCGCACCTCCACCAGGGACAGCGCCTGCGCGGCGTGCTTCACCTTCGCTTCGGCGGCAGTGCGGGCCTTGGCCTCTGCTTCGGCGCGGGCTTCCGCCTCGGCACGCCGGGCCTCCAGGTCCGCACGGAGCGAGGCCTGCTCGCCGTCATGGCTGTCCTTCTGCTCGGATTGCGCTCGCTGACGCGCGTCCTCGCGGGACCCGGATTCGGCTTCCGCCCGGGCCTCGGCCGCGAGCCGGGCTTCGGTCTCGGCCTCCAGCCGTGCTTCCACGTCGGTGCGCGCGGCCTGCTCCAGCTCGGCGCGGGCTTCGGCCTCCTCGCGCGTCTGTGCTTCCTGGCGGGCCAGGAGCTCTGCCTCCTCACGCGCCTGGACCTCCGTGGCGAGGCGCTTCTCGAGTTCGACGAGCTCGAGCCTCGCCATCTCCGCGAGGGCTTCGGCTTCGCGGCGGGCGCGTTCCTCGGCGTCCGCTCGGGCTTCGGCCTCCACGCGGCTTCCAGCCTCGGAGGCGAGCCGGGCCTCCACCTCCGCGAGGGCCTCCGTCGCCGACACGGCACGGACTTCCGAGTCCGCGTGGGCCGCCGACGCCTGCTTCAACAGGGACTCGGCGCGGGCGCGGGCGTGGACCTCCGCTTCGGCTCGCACCTCCACGGCGCTCCGGGCCTCGATCTCCGCGTCCGCTTCGAGCCGGGCGTCTTCGCGTGCTCGCGCTTCGTCCGCGATGCGATCCTCCAGCTCGACGCGGAGTGACTGCTCCGACTCGGCCAGGGCTTCCGCGTCCGCGGCCCGGGCCTCCGCCTCTTCAAGGGCGGCGTGGGCCATCGCGAGCTCTTCGCGCAGCGATTCCAGCTCCGCGGCCAACTCCGACGCCGGCCCGGCCTCGTCCGTACGCGCCGGAGCGGGTGCGTCCTGCTCCTGGGCGCGCGTCCTGTTCGCCCGCTGCAGTCCTCCTGGCACCCGCATCGCCGACGACGGCGCCTGGGCCTCCAGCAGGGTGTTCGTGCCCTCGGGGCGTGACGCGGCACCGTCGCGCAGGTTCGACGAGGAGCCGGTGGGATTCACCGCCTCCCCTGCTCCAGACGAGTCGTCCGGATGCCCGGGAGCGCTACCGGCATCCGCGCCTGATTTGTCGTTCAGGCTCGCGGGCGGGACTCCCGCTCCCGCGGCAACGGCCACACCGGCCTTGCCCGACGAGCGCAGCGGGACCCGGGCAGCGACGCGCAGTGGCCTCTCGGGATTCGCACGCGGCGCGGTGCTGTCCGCGGTTCCGCCACCGCGCGACTCCGCTGCCTCGGACGCCGGGCTGGCGGGCTGCGAGCCACCGCCCGCACGTGCCGCATCCGCCGCGCCCGTCGGCTCCTGCCACTGAAGAGGACCGGTGCCCTCCGTCTTCACGTCCTCGACGGTCTCGGAATCGAACCAGTCCGCACCCACCGGCTTCGCAGAGGCATCGGAGGACTCGCCCTCCTCCTGCTCGCGCGCATCCGCGGAGGCCTTGAGCTCCTGCTCCAGCACGTCCCAGTTCGACAGGCCCGCGGCCGCCAGCTCCTCCTCGGTCGGCTCCGAGGACGCGGCCTCTTCCGGCTCCGGCGACACGGCCTCTTCCGGCTTCGCCGCGGCGGCCCGCTCCTCCGCCGCCACGTCGTCCGCGACCGAACCGAAGTCCGTCTCGTCGGAGGCGCCCACACCGCCCTGTGGCGGACGCGCCTCCAGCTCCGGATCCGGCTCCAGTTCCTTCCAGGCCAGCGGCGCCGAGCCCTCCGGCGCCTCGGCCTTCGCCGCCCCTGGGTCCTCGTCCGATTCGACGTCGAAGAAGTCCTCGTCGCCCAGCTTCGGCGCGGGCTTCACCGGCTTCAGCCCAGGCGGGGTGAGCCGCTCCTCACGGAAGGCGAGCTGCCCCTCCGGCGGCGCCCCTTCCGCGCCCTCCCCGTTCGGGAACGGGAAGCGCAGCGTGGTGCGCGCTTCCGGCGAACGGCCCTCGGCCGCCGCTTCCGCGTTTGGCGGTTCCGCGTCCCACTCCGCGCCGACGTTCGCGTCCGGATCCGGCTCGCCCCACGCCTCTCCGGAGTCACCCTCGTCCGCCGCCCCGGCCCAGTCCGACTTCGTGCCCACCGACAGCGCGGAGTCGATGGACGCCATCGCCTCCGTCTCCACCTCCAGGTGCGCCTCTTCCAGCGCGGCGTTCATCGCCAGGTGGGTGCTGCGCTCGCGCTGCTGGTGCACGGCGTGCGCGCTGCGCTCCTCGCGCGTCATCGCCGCCACTTCCCAGTCCGTCTGGTTCAGCGTCGCCAGGTCCCCGAACAGCGCGTTCGCCAGTGCCGGGTCTCCGCCCACCGCGTGCGGCGCCGTCGCGTGCCACGCCTCGTCCGCCGCCGGGCCGCTCCCCTTCACCGGCTCTCCCAGCGTCCGGTTCTCCACCACGCGCCAGCCATCCGCTTCCGCCGGCGCGCGGATCAACGTGTCCACCAGCGTCACGAAACTGGGACCGTCCAGCGGCAGTGGCGCCACCGCCGCGCTGAAGCCTTCGATGGCCTCGCTCAGCAGCAGCACGCGGGCCTTGTGGCCCTCCGGGTGCTGCACCAGTTCCTCCAGCACCACGCGCCCGCGGCCGCTCTCCACGCCCGGCGCGAGCACGATGAGTTCCGGCAGGTGATGCCCGAAGGCGATGAGCGCGTCCGCGGCGGAGGTGGCGAGGATGACCTCGTGCCCTTCGCGGGACAGCAGTCGCCGGACGGCGGCGATGGTGGCGATGTCGTCGTGTACGAGGAGGACCGAGGCGCCCATGGGGGAGCCAGGGAGTCTACAGCATGGCCCCGGGATCCACGTCGATGACGACCTTCACCCCGTTGGGAACATCCGCCAACGCCGCCTCCAACCGGGCGAGCAATGGGGCGAGCGCCGCATGCGTCGGCGCCTTCAGGAGGAGCTGCCAGCGCGTCTTGCCCCGGATACGGGCAATGGGCGCCAGGGCCGGCCCCAGCAGGCGCACCCCCGCCGAGGCCGGTGGCATGTGCCGCCCCACCAGGTTCCCCAGGAAGCGCGCCACGCCCGCCGTCTGCTCGGGGTGCTCGCCCTCCAGCCGGACGGCCGCCATGCGCGCGAAGGGCGGGTAGGCCAGCGCCTTGCGCCACTCCAGTTCCTGCTTGGAGAACCCGTCGAAGTCGTGCGCCAGCATCCGCTTCACCGGCTCCGCGTCCGGGTTGTAGGTCTGCACCAGCACCCGGCCCGGGTCCTTTCCGCGCCCCGCGCGCCCCGCCACCTGGGTCAGCAGGTGGAAGGTCCGCTCGGCGGCCCGGAAATCCGGAATGGCCAGGGACGTGTCCGCCATCACCACGCACACCAGCGTCACGCCCGGGAAGTCGTGCCCCTTGGCCACCATCTGCGTGCCCACCAGCACGTCCAGCTCCCGGCGCGCGAAGGACGCCAGCAGCTCCGTCAGCTTCTCCGCGCTCGTCGCGGAGTCCCGGTCCAGCCGCGCCACGCGTGCGTGCGGCATCCGCTCCAGGACCTCCGCCTCCACGCGCTCCGTGCCGATGCCCAGCTTGAGCAGCGGGCCCGTGCACTCGCGGCAGCGGTCCGGCACCGGGAACGCCACGCCGCAGTAGTGGCACACCACCCGGTTCTGCGACCGGTGGTGCGTCATGCACACGTCGCAGTCGTGGCACTTGAGCGACAGGCCGCACACCTCGCACAGCAGGATGGTGCTGTGGCCGCGGCGGTTGAGGAAGAGGATGACCTGCTGCCCCTTGGCCACCGTCTCCTCCATGGCCTGGAGCATCTGCGGACTGAGGATGGGGGCCTCTTCCGTCACCTGTCCCTCGCGCGGACGCTCCACGCGCAGGTCCACCAGGTTGATGGTGGGCATGGGCCGGTCGTCCACGCGGTTCTTCAGCTCGACAATCTTGTAGCGGCCGGAGCGCGTGTTCTGGAGCGTCTCCAACGAAGGCGTGGCCGAGCCCAGCACCACCACCGCGCTGGCCTGCTTGCCGCGCACCACGGCCAGGTCGCGCGCCTGGTAGCGCAGCTTCTCGTCCTGCTTGAAGGACGGGTCGTGTTCCTCGTCCACGACGATGAGCCCCAGGTGCTCCACCGGCGCGAACACCGCCGAGCGCACGCCCACGGCGATCTTCACCGTGCCCTTGCGCAGGGCCTGCCAGTGGAACAGCCGCTCGCGGTCCTTCAGCCCCGAGTGCAGCACCGCCACGTCCCCGCCGAAGCGGCTGCGGAAGCGCCCCACCAGCTGCGGCGTCAGCGCGATTTCGGGCACCAGCACCAGGCTGCCCAGGCCGCGCGCGAGCGTGTGCTCCACCGCGCGCAGGTACACCTCCGTCTTGCCGCTGCCGGTGACGCCGTGCAGGAGGTACGGCTGGAAGCCGCCCGCGTCGACGGCGCCCTGGAGCTCCTTCACCGCCACGGCCTGCTCCGGGGTGAGCCGGTCCGGGCGGTTCTGCACCAGCCCCTCGCGCACGCCGGCCTGCAGCGTCACCTCCACCCACTTCACGAACTTGCGCGTGGCCAGCTTCTTCAGCGTCTCGCGCGCGCCGGGGATGGCGTGCGTCACCTCATCCAAGGGCGCGCGTCCGCCCACCGCCAGGAGGTACTGGAGCACGGCGGCCTGCGCCGGGGCCCGGGCCAGCTGCGGCGGCACCTCCGTGACGAGCGCCTCCACGAAGAACTGGATGTCCGGCTTGGCTTCCTTCTCATCCACCGCGGTGGAGAGCCCCGGCGGCAGCGCGCCGCGAATCACCTCGCCCAGCGGATAGCGGTAGTGCTCCGCGGTGAAGCGCAGGAGCGCGATGAGGTCCTTGGGCAGGGACGGCGAGTCCTCCAGCACGCGCTGGATGGGCTTGAGCCGCACGCCTCCCTCCACCGGCGCGTTCGCGGGCCCCAGGTAGAAGCCCAGCGCCATGCCGCGTCCGAAGGGCACGAGCACGCGCTGCCCGGGGGCGAGGTTGCCCGCGAGCGCCTCCGGCACCAGGTAGGTGAACTCCCCGCGCACGGGACGGCCAACGGCGACGGATGCAAGGAGGGCGGGGGTGGCGCTCACGACGGGGCGCACTGTAGCGGTGCGCTCCCGCTGCGACAGTTCCCGTCCCACTTCCGTACGCCGCGTCCGCAAGGGGATGGCACCGTGAGAGGAGGCCTCTGCCGGTCCCTGCGGAAAACCACCCAGCGCGAAGTGTTCTTGCTCCATGACCGACCTCTTGCCGCTTTCGTCCCGCCCGCCACCGTCCTGCACCCGGGATCCACTGTGCCCGGAGCGTCTGACATTCCTTGCGGCCGTGAAGCACGAAGGGCCCCTCCCACCCCTGGAATACAGGGGGCGGAAGAGGCCCAAGCAGCGCTGCGGACGGCGCGGAAGGAGGCGTGCGGGCGTGCGGCTACTTGCCGAAGGCCTTCTTCACGGACGGGCGGCTGGAGACGCGCTCCCACCAGGCCATCACGTTCTTGTGCGGGGCGACGAGGTCCTTCTCGCCCACGGCGAAGAGGTACTCCATGTACGGCGCCCAGGAGACCTCGGCGAGCGTGAAGTCATTGCCCGCGAGGAAGGGCCGCTTCGCCAGCTCCGCGTCGATGACCGCCAGCGGACGCTTCACGCCCTCACGGCCCTTGGCGATGTTCTCCTCGTTGTTGGTGTTGAAGAAGCGCTCCATGACGATCTTCATCGCCTGGCCGGAGAAGTAGGACTGCTCCACGCCGATGAACTGCTCCATCAGCGCGTAGGCCTTGGGGTCCGTGGGCGTCAGCGAGTTGCCCGGCAGGGTGCGGTCCAGGAAGCGGGCGATGGCGCGCGACTCGTACATGATGAAGCCGTCATCCAGCTCCAGCGCGGGCACCACGCCAAAGGGCTGGCGGGCCACGTGCGCGGGCGTCTTCTGCTCGTGCTTCGACAGGTCGATGTTGATGAACTCGGCCTCGCGGCCCTTCTCCGCCAGGACGGTGAGGACCTTGCGGGTACACGTGCTCATCGGGTTGCCATAGAGCTTCATGCGAATCGCCTCCGCGCCACGGAGCCGGGAAAATCCCGGTCCTGGAACGGGCGGGACTTTCACCGTGAGTCCCGCCCATCGCAAGCGATTCGAAGCGGGCCGCTACTTGAAGAGCGTGTCCGGCACGGCCGAGCGGTTGTCCGCCTTGAGGGCGGTGAAGCGCAGCACGCGCTGGCCGGCCTTCCACACCTCCACCGTGCGGGGCATCCAGTCCCCCGTGGACGGCGAGGCGTAGTCCACGAAGCGCACGTCCCAGGCCGCCCCGGACGCGTCCGAGTAGCGCAGGCGCGCGGGCCGGAAGGCGTCCTTGTAGACCCAGAACTGGGGTTTGCCCTCCGCCGGGTCACCCAGGACGTAGGCCACCTCGCCGCCGAAGCGCGCGAGCGACGTGACCTTCGTGTTGATGCCCAGGCCCTGGAGGTAGGCCTCCTGGGCCAGCTTCGTGTCCTGCACGCTGCCCGCGTCCTGCGCGAGGATGGCGCACACCTGGGCCACGAGCACGGAGATGGCGGGCACCTCCTTGCCCTCCACGCGCTTCTTGCCGGACACCTGCACGGTGGCGGCCTTGAGGCTGCTGTCGGGCGAGCTCGCGTCGAAGCGGCAGCGGCCCGGAATCTTCACGGACAGCACGCCGTCACCCTGGAGCTCCGGGCGGTCGGTGGGGACGTTGAGGGCGGCCCCGGCTTCCGCCACGGCCGTGGAGGAGAAGATGACGGAGCCCTCCACGCGGAAGGCCGACAGGCGCTTCTCCTCACGCGTGTTGGCCATGCGCCGCAGGATGGAGCCACCGGGCAGCACGTAGGCGCCGGCGGCGAGGGAAACGAGGACGGCGGATACGGCGATGAGACGCTTCACGGCTTCTCCGTCTTGACGACCTCGCGCAGGTACTCCAGGAGTCCTCCGCGCAGGTCGGGGCGCTTGAGCGCATAGGCGATGTTCGCCTTGAGGTAACCCACCTTGTCACCGGCGTCGTAGCGCTGGCCCTGGAACTTGTAGCCCAGCAGACCTTCGGTCTTCTGGAGCGTGGCCAGGCCGTCCGTGAGCTGGATCTCCCCGCCCACGCCCGTGGTCTGCTTCTCCAGGATGGGGAAGATGGACGGGGGCAGCACGTAGCGGCCAATCACCGCCAGGTTCGACGGGGCGGTGCCCTTCTTGGGCTTCTCCACCACGTGGTCGATTTGAATGACGCCGTTGCCCAGGTCCTTGCCGGCCGCGATGCCGTACAGGTGCGTCTCGCTGTCCGGCACCTCCATCAGCGCGATGACGGCCTTCTGGTGCTGCTGGTAGATGCGCGCCAGCTGGCCGATGCCCGGATCCTCCGGCGAGTCGATCATGTCGTCGCCCAGGAGCACGCCGAAGGGCTCGTTGCCGATGACGCTCTTGGCGCACAGCACCGCGTGGCCCAGGCCCAGCGGCTCCTTCTGGCGCACGCTGATGATGCGGACCAGGTTCGCGATGGCGCGCAGCTTGTCCGCGTCCGCCGTCTTGCCGCGGGCGCGCAGGGTGGTCTCCAGCTCGAACCCGATGTCGAAGTGATCCTCGATGGCGGACTTGCCGCGGCCGTTGATGACGACCACGTCCTCGATGCCGGCGGCGACGGCCTCCTCCACGATGTACTGGAGGGTGGGCGTGTCGACGATGGGCAGCATCTCCTTGGGCACGGCCTTGGTGGCCGGGAGGAAACGGGTACCCAGGCCGGCGGCGGGGATGACGCACTTGCGGATGAGCTTCGCTGCCTTTGTGTCGGGAGAGGACATGGGGCGGGGAATCTATTGGTGGCCCAGAACCCCAGCAAGCCGGATAGATTCCCCCAGCCATGCCGCTCCGTGCCATCGCCGCCGCCGTGTCGTTGCTGCTGTCCGTGGTCCCCCTCTCCGCCCGGGCAGCCACCACCGAGCGCGCCGATGAGCTGCGCAACATCGCGAGTGCCCGCTCCCTGGGCATGGGCAGCGCCTTCCGGGCCACGGGTCTGGGTGCGGATGCAATCCTGGGAAACCCGGCCGCGATGGCGCTCTACCCGATCTACCGCATCGAGGGCACGGGCGCGTACGACCCGCGCAACAAGGAGGGCTACCTGGGCGTCAGCCTGGCGGACTCCAGCAGCGGCCGGCTGGCGCTGGGCGTGGACTACCACTGGCTGTCCCTGGGGCGCGGCGGGGGGCGGACGTCCGCGAACCTGAGCACGCTGGGCGCGGCGCTGCCGCTGGGGCAGACGCTGCTCATCGGCCTGTCGGGGCACTACCTGCGGCTCAATGGCCAGTCCCGCTTCGCCAACTCCATCACGCTGGACGCGGGCCTGCTGATGCGGCTGAGCGAGCAGCTGTCGCTGGGCATCTCGGGGCACAACCTCATCGACACGGAGAACGTGGAGTTGACGCGCTACTTCTCCGCGCACGCGGCCTACGTGGGGCCGGCGGTGGTGGTGGCGTTCGACATGCGCGGGGACTTCGAGACACGCGACTCGACGGTGCTCACGTACAGCGCCGGCGCGGAGTACATCCTCGACCAGACGATTCCGCTGCGCGTGGGCTACACGTACGACGGCTTCCAGGAGGTGTCCCGCGTGACGGTGGGCGCGGGCTTCCTGTCGCCCGGGGGCGGCGGCCTGGACCTGGCGTACCAGCACGACCTGGGCGGGCTGAACGGGCGCATGCTGGCGCTCACGCTGCGGCTGGCCGTGAACTGAAGCGGCCGGTGGATCAACGCCCCGGGCGGCCTGCCTCGGCGGCGTCGCGCAGGGCGAGGTAGCGCTCGGAGGCGGCGAAGCGGACCAACTCCTCCAGCTCCGAGTCGTGGGGGCGGCGGGTCCGGAGCACGGTGAGCGCGGGTCCGGGGCCTCCGCAGGCGACGAGCCCCGCGCGGTTGGCGGAGTCGCGCGCGGCGGCGACCAGGAGGCTCGCGTCGAAGTCGCGGGTGCCGGGCTCCATCAGGAGGGCGGCGCGCTCCAGGGCCCTGGGTGAGAGGGACTCGCGCACCACGCGGGCGTCGTCGCCGGCGTCCTTGGGGTTCTTGAGGACGGAGGACAGGAGCGCGAGCGCGCGCAGCAGGTGGTCCTTGCGCAGGGCGCGCAGGGCGAGCAGGTCCGGCGACAGCGAGAACAGCGCGCGGCCGGCGTGGAAGCGTAGCTCGGCGTTCGTGGGGGGCTGCTTCACGAGGAGCCGGCCCACGACGAGGCGCGGGGCGGTGGTGTGCAGCGGGGTGATGTTGGCGGTGTCGTCGTCGCCCGCGACGACCTCCGGCACGGGCACGCCCAGGAGGCGCGCGACGGTGTTCAGCGCGTCCAGGATGGCGGCGGCGCCGGGGCCCGCGGAGGCGCGCAGGGGCTCCGAGGTGTTGGCGATGCGCGCGGGGGACGGGAACAGCCGGCACAGCGCGATGCCCACGCACGCGAGCAACTCCCCGGACGGGGTGCGCAGGCCCGGGTGGCGCAGGCCGGCGCGCTCCTGGTTGGAGAGGGGGCCCCGCTGCACGCGGGGGGCGGGGACGTCGCGGCCGTCCAGGGCGTCGGCGAGCTCGCGCATGAGCGCTGCGCGGGTGACGTCACCGCGCTGGTCGAAGTGGTCCACGAGGCCGCGGTAGGGCTTCGGGTCGAGCGGACGCTCGCGCACGAGCTTGAAGACGAGCGGCTCCGCGGTGGTGGACTCGGCGGGGGGCGGGGCGTCCGGGACGGCGGCCGGTGTTTCGCGGGTCTCGGTGGAGCCGACGGTGGGGCGGCCACCGGCCGGGGGACGCGTGGGTGCCGGGCCGGAGACGGTACCCTCGGGACGGCCGGCGCGGTGGATGCGGCGCACGGGGTCCATGCGGCCCGGAGGCGCTTCCCACGCGATGACGCTCGTGGCCTCCACGGGCCCGCCGCCGAGTTCCTGCGCGTCCTCGTCTTCGTCCTCGGACGGAATCTGACTGAGGAGGGGGATGTCGGGCGGGGCTTCGGGAGCGCCACGGCCCCGGGCTGGAGGAGCGACGA
>NZ_RAWK01000021.1 GCF_003612165.1 Corallococcus aberystwythensis | reverse complement strand
GCCCCGCTCCACCGTCAGCGCAGCGTCCACGAAGGAAAACGGCGCGGGGTAATACACGAGGTGCCCCGTGGTCGCGTCGAACCCCTCCAGCGTGTCCACCGTGCGGCCGTCCGCCGCACGTCCGCTGACCAGCAGCACCTGGCCCACCGAATTCACCGCCGCCGCGTGCTGGTAGCGCGCGACCTTCAGCGTGAGCTCGCTCACCGCGCCTGTCGTTACGTCCACGAAGCGCGCCGTGGGCTGCAGCGACACCGGCGCGAAGGACTCCGCGCCGCCCGCCAGGAACACGCGGCCATCCGGCAGCAGTGACGCCGTGTGGAAGGCCCTTTCGCCCACGTCCGGCCCTGGACGGAACGTCCCGTTCGCCGGGTCGAACACCTCCGTACTCCTCGACACGTGCCGCGTCCCGTCCGCGCGGGGTTCATAGCCCCCGGTGATCAACACCCGCCCATCCGGCAGCGTCGTGGCCGTATGTGCCGCGCGTGCTTCCGTCGGCAACGAGCACGTCCCGGGGCTCGACGCCAGGTTCACCGGGACGAACTCCCCCAGCCGCCGCAGGAACACCCGCACCTGGGGCGCCTGTCCCTCCGCCACGTCGAACGGCGCGGAGCGGCCCAGCGACACCAGCTGTCCACCCTGATCCGGCACCCCGGCATAGGCCCGCACCTCCAGCACCCGCGTGCTGCCTGACGGCAGGGCCGGCACGTCCGCTTCCACCCACTCCACCGTCGACACCCGTTCGCGGGGCGTGTCGATGCCCGGCCCCGTCACGCGGAAGCGCAGGTGCGTCACCCCGGCCAGGGGCGGCGTGCCGGCGCAGGCGGTGGTGAGCAGGTCCAGGGAGGGACGGACCTCCTTCTCCCCGCAGGCGGGGGTCAGGGCCACCAGGGAGGCAAGGAGCGTGGAGCGGACGAAGCGCGGAGCCATGCGGTGGACGCTATCAGCCCCCTTCCCTGGAGAGGTGGAGTCCAGACGGCCAGAAGCAGGCGGCGCGGCGGGGATTGCGCTGTAATGCGTCCGTCCCAGGACGTATGTCCTGCCCCCTCCTCCATGAAGCTCTCGCTCGCCACCCGCATCTTCCTGGGCTACGCGCTGGTGCTGCTGACGTTCGGGGCGGTGTCCCTCTTCAGCGTGGCGGAGCTGCACCGCAACCGCCTGGAGATCCGGCTCGTCAGCCAGGGCTACCTCCAGCTGTCCCAGGACGCCGCCGCGCTGGAGACCTTCCAGACCAGCCAGGAGAAGGACACCGAGCGCGTGCTGGAGCAGAACAGCGTGGAGACGCGCCGCGCGCTCATCCGCCTGGCGAGCCTCTACTACGCCCCCCAGATGGCCCAGCGCCTGGAGGCCGCCCGCGCCAAGGCCCGCGAGGTGCTCACCTTCGCCCCCGACGGCGAGGTGCCCTTCGTGAAGGAGCTGGACGCGCGCTTCGCCGACCTGTCGCGCAACTCCCAGGCCTACGGCCACGCGGTGGAGGCCGTATTCACCGCGCTCGCATCCGAGTCCCCCGAAAGCAAGGAGGTGGCGCGCGCCACCGCCGAGCTGCGCCAGCTGGAGAGCGCTATCGGCCGGGAGCTGCGCGTGCTGCGCGCGACGCTGACCAACCGCATCCGCGAGCGCGTGGACGGCGCGGAGGAGCGCGAACGGCGCACGGGCCTCACCATCATCGCGCTGTCCATCATGGCCATTGGTGTGGGCGTGGGCGTCACCGCGTGGTCCGCCCGCACGCTGCGCCCGGTGCGCACCCTGATTGAAGGCGTGTCCCGCATCGGCCGGGGTGACTACTCCGCCCAGCTGGGCGTGCGCGGCGAGGACGAGGTCGCGCTGCTGGCGCGCGAGTTCGACCAGATGGCCCGCTCGCTCCAGGCACGTGAGGCGCAGCTCAAGTCACAGGCCGAGGCGCTGATGCGCGCGGAACAGCTGGCCGCCGTGGGCCGCATCTCCGCGCAGATCGTCCACGAGGTGAGAAACCCCCTGTCCTCCATCGGCCTCAACGTGGAGCTGCTCCAGGACGCGGTGGACAGCGCGAGCTTCGACTCGCAGGACACCGCCACGGAGGCGCGCGAGCTGCTCTCCGCCGTCACCCACGAGGTGGACCGCCTCACCGATGTCACCGAGCAGTACCTGCGCATGGCCCGCCCCGCCCGGCCGGACCTGGAGCCGGAGGACATCATCGCGGTGCTGGACGGCGTGCTCGACTTCACCCGCGAGGAGCTGGTGCGCGCGGGCGTGGAGGTGGTGCGCGACTTCGCGCCCGGCACGCCCCGCGTGCTCGCGGACCAGGGCCAGCTGCGGCAGGTGTTCCTCAACCTCTTGCGCAACAGCCGCGAGGCCATGCCCTCAGGGGGAAAGCTCACCGTGGCCACCGCCCCGCGCGACGGCGACGTGGAGGTGACGGTGCGGGACACCGGCAACGGCATGACGGAGGAGGTCCGCCGCCACCTCTTCGAGCCCTTCTTCACCACCAAGGAGGGGGGCACCGGCCTGGGGCTCGCGGTGAGCCAACAGATCCTCCAGGCCCACGGGGGCTCGCTCTCCTGCCAGAGTATTCCCGGCCAGGGAACGACCTTCGTGTTAAGGCTTCCCTGCGCATGAGCTTTACACCGTACCGGGACGTGCTGCCCTCCGGGCTGCGCGTCGTCACCGTCGAAACGCCCCACCTGCACACCGCCCTGCTGGCCGTCTACGTAAGGACCGGCAGCCGGCATGAGACGGTGGAGAACAACGGCGTCAGCCACTTCCTGGAGCATCTCTTCTTCCGGGGAAGCGAAGGCTGGCCGGACACGGTGAAGATGAACGCCGCCGTGGAAGAGGTGGGCGGCAACCTCAACGGCGCCACCACGCGCGACCACGGCTACTACTACACGCCGCTGCACCCGGCGCACCTGCGCGTGGGCCTGGATGTCATCGGCGACATGCTCACCCGCCCCCGCCTCACCGACATGGAGGTGGAGCGGCAGATCATCCTCGAGGAGATGCTCGACGAGGTGGACGAGAAGGGGCGCGACATCGACCTGGACAACCTGTCCAAGCGCCTGCTGTTCCCCGGCCACCCGCTGTCCCTGAAGATCGCCGGCACCCCCGAGTCCGTGAAGGCCCTCACCCACGCCCAGGTGCTGGAGCACTTCGCCCGGCACTACGTGGCCGGCAACCTGGTGGTGACCGCCGCGGGCCGCGTGAAGCACTCGGAGGTGCTGGAATTGGCCGAGCGCGCCTTCGCGCATCTTCCGAAGGGCAGCGCCACCACGGAGAGCGCGCCGGCGCTGCTGGGCCCCGGGCCGCACTTCCACTTCGTCACCCACGACGAGTCGCAGACGGAGTTCAAGCTCTCCTTCCGCACCGTGCCGGAGCAGCACGAGGACTTCCCCGCGCTCCAGATTTTGCGGCGCCTGCTGGACGACGGGCTGTCGTCGCGGCTGCCGTTTGAAATCGTGGAGAAGCGCGGCCTTGCGTACTCGGTCCAGGCCGGGCTGGACACGTACCACGACATCAGCCTCTTCGAGATTGAAGCAGCCAGCGCGCCGGAGAAGGCGTCGCTCGTGGTGGCCGAGTCGCTGCGCGTGCTCGCCGAGCTCTGTGAGAAGGAGGCGAGCGAGGAGGAGCTGAACCGCGCCAAGCGCCGCCACCGCATGCTGCTGGAGTTCTCCCAGGACTCGCCGGGCGAGCTGGCCGGGTGGTTTGGCGGCGTGGAGCTGTTCCGTCCTCCGGAGACGTTCGGCCACCGCGCGGATCAGGTGGACCGGCAGACGGCCGCGCGCGTGCGCGAGGTGGCCCGGCGCTACTTCACCCGGGAGAACCTGCTCGTCGTGGCGGTGGGCCAGCGCAAGGGGCTCAAGGCGCTGGAGAAGGTCGTCGCGGACGCGGAGGGGCTGCCCTCCTCCGTGCCCGCTGTCAGCGCCGCCCGCGGATGATGATGGGCCCCGACGGGGCCTTCTTCTTCTTGGGCGTCGCCTTGTCGAGGGCCTTCTGGATGCGCAGGTACTCGGGGTTCTGCGGCTCGCGCTTCAGGGCCTCTTCGATGAGCTTCTTGCCGCGAGGCAGCTGCGTCTCGAACTGGGCGTAGAGGTTCGCGAGCGCGGCCTTCTCCTCCACGGTCGCCTCGCCCAGCCCCATCAGCCGCTCCAGGACCTCCTGCGCCTCCGGCTTGCGGCCGGCCTTCAGGTGCAGCCGCCACATGCGAGACAGCGCGGGCGCGAAGGCGGGCTCCGTCTTGAGGGCGAAGCGGTAGCTGTCCTCCGCCGCTCGCGCGTCGCCCTGCTCCTCCAGCACGCGTCCGCGCACGTAGAGGGCGCGGGGGAAGCGGGGGCGCAGGTGCAGCGCGCGGTCCACCAGCGGCTGGGCCTCCGACGGGCGGCCCTGGGCGCAGATGATCTCCGCGAGCCACGCGGTGGCCTCCGCGTTCTCCGCGTCCTCCTCCAGCAGCTTCCGGAGCGCGCCCTCCGCTTCGGCCGGGCGCTCGAGCGCCATGAGCACGCGGGCCTTCATCGCCACCACGTCCGTGGTGTCCGCGTCCTCGGCCGGCACGGCCTGGAGGTCCGCTTCCGCCATGTCGTGGACGCCGCTCATCAGGAAGTAGCGCGCACGCAACAGCCGCGCGGGCGTGAAGCTGGGCGTGCCCTGGAGCACGCGGTCCATCAGGTTGGCCGCGAGCAGCTCCTGGCCCTTCATGAGGAGGATCTCCGCCTCCACCGTCTTCGTCGCGGCGTCGTCCGGATTGTCCCGGAGGATGCGCTCCAGCGTGGTGAAGGCCTCGTCCGCCTGTCCCTGCCGCGCCTGGAGGCGGGCCAGTGCCAGGATGTCCTCGTTGGGCAGCTTGCCCTCGTTCCTCAACGCGACGAGCGTGGAGATGGCCTGGGCGGTCTGCCCTTCCCCCAGGTACAGGTCCGCCAGCTGCTTCTGGATGACGGGGTCCGTGCCGGGCAGGAGGCCTTCCGCCTGCTTGAGCGTGAGGATGGACGCGCCCGGGTTGCCCGCGCCCTGGTGGGCCTTGGCCAGCAACAGGAGCGGCTCCACGCTCTCCGGCGCGGCGTTGGCGGCCTTCTGCAGGGCGGAGATGGCGCGGACGTACTGGCCCTTCGTGAGCGCGTCACGGCCCTCGGAGAGGGAGTTCTGGACCTGGACGGCCTGCTTCTGCGCGGCCGCCGTCTCCGGGTCCTTGCAGGCAAGCGGGAGGAGCAGGACAAGCGTCCAGGGACGGGGGAAAAATCGATGGGGCATCGCTGAGCGGCAGGGTACCGGATGTTATCGTTCTCCGTCGATGGACCCTTTCGTGCGCCGCCTCGTGGAGAGGCTTCATGACCCGAGCCGGCCGCTGTCGCGGAACCGGCACTTCCACACGTTCGAAACCCCCGAGGGTCGAATGGCGCTGAAGGTGTTCCGCCGTCTGCGCAGCCTCCAGCAGGACATCCTCGCCTGCCACAAGGAGGGCCGCCGCGCCCGCATCAGCCGCCGGGTCAACCCGGACGGCGACCACCGCATCGAACTGTGGATGGAGCGCGTCGCGGGCCGCCGCGTGTCCATGCTCCAGCCCGCGGAGTACGAGCTGCTCGCCCGGCTGCCGGGCGTGCGCGACGCACTGGAAGTCCTGGACGAGGCGGCCTGAAGCCCCGGCGCGCCTAGAACACCCAGGGCCCCAGCCCCGTGGGGGCCCCATCGCAGGCCGCGCGCAGCCGGGCCTGGGCGTCCTCGTAGGAGAGCCGGGCCGCGTCCGCCTTGAGTGTCACGGAGGCCCAGTCCCGCCACGAACGCAGCACCGCGACGTGGTGGCCGTCCTCCTCCTGCGCTTCGGAGAAGTGGACCAGCAGCCGTTCCTCCAGCGCCTCGCGCGCCTTGGTCCACGGCCCTTCCTTGTCCAGCCGCACGCGCTTGTCCCGCTCCACGGTGGAGAGCAGCGCGCGGGCGTCCGGGGACAGGCCCTGGAGCGACGGGCGGCGGCGCGCGGGCTCCATGGCGACGCGGTAGACGGCGGGCCAGAGCGTGGGGTCCACGAAGGCGACCTTGCCCTCCACGAGCCGCACCGCGAGCACGTCCTTCGACGCGCGCAACATGCGCCCCAGCCGGTACGCGAGGCGTCCCTTCGCGTGGTCGCGCCAGCTGCCGGCGGGCCGTCCACCCATGACCTGTTCGACGAGGGACGTGGGCCCGTGCGTGGGCACCTCGGTGATGACGTGGCGCGTGCGCACCAGCTCCTCCGCGTCCCTCAGCGTCTTGATCATCCGTGTTCCCCTCTCCGGTGCGGCCGTGTGCCGCGCCCATGGAGAAAACATTCCGCGCGAGGGACGGATTCCGGCGCCTGCCCCCTTCAGGGCTTCGGGGCCTGGGCCTGCTGCCACTGGCCCGGGGTCGTCCCGCTCCAGCGGCGGAAGGCCCGGGTGAAGGCGCTGGCGTCGCTGAAGCCCAGGAGGAAGGCGATTTCAAAGTGGGGCAGCTGTCCGTCGCGCAGCAGCTGGAAGGCGCGGTCGCGGCGCACGGCGTCCTCCAGGCCCGCGAACGTGACGCCCTCCTCCCGCAGGCGGCGCTGGAGCGTGCGCTCACTCACCGCGAGCCGCGTCGCGACGTCCGCCGGGACCAGGTCCCCCGTGCGGGGCTGGGCCGCGAGGACCTCCTCCACGCGCTCGCGCCAGGAGCGGACCTCGTGGGCCTCCACCCGCGCCAGCTCCGCCTCCGCGCGGGCGTGGAGCAGGTTTCCCAGCTCGATGTCCGCGTGGCGGATGGGGAGCCTCGCGGCGGCCTCGTCGCCCTGCACCAGGTTGGCGCCCGCGCCGTATTCGATGCCAACACCGAGGAAGTCCTCCACGCCCGCGGAGGCCGCGTGGCGCGGGTGCGTGACGCAGACGCGCGTAGGCCGCCAGTCCTCGCCGCTGAGCGCGCGGCCGCTGGCCACCAGCGCCACGAGCAGCCCCTCCACCGGGTGCTTCAGGCGCGAGGCCCAGGCGTCCTGCGGATCCAGCTCCAGCTCCACGCGCAGCGATCCGGGCAGCTGGCTGACGCGCCACATCGTGCGCGGGTCCAGCAGCGCGTGGATGCGGCAATAGCGCTGGAGGGAGGTGCGCAGGTCGGGGCTGTTGACCAGCACGTAGCCCACGAGCCCCACGTGGGTGGGCTCAATGGCCTGCGCGAGCCGCACGGCCAGGGGCTCCGAGCCGCCCACCTCGACGAGCAGGGTCCACACGCGATGGAGCGCCGCGTAGGGCAGCCGCACGTCCGGCCGCGCGAGCAGGGCTTCGTCCACGCCCACCGCCTCGAGCAGCCGCTCCCGGGCGATGCCCAGCGACATGCCCACCTGGAACAGGGGGCGGAAGAGAGAGGATTGGAGCGTCTGGGGACGCATCGCGGGCCAGCATGGCCTGACGCGCCCTCGTCTCGCAATGCGCGTGGCGCCCGCGGACAATGCGTTGGCGCCCCGGGACCATGCACGCCGGGCGTCCGGGCGCGATACCTCCCTCCAGGAGGAAGCGCCAGATGACCACCGCCGCCACCGCCACCATCACCCGCCAGCCCCCGGGCCCCCGGGGCCACCTGCTCATGGGCATCCTGCCCGACGTGCGCCGCGACATCCTGGGCTGCCTGGGGAGCCTCCATCGCCAGTACGGCGACGTGGTGCGCTACCGGCTGGGCCCCATGCGCTCGCACCTCGTCGCGCATCCGGACGCCGTGAAGCACGTGTTGCAGGACCACGTGAAGAACTACACCAAGGACCACCTCTCGTACCGCATGGGCGCGTGGATCACCGGCAACGGCCTGCTCACGAGCACCGGGGACTTCTGGCTCCGTCAGCGGCGGCTGGCCCAGCCCGCCTTCCACCGGCAGCGCATCGCGGGCATGGCCGCCGGCATGGTGCGGCAGTCGCAAGGGATGCTCCAGCGCTGGGAGCTGGCCGCCACGAACGGGACGCCCGTGGGCATCAACGCGGAGATGATGCGGCTGACGCTGGCCATCGTCGGCGAGGCCCTCTTCGGCGCCTCCGTGGAGGCCCAGGCCCGTGAGGTGGGCGCGGCCTTTACCGTGATCAGCCAGCAGATCGCCGAGCGGTTCCGCACCTTCCGCATGCTGCCGCCCGTGCTGCCCACCCGCTACGACCGGGCCTTCCGCGACGCGCGCGCCACACTGCTGGGAATCGTGCGGAGCATCATCGCCACGCGGCGCGAGCACAACGAGGACCACGGCGACCTGCTCTCCATGTTGATGCTCGCGCGCGACGAGGACACGGGCGAGGGCATGACGGATGAGCAGCTGGGGAGCGAGGTGATGACCATGCTCCTCGCCGGCCACGAGACGACGGCCACGTCGCTGAGCTGGGCGTGGGGCCTGCTGTCGAAGCACCCGGAGGTGGAGGCCCGGCTGCACGCGGAGCTGGACGCGGTGCTGGGAGGACGCACGCCCACGGCGGAGGACGTGCCGAAGCTTGGATACACGAAGCAGGTGGTGGAGGAGACGATGCGGCTGTACCCCGCGGCGGTCATCTTCAGCCGCAGCGTGCAGGAGGACGACGTCATTGGCGGCTTCCGCATCCCGAAGGGGAGCTCGGTGGACGTGAGCCCCTACGTCACGCAGCGCCACCCGGACTTCTGGGAGGAGCCGGAGGCCTTCCGCCCGGAGCGCTTCGCTCCCGAGGCCGCCGCGAAGCGCCACCGCTTCGCGTACTTCCCCTTCAGCGGCGGGCCGCGGCAGTGCATCGGCAACAGCTTCGCGATGATGGAGGCGCAGCTCGTGCTGGCCACCGTGGCCCAGCGCTACCGCCTGCGTGAAGCGCCCGGCTTCACGCTGGAGCCGGATTCGCACCTGACGCTGCGGCCCCGGGGAGAGCTGCCCATGTACCTGGAGCGCCGGAGCTGAGCAGGCCGCGTCAGGGGGGCGTCACGGAGGCGCGCTGCACCTGCGTGACGCCGGGCAGCGTGGGCGCGGGGTTGAGCGCCTGGAGCAGCATGGCGCGCAGGGCCTCCGTGAGGTCTTCGCGTACGAATGAAGAAGACACTCCGCCCAGAAAGGGAGTCCAACGACTTTGGCATGGAGTCGAAGGCGAGCCGCTCACGCACTGGAGGAGGAAATTTCCTCGTGCAGAGACTCAAGAAAGCAGAGCCATGAGCTCCTCAGGGGTAGCAAGGAACTCGTACTCTGAGCTTGTCGGTCGTGGAAAGCGTGCCAGTTGTCAACGACGAGCAGCGACCCGGTCTCAGCATGAATTGTTTGCCCCACACTATCGGCTGTGGACTCGACAACCGAAACGGCATGCTCGATAGGCGGGGGGACCTCGCCGTAAGCCAGAAGTGCTCCTTGCCGGATGGCGCGGCCATAGAAACGTAGTCCGAGCCGCCCAGAAGGAAATCCTCGCTGCTCGATGACGCGGAAGAATGCGGGCGAATCGTCCCGTGTGAAGCTGAAGGGCAGTGGAGTCTCTGAGAGGAAGCGCGCCGTCTCCATTCCCTCGGAGGTACTTCGCAGCTCCGTCAGGACCTGGTCACACGAAGCGACACGCCAAGCGCCCAGGCCCAGCGGATCCGCCCGAGCGATCCAAGCCAGACTCACGACGGGGCGGCGCTTGTGGGTGGAAAAGTCGTTGTGCCAGCCGATTGCTGCGGGCTGATCAAACGGAGCCGAGTCATCCGCGTCCATTGCCGACTGCGTCTTGATGAAGGGGAAGGTAGCGGAACAGCCAGGGGGCACGTAAAGCCGCCCCAGTGCTTGCGCCAACTCAAGTACCACGTGAGCACTCCCCGCATTGGGAAGTAGTGGTAGGTGGCACCAGCCATGGGTAGCTAGCGACCCCCGTATCTTGGCGTAAAGTAACATCAGAGGGGAACTCATCTTGGGGTCCTCCAGGGGAACGCACTCTGCAAGAGGGGTGAACAGATCAAGGCATCAACCCAGTGGACTGAGCCACCCATGCCTTCAACTTCTGGCTTCGGGGAGCCTAGCGGCAAGGTAGGCTTCAAAGAAATTGATAGGCCGGAAGGAGCCACAAATGAGTGGACGTATGTTGCGCCCTGAAGCGCGACCGCTAGAACTAGAAGAGCTGTCCCTTTCACAGCTCAAGGTGGTTGACCGCGTGGTGAAAGGAATGAAGGAAGCCCACGATCAACTTCGCTCCCAGGGCAGGCAAGGACTCACGCCTGAGCTGGACCGAAAAAGGTCTAGCCGCCTCCTATTCGTTAGTGGGGAGCCTGGCATTGGCAAAACATCCATCTATACCACGCTACGCAAACTGCTCCCTGGGGAGAGCGGCCTTCCAGGCAGCACAAGAGTGACACACGAGGCTTTCCACTACGCCAAAACCAAGAGAGGAGAATTCAAAAACAGAATAAAATCAAACGCAGGGAAAATATCAAAAAACATTAGATGGCTAGACCCACTAGACCTCGAGCCGCTATCCGGCTCCACAAACTTCCTGGCTGCCGTGATGGTTCGGATTGAGCGAGCACTTGACGGAGGTAGTGATCCGAACCGCATCGCCTCCCGAAATGGATTGCTCGACCGGTCTTCGACAACCGTTGATGCCCTTGCGGAACTTCGTCGATTCCAGAATGACCTTGCAATGTCATGGGACGGAAATCTCCAGGCCCGAGCTGCGCATGTCGATCCCGATCAATACGCAACAGAGGTGCTTCGCGCGGAAAGAGCCCGACTAGCCGTAAACCAGCGACTACAAGGAATACTATCAAAGCTCAATACTCACGGTGAGAACCAGCAGCAGGATCCGCAACTTTTCCTTTTAGTCGTCGATGATCTTTACATTAGCCCCGCTAGCTCCATTGAACTGTTGAGGCTGCTGCGGATGATTTCCTCACCGCAACTCTTCGTACTGCTGCTGGGGGACTACGACCTGCTTGACTATCTGTATTCTCAGCAGACACTGGGTGACTACATCAAGTTGGCAGGCGAAGCGGCGTTCAAGTCAGCCGACGTCGCCGTAACAGACGAACTGCGAAGCCGGGCGTCCGCAGTTGCAACAGGCTCGCTACGCAAACTTCTGCCGCCCAGTCAAAATGTCGAACTATGGCCACTCCGGATTGAAGAGACATTAAGCTTCAGAGCGCTTGGCGCACGCAGAGACAAAACGCCTGCACGCGTAAAAAAGACATCTCACTCATTGAGATTCCTCCTCCACAGACTCCGCATCCGTCGAGACGGCTTCCCATCTACAGTGAAAGAGCTTGTCACGGCAGGATGGAGAGAGTCAGAGCAGAAACAGAAGCAGTCCTTCTGGGGGCGTCATGTCTACAAAGGGGCCCTGATGCTTGAAATGCCCCCGCGTCACGCCACTGACCTATGGATGACACTAGCTGAAATAAAGAAGCATCCACCCATTGAACTAATCACGAAGCTTTTGGGTGATGAGTTCCAAGCCGCACTTGCCGAACAAAACATCGTCACCGGGAGAAAGAAGAGGCTTTTCGACTCTATCCTAACAAGAGGGACAGCCCAAACAACTCACGAAGAGTATCTGCTAACCACGAGCTCACTGTCAGTAGCTCAGGAGACATCCAAAATCCTTGAAATAGCCGGTCCAGATGCTCGCAATTCAACCCCAGGAACAACAACAATCCACGCGTCAACACACGTTGACTGGCACCTTCAACTGAAAAACAAGAAGCTCGACCTCCCCCCTCGACCGCTAGGATGGCTGATTACTCTTCATGACGTCCTCGTACTTGGACACCCTGAAAGCCTCCGCGGAGGATCACTCCTAAGCAGCCAATTCAAGATTCAATGGATCAAAATCTCCTGGGCCACAAATAAAGACAAAACCGCCACCCCGCAAGAAAATAAAACAATTTACTGGCCGGCTCCGAAATTCAGCACCTTTCTTGAAATCGACCTACTAAGGTCGGCATGGAATAGCCTATTCACCAAGAGCGATGGATGCCCCCTCCATGTGGATGCGCTAGCATTTCGCTGGCTCGACGCCATCTGCTCAATTCTGACCAATGACAAGGCCAGCGACAAGGCCAGCGACAAGGCCAGCGACAAGGCCAGCGACAAGGCCAGCGACAAGGCCAGCGACAAGGCCAGCGACAAGGCCAGCGACAAGGCCAGCGACAAGGCCAGCGACAAGGCCATTGTGCACCTTATTGATCCGTCAAAGCCACCTCCTACCTTACAATGGCGCGACCTCATTGAGCGTATTGGAAAGTTGACTATCGAAGTCGACAGCAGCAGTTCCAGTTCGGCTCACAACTGGGTGGCTGATGTTGGCATCATCATCGCCCTCCGGCTGGGTATCTCAGAGGACATCGCAAAGAACTTCGAGCAAAATCTGCCTTTAAACAAATTCTGGCGCTCGAGCCCTTCAATCCAAGGACTTCGAACCAGTCACCCAGGACGACCCGAATGGCATGAACATATATCGGAACATTTCCCTGAAGAATGGCCCCCTTCTCTGGAGACCCAAAGAGGGCCAGCATGAGCGGATCTCGAAACGCCGCCATTCCATGGCATCACACCATCTCCGAGCTTGTAGCATTCCCTCTTGCATCGGAAGCCGCTCTGCACCAGCGCATTACTTCGCTCGATCCGCGGCTCAAAGAGGAAGAGACTTGGAGGCTTTGGAGAGCTGCAGAGCGTGAGTTGATTGCGGCCTCACCCTCGTTTTCAATCGATGAACTAGTGGGCCTGCGTGACGCACTTTGGTTCAATGACACTAATCGCAAGAGAGAACCCCCGGGAACGGGCGTTCAACTCGTCTATTATTTGCGAAAAATCTCCAAGCTTTTCTTGAGGCACACAGGCGCCCTAGCCAGCCCGGACTTCACGTTGCGAGAGTTGCACGAGAGAGGGCAATCCCGTTCGGCGCATGACCGAAGCATGTGGAGGTGGCTGTCATTCGCACTTCCGTCGGATCTTCTCCAGGCCTCGCTGGAACAGGATGACGTGGGTCCCGAACGCATCCAGGCCTTGTCTCCACTCCTTGAGCAGCAACTCAAGGATGGTGGATTCGCAGAACCCCACCTCCACCTCAGCGCAGCACTCGACTTCCCACTACTGTGGGTCAGCACACTTAATGCACTCGCAGACCGCAGTCCTCACACACTAATAAAGGATTTTACAAGTCCTGGAGCTGCTCTCGACGAAGGCGCAATGTTCTGCGTCTGGCTCATGAGATCTGCCATAGCCAGATATCTTCTCGGCGCGTTTCTCGACCACGGTGGAGAAAACAACCTAGCATCGTTCCTTCAGAATGATGTCGAGGCGCGCATTCTTGAAGCAGGCCGCGGCCTAGTGATGTTGATGGGTCTCAAGGAGGCCATCGCGGGCTTGGTCGAGGCAACTCCTCTTGAGGCAGGAGGTCCGGACATCCATCGAGCAATTTCAAACCTCCAGGCTGTTTACATTGATCTGACCTCCATCCGCACGCACCCTCGCCCCAAAAGCCTTGAGAGCTTGTGGAACACCGATCCGCTCGCAGCGTTCCTACCAGGTCGGACAGGGCAACGGAGTCCGGAAGTCTGGCTCATTGCGCGTGCGCTAGCATATCTTGAAACCGAGGCAGGCAGACACGACAGGCTCTTTTCTCTCATATTCTGGCAGACAACTCGCGTGCGATGCTTATTCTATAGGCACATCGTTCAGCGCCCCATGACTCCAGGCCTGCAGTGGTTCATTCGCTTCTTCGCGCGAATGTCCCCCATGCGAAGCCCGATCAAGAAAGGAGTTCTGATTGAGAGTGCACTCAAAAGTTCCGGCCATGGAGCGGGACTTCGTTCTCTTGAATTACGTATCTCACCAGAAGGAAAGCATATCTTCGAGCTTATAAAAACCGCATCCAGACTACTGCGCGACAAATCACCCAACAACAAAGACACTCAAGGAGGGAAATTAGAATTGGGCTTCGTGATCCATTTTCAGCGAGACCGAGGAGGCGATGGATTGAAGGGGCGGCCAGCAGCGTTCGCGCAGGACTGCGATGCCAATCCAGTCAATGGCAAAACAGGATACCGTCATGCGCAGTTCTATAGAAAACGTCGTGAAGAGACCTTGGAACTCAGAAACCTCCTGACGGAACACGCCTTGACCCTTGAATGGCTACGAGGACTGGATCTCTGTTCGGATGAAGTTGGCGTTCCCGTGTGGGTCATGGCCCCGTTGTTGCGGCATGCGCGCGATGCCGGCGCGGTCGCATCACGCATCCTCCAACGCATGCTGAACCTGAATGTTCCTGGGTGTCGGATTGCGGTACATGCAGGCGAGGATTTCGTCCATTTGCTAACCGGGCTTCGTCGCCTTGATGATGCCATTGACGGGCTGCGACTGCAGCCCGGAGATCGCCTCGGCCATGCGTTGTCGCTCGGCCTTGATGTAGAAACCTGGGCGAGGCACGCCGGAAATATAGTCATGCCCGCCGAAGATCGGCTTCTAGATCTGGCATGGGAGTGGAATTGGCGGAGTAGGAATGGCGGACAACTCACCCGAAACCGCCATCTTCTTATCGAACGAGAGATAGCTGACTTATCCAGGCATATCTTCGGCGAAGAGCACACTCCACTTGATTTCGTTCACCTTGCTGAAGATTTGCTAAACGAGGACTCGCTAAAGCGAGCTGGCTTCCCCAACGGCCCAGTCCCAGAGAAGGATCCCAAGCCGCAGGGCAAGAGACTCAACCTCCTGGTACAGTTTCTAACCAGGGAGGATATTTATTCGCGGGGGCGGCACTTACGTTGGGTGGAGCCTGCCCAGGATGTTGAAGCGCTTGAGGAACTGCAGCAGGCAATGCGCCAAAAAGTGGCGGCAAGAGAGTTGGTCGTCGAGGTCAATCCTTCATCAAACCTGCTAATAGGTCACCTCGCGGACATCGGCAAACATCCACTCTGGCGGCTCCGTCCTCCCAAGGGAGCCGATGGTGTCCCCGCCGTGACTCTGATCATTGGTTCCGACGACCCCATCACGTTCGCCACGGAACTCCGCCAAGAGTACCAGCTCGTCTACGACACACTGATCCTTAGTGGTTGCTCGACGGAACTGGCCGACTCCTGGATTGACAGTGTTCGAAGAGCCAGCCTGACATCACGGTTCACCGTCCCCTGGAGTGGACGTGGGATAGACGAATTAAGTAGCAGTGACTGGAGCAACGAACAGCGGCGCAACCTTGTGGATCCGCCCTGAACCTTCCAAGCGAGCGGATATTTTCCTACTCCATCCGCCGGAACACCGCGCCGTGTGACTTGAGCAGAGGGAATCGGGTTGCCTCCAGTGCCAAGCTGAAATCCCGGCGCTCCAGAAGGAAGCGGTCCAACCCATGAGAGATCAAGTCCAGAGCCTCTCTGCAAGCGGGGCTGTCCACGTCCTCCAGCACCAAGTAACCACCTGGACGGACCAGCGACGACCAGCGATCCAAGAGCATCAATTTGCCCTCGGGCCTTGAATCAGCATCTAGCACTACGAGCCCAAAGCCATCCGGCACCAGCGCACGAACGGTCTCCAGCGTTGCAGCCGCATGAGCATCTCCATGCACCCGCTCCACCTTCACGTGCGCGAGTCGGTCAAAGGGTGGTAGGCATTCATCGCACTGCTCCCGGTCTACCCCTATCACCCGGCCTCCGCCGCAAAGGGCCAACATGGTCGCGAAGAACCACAACCCGCCCCCCCTCCCGTATCCCACCTCCAGCACTGCCTTTATCCCTGAGCCCGTCAGGAGCTCCTGGTAGAAGAACAGGTCCATTGGCATCTTCACCGCGACGTGCCCCAGCCAGCGATACTCGCGCTCGGCTTCGACCTCGTGGCGCCAGTACCATTCCTGGTACGCGTTTCCCAACCAGGCTTCTGTTCCCGGTAGAAGACCTCCGTGCGCCTCTGGCGTGTCTTTGAAGGGAGCGACCAACACGCCAGCCTCTACCCACGGCTCCAGGTGTGGCTCATATTCAGCGAAGGAACGAAAGCGAAGCAACTCTTCGTAGGTCTTGCGCGAGACCCGCACCGTCGTGCCGCGTACCGTGTGCTGCACCTCCACGTCTGCACTATAGTCTACGAAGACCACATGGCTGCTCAGACGCATCCGCCCCCTCATGTCTCCCCTCCTCCTCCCGACTTGCGCGCGACAAGGAAAGGACTCAGCGCGCCAGAGAACGCATTTCGCTGGAAGGAGTCAAACAACTGGATATCCTTGAAGCCAGCCTTCTGCGCACATGAGGCCACGGCCCTGGCGTCCGCTACGTGCAACAGGTGTTTCTCGTGCATCATTTCGCCTAGTGACTTGCACGCATACACGTACTGCGCTTCCAACTCATCCAACTGATTTGGAGGCCGACGGAAGCCATAGAGAAAGAGGACATCCTCAGGCTGACCTCCGGGTCCTGGCTCGCGGTCCTCCATCACTTCCACCGGCGCATGCTTCGCGTGCGCAATCTGGAGCACGACACCGCCCCCCGGTCGTAACGCCTGATAGAAGCGGTGCAGGACGTCCACGAGTTCTGTGTAACTCTCGCAATAATTGATTGTCCATGAGAGCGAGACGATGGCGTGGTACGTCGACTGTTCCTCCAACTCTTGCATCCGCTGAACCCGTACAACGTCACGCCCGAGCCGCTTTTCCGCTTCCCGCACCATGCCCGGCGAAGCATCGACGCCCCGAACGTGCATCCCGTTCCGAAGTGCCTTCTCAAGGAAAGCGCCCGTTCCACAGCCGACGTCCAAGACATGACAGGGCATGGACCAGGAGCGCAGCGTCTCAAGCACGAAGTCATGATCGTGTTGGTAGTGCACAGGTGGCGTGTGCAAATCGTAGCGGTGTGCGAACTCGTCAAAAAGGCGCATTATGGCAATACCGCACGCATGTCGGTGAAGGCTCCTACGATTTGTTGCCCCGCAGCACGTACCGCTTCCACATCTGCCAACTGGAGCATGTTCCATGCGCGTCCCTTGCCCACCAGCGGACCGAGGCAGTCGAGAACGCGTCGCTGCGTACGCTCCTGGCGAGGAGTGGACGCCTGTAGCCTCTCCAGCGCATGGGAGAAATCGACAAGGGAGCCGTCCCGCGTCCAGTCCTGAAGCGAGCGTCCGCCCAGTAGAAGCAGCCGCGCGGAAGCGGAGAGCCCAGTCCCCTCGCACATAGGACATCTGCTTGTGGAGCGACTGCTATCCACGGCCTGCGTCCACTTCGCGTTCGTGCTTCGTGCGCACTGCTGTGCCAGGTGGAAATACAGTCCATCCCAGCGCAGCCAGGCATTGACCTCCGAAGCGTCGGCCTTGGCATCCTTGAGGAAGGTCCCATGGCCAGGTCGCGTCCAGCATCCATACAGCAACAGGTTGCGCGAACTGGCATCCAGCCGTTGGTAGGGCATTCCCTTTTCCCACAATCCCTCCTCGGCCATACGGAGGAAGAAGGGCAGCATTTCTGCACGACGCACGCCTTTCATCACCGCCGCTGCTGCTGGCTGTAGGAACTCCTCGTCCTCCAACGATGCTTGCCGGTCACCGATAACAAGTTCTTCCTTCAGTGTCAGAACCCCGCCGCCGCCTTTGCAGGTGGGACAGCGGCCTCGAGGGTCATGCCGAGAGAAGTGAAAGGGCGCCGCCTCCATCGGTCCTACCAAGCCCTGCTCCAAATTCATCAATCGCGTCTGGATGAAGCCGTGCAACTCGCCATTGGGTCCATGGAGTTCGACATACCCTGCGCCCAGCATCAGTGCGTCCGCGATCAGACTCCTGCGCTCGGCAGGATCCTTCTGGCGTGGCACGAAGCGCTCCCCAGTCGCACGCACTCGCCCCCAATCCACATCCGTGCCCTTTTTCAATTCACTGCCGCTTGGTGCCAGCAGCCGCAACCCCATGGCTTTTGCATGGCTTCGCGCATCCTGAACTGCGGTGCGCGGCAGACAAGCCCCCCACGTTTGGAGCTCCTTCAAGAACGGGTGGATGACAAGGCGACCTTCCCCATGCCTCTCCCACTGAATCGCCAGCGTGTTGATGTCCTCGGCACGAGCACCCCGCATCTGCACATCCAGCAGCAGCCGTGCAATCTCCTGGTCCAGGTCACCGATCTCCCAAGGGCGGCGCCCCTTCCACATGCGTTCGTCCACGAGCACCGCCGGCCGGTCGGGGACGACTTGCTCCACAGGAAGGTCCGGGGGAGCGATGTCGTCACCGATGAGTTGGCGAATCCTCGCCCCCATCCGCACTGCCTGTCCGCGCAGGTCTTCCTCCCTGGACAGCTCCGAGGGCAGGGCAGGAGAAGTGCTACGGCGACCGGGTCTGGCTCGCACGGTCCGCCCCGCGAGCATGCGCCCCGTTGCAGTGTCTGTTCCACGCACCTCCGCAGGGGTTCCCATCGCCATCACCCGCCCTCCGTGGGGCCCGCCACCTGGGCCAAACTCGATGAGCCAGTCCGCCGCGCTGATGATGGCGGCGTTGTGCTCCACCAGCACCACCGTGTTGAGGCCCCCCCGCAGGATGCGGTCCAGCGCGCGCACGAGGTGCGCTACGTCTTGTGAATGAAGGCCCGCCGCAGGCTCATCAAGGACAAAGAGTAGTCGGCTCGAACCGTGCTCGGACAGCTTGCGCGCAATGCGCAAGCGCTGCACTTCGCCGCCACTCAGCGTGTCCACGCGTCGGCCGAGACTGACGTGCCCGATCCCCAACTCCTCCATCTCCTCCAGAACGCCCGCCTGTGTCGCAAGAAAGGAGGGAAGCTTCTTCCGCAGCGAGGACACAGGCAGAGCGAGTAGGTCCCCGATGCTCATGCCCTCAACCTGCACTGACAGCGCCTCCTGTCCGTACCGCAGGCCGCCGCACACAGGGCAGGTTGTCCACAGTTCATGCTCCGCGACTTCCCCCAGCCCCAGGCAGAATTGGCAACGCCCCTGGCCCGCGTTCAGTCCGAAGTCGCTGGCACTCAACCCCGCGGACCGTGCCTGCTCGGAGGCACCGAAGACAGTTCGCAGCCGCTCAGCCAGTTCAAGGAACGTCGCCACGATGCTGCGGCGATTCGTGGGCGGAATCCCCTGGTCCAGCGCGACTACCCCCTCCAGACGTTCGGCCCCCTTAAGTGCCTTCCAGTTCCCCGGACGAAGGTCAAAGTCAGCCAATGGCATGGTCTTGTCCAGCATTCGGAGCACGCCAGGCAAGAGTGCGCCTCGCACGAAGCTCGATTTGCCAGAGCCGGAGACTCCTGTCAGGCACGTCAGTCGTCCCAATGGCAGCTTGCAGTCAACGCCCCGAAGGTTGTGGATGGTTGCGCCCTGGATGGTAAGCCACAGCGGCTGTTCCTGTTTCAGTGGCACCGTTCTTTTGATGGAAGGCGGGTGCTTCCACGCACTCTCCACAACGGGTCCTTCATACTCGACACACCCGCCAGCAGCGCCAGCTCCTGGACCGAGTTGGATGAGGTGGTCAGCCGCATGGGCGAGCGCCTGCCGGTGCTCGTTCATGATCACCGTATGATGGGGCGCAAGGCTAGCAATGGCTTCCGCAAGCCCTACGAGGTCCTCGTCATGAAGTCCTCGGGCAGGCTCATCCAGGAGCAGGCACAAACCCGCGCTACGTGCATTCAGCACGCCGGCGAGCTGGGTCCGGCGCCCCTCGCCGCCGCTGACCTCCAGCATTCCTCGGTCTCCGGACAGGTGCCCTAGCCCCACCGAAACAAACGACTGGGCTTGTTGCTGGAGACGCCGTACCAATCCCTTGGACTCGCGCGGTACGGAGCCACCAAATGCGTGTTCCTCTTGTGCCTGCTCTGACAAGCCAGCGAACGGGAGCGCCAGTAGGTCATGAACGCCGAGGCTACCAACCCGCAGCGCACGGGCCTGGAAGGACCAACGCGTGCCACAACAGTCATGGCACGGGCCCTCACGCACGAGGAAAGCCAGGCTCTGGGCGACCTTCGTCCCTCGCGACACGCGCTCAATAATGGCCTTGCGGAAGCCTTCGAACGGCCTGGGGGCGCTCATCTTCCGCCCTGTCTTGCACTCCCGGTCCGTCACCAGGTCGGAGCCGGCCCCATCCAATACCAGCCGCCTGGCATCGTCGGATAAGCGCAGCCAGGGGACATCTGGAGAGAAGCCACGAATGCCGCGCAATCCCTCAATCGTCTCGTGCTGGACGTTGAGATATTTGTAGTTTTTCTCTGTCCAGAGAACAAAGGCACCCTCGTGCATTGAGCGCTCGGGGTGCGGGACAAGCGCATCTTCGTTGACAACGACCGCGCGGCCCAGACCACGGCACGTCGGGCACGCGCCACTCTCGGGGTGCTCAGGCGAATTGAAGGAGAGCAGGTGGGAACTGGGGAGACGGAAACAGGTGGCAAATTCCGGCTCGACGCAGTGGAGAGAGGAATCCAGTCGTGCTCCGAAAGGGCCTTGCAAATCGGGCCGTGTCGCGCCCGGCAGTTCCACAACTACCGTCCCCCCTCCAGCTTCGAAGGCCCTGGTGAGAAGGGCCTTCAACTTCCCCACGTTCGTCCGGGGGCCGATGTCCAGCCCCCCCATGTTCGCCTCGATGATGTGCCGGACCGTTGGAGACAGGGGCTTGGCGTGCGCCAACCGGACAATGCGTCCCTTCTCCCATACGGAAGGACGGTCTGTCTCACTGCGGACAATGGCTTGGTCAATACCAAGGCCATATAACCGCGCGAAGGTACTGACACCGTCTGTCGCTGCGAAGCGCACGGGGGCGGCCCAGATGGTAGCTGGGCCGCGGTGGTGCCGCACCAACCACTCGGCATAACTCTCCGGGGATGGGGCGGGCACGTCCCGCTTCAGTTCGTCCGAGTAGGGGCGCCCGGCGGCCATGAAGAGCCTGCGCAGGGTTGCGAGCAGTCCGGTGCTGGTTCCAACAGTCGTCCGGGCAGATCCCCTGAATGTCCTTTGTCCCACGTGGATGGCCGCCGGCAAGGGGCCTATGAACGCCCGTGGAGGGGGGCCTTCCATGTGAGGAGGATGAATGCCGAGAAACGTGCCCATGCGCCGACCCGCTTCGGCCGCGAGCGTGTCCTCCAGAAGCGAACTTTTTCCAGAGCCCGATACCCCAACGACCATCGTCACTCGGTTCAAGGGGAAGTTGACGTTGATGGACTGGAGGTTGTTTGTATCCGCCCCAACAACCTCGATCTGGTCTTCGCTCTTCGTCGAAGTGGATGCCTTGCTTTTTCTCATGATGGTTCGTCCAGCATATGGAGGACGTAAACTTCACGAGACGTGAAGGCTCTAGGAAACGATTGGAAGACGACCGTGCATGCCCCTCTGTAGTGGAGGGCTCGTGTATTCGACACGAGAAGCACCTCTCCTGCGCCCAGATGGATGGGCGTGGACACAGAGAGCGCGGCATCATGAATGAGCTGGAGGTGGGCTTCGAGATCAATCGGGTTCTTGCCGAATCGGCGATGGCCCGCACGGAGCGTCTCGGGGTGGAACCGGATGCGCCCCTCGGCAATGCAGCATCCCATCCACCCGCCGGGCGATGTCTCATTGACCATGCTCACGTCCGTTTCCTGGAGGAAAGCGAGGGTAGCTGAGGCGTTGCGTCGCCGTAGCTCAGCCAGCAATTCGTACAGCCGAGCGACTCGCAACTCGCCCTGGGACGGGCTGCCCGGGTCAGGAACCTTGCATTGAATGGCCGTTACCACGGGAGGCAATGGAGCCGTGTTGATGTCCGTGTGGAAATGGCCTTCCTTCAGCGTATGCGACAAGTCCGTGGTCCAGGGAGACATGCGGAAGTGTTTGACAACCTTGTCCTTGCGGTAAGGTTTGAAGCGATGAGAGAGCGCGAGGGACACAAGCAACAGTGAAGCCCCATCTCCTACCTCCGGCACGCCACGAAGCACGACGTGGTCGTACCTTCGCCACAATTCGTGGACGCGCTCAGCGAAGCCCATCCAGGCATCTGATTGCAGAAAGGAGTCGTCGAGTTCACCACGAAGCACAGTCTGCTCCAAGTCCGCCAGCGCCAGAGAATTGGAGTACTTCGAAGAGGCGAGCCAATCAGTGACTATGTCACTGACGACAATTTCTGGCAGAAGGGGAACGGGGGTCATGAGCGCATGAATCTGAAGAGCAGTTTATGTTTGAAGTGGTGGCTCATCATGTCGCCCACACTGGGAAAGGAGAAGGTCGACAGTCGCGGGTCGTGGGTTATCCAGCCTGATGTGCGAAGGGGTCTCACCGAGGGGAGAAGCCCTTGGGCGCCTGCGGCAGCGAGGATGTCCATGGGCCGATGGCCATAGACACGATGGCCCATGCCTTCCAGAACGGGACGCCAGAGGGGCCAGACCGGGTTTTCGGCATGGCATCCCAATACGAGGTAGGCCCGGCCTCTTTGCGAAAGCACTCGCTGCAAGCGAGCCATGAACCCACTGACATCCGGCTCCAGATAGAGCATTTCGTGGCAGGTGACGAGGTCGATGCAGCCCTCCGGAATTCGCTCCCAACCGGACGCATCGAGCAACTCGACGGAGGGAACATGCCCACTGAGGCGGAGGGCGGCGTGCTCACGCGCTTCCGCGATAGGCTCAATCCCGTAGATACGGCGAAGTTGCCAGCGGCGAAGCAGGCGCAGCAACAGCCCACCCCGATGGCAACCTACATCCAGCGCTGTGCCAGGAGGATGTAACCAGTCATCCTCATGGATGTGCTGGAGGAGGCAGTTCCAGAAAACTTCGTTGGAAGCCTCAAGGTGCTCCTCATCTTCTTGCGAATGGAAGAAGCGGTCGCGCATGAGGAATCCTTCGGCCCGCTACATGGGCAACGAGCGAGAGAACTCCTCACGGGCAGCGTTGTGGGCGGCAGCTCCGTGCGCGCGCGTCACCCGCAGTTGGATCGACACCGAAGTGAAGAACAAAGAGATCGATGGACTGCATGAAGGCCTCTTCCAGATCCTGGCGATCCTCCGGGCCGCGCATACCGAAGTACGGGAAGTGGTGCAGCATTCGTCCGAAGAGTCGCTCACAGTCACTGGCATAGGCACGGGTATCCAGGATGTGCGCGTGCCAGAATTCGTCGATGGGGCCCGTCGGGCAGATCTTCTTGTCAGGGAAGCGGATGTTGAGGGCGAGGAACTTGCGATAGAGTGATTCCACCTCATCGCAGTACTCAAGCGTCCATTCCTGCTCCTCCATGAGTTTGCGCTTGAGCATGGTGAAATCGAGCCCCGCGACGCTATTAAGGGCACGGGCAAGCTCCGTGTCCACGCGAATGAATGCATGAGCCTGCTCGAAGGTCATTGGCTGATTCAGCACCTGCGATTCCATGGCTTCTCCTGGTGAGGTACGACGCTGAGAGCTATCCCACCCCCTAGGATAGATCAAGGCGCTGCCCGGTCTCTCCCTCTTAAGAGGGAGTAACGGAGGCAGCTGAGTCCCCGGGGCGCCGAGTCGCCAAGAAGAGTTGGCGCAAATTGCACCCAATGGCCGACCTCTACCTTCGCGCAGGCGCTCGGTTCGCAAGCCAGATTGCAATCGGCACTTGGCGAACGCGCTTTTCAATCGCACCACGACCTGTCTGGCATGCGTTGAGACCGATTGAAATGTGACGCGAGAGATCTACGGGGGCGTCACGGAGGCGCGCTGCACCTGCGTGACGCCGGGCAGCGTGGGCGCGGGGTTGAGCGCCTGGAGCAGCATGGCGCGCAGGGCCTCCGTGAGGTCCTCACCCGGTGCGCTCACGCCGGCCGGGGCGCCCTGCAACGGCGCGGGAATCTCCGTGCCCACCACCACCAGCGGGATGCGGACCTCCCAGGCCAGGTAGTGCGCCAGCCGCACCGCCGGCTCCGAGTTGTCCATCAACAGCGCGCCAATGGCCCCCGCGCTGAACGGACGCCACAGCGGACGCGCGGCCTCCGCGGGCGGCAGCACGCAGAAGTCCACGTTCAGCACTTCGCTCAACTCCAGACGCCCCAGCGTCCCGAAGCCGCTCTTCACCGCGGTGGGGTCCGCCGACATCGCCTCCAGCCCCGGCACCCGCGCCAGGATGCGCCGCGCCGCGGATGAACCGCTGCCACAGACGAAGACCTTCGCCGTCGCCACCTTCGCCAGCGTCCGCGTGCGCAAGAGGCGCCCGCGCAGCGCGTGCACCTCCGCCGCGCCAATGAGGTCGCCCCCGCCCAGGTTCTGGCCTTCGCTCTCCGTGGGCCGCGCCACGCCCTTCTGGAGCAGCGTGGACAGCACGCCCAGCACCTCCATGTCCGTGGCGGGCGCCAGGTCCAGCACCTCGCCCAGCGCGCGGGGCTGGCGGAGCAGCTCCATCACCTGCGCCGTCACCGGGTGCTGCTCCTCGGACAGGTCCACCTCCGGCGCCAGCATCAGCCGCGTGTGGCGCGGCGGCAGGCCCGGCAACAGGCGGTTCACCTCGTCCGACTGCCGCATGCCCTCCAGGAGCGCGTCGTCCATGGCGCGGTTGATGCGCGGACGCGCGGCGCTGCTGCCCGGCGTGAAGGTGAAGTTGCCCTCGGTCCACGACAGGAGCCGGAACAGCGCCTTCTCCCCTTCCACCCTCCCCAGCCGCGCGTTCACCGTGCGGCCGTCGGAGACGGTGATCTCCCCACGCTCCGCGCCGCGCTCCAGCGACAGGCGCCCGTTGCGCTTGTTCATGCCCAGAATCTGCATGAGGTCCGGGATGCTGAGCTGGCTGAGCGACCCTTCGATTTCCTGCTGCTCGCTCTTGAGGTCCTTGGCCGCTTCGTTGCGCCGGAAGATGTGCTCGATGCGGCTGAGCACCTCGTCCAGGTTGAACGGCTTGCGCAGCGTGCCGTCCCGCATGCCCCGCGCCCGGTCCGTGTCCAGGCTGGACGTGGTGAGCACCACCGGGATGTCTTCCGTGCGCGGGTTGGTGCGCAGAATCTGCACGAACGTGCGCGCGTCCAGGAGCCGGCACGCCTCGTCGAAGAGCGTCAGGTCCGGGTGCCGGAGCACCGCGACCTCCAGCGCCCGCGAGCCATCCGGCGCGTAGTGCACCTGATAGCCCTTCGTGCGCAGCGCACGCGACAGGGCGCGCACCGAGTCGAGGTCGGGGTCGGCGATGAGGATCTTCCGCACCTGGGCCAAGGTCGCTTGCTCCGCTTCGTGACGTCAGTAGGGCTGCAGGTCGTATTCGGCCTGCAGCTTGGAGATGAGCCCGTCCACCACCGCGGTGTCCGAGGTGTGGAAACCCCACGTCGCGCCCCGTCCCCGCCGCTGGATGAGCGCGTACGACGCACTCTCCGACAGCCAGAGGATGAACTCGTGGCGCGCCACCCGCTCATCCCCTTCCAGGAACACCGGCGTGAGCGCCGCGTGCGACTCCAGATCCACGCGCCGGCCCAACAGGTAGATGCGCGACGACAGGTCCGGCGGCGCCTGCTCCAGCCCCACCGCGAGCGGCAGGTCCGCGCGGATCTCCGGACCGCCCACGTAGAGCAGCCCGCGCGAGCCGGGGTCGCGCACCAGCTCCCGGGCGATCTCCACCTGGAGCTCGTCGAAGAGCACGTCCGCCACCTTGCCCCGGCGGCTGGGTTCCGCGCGGTCGTCCGTGGGCAGGCGCGGGCTGTTGGGCGTGCCCAGCAGCAGGTCCACCTCGTCCCAGAACGGCAGCCCGTCCAGCATCAGCCGGCGCTGGAGCGACGCGCGGCGCTCGTCCATGCGGCGGCGGCAGCGGTGCACCAGTTCGTCGAAGTCCTCGCCGTCCTTGGGGAAGGTGCTGGCACCGCCCACGAGCGCGAGCGGCAGGCGCTGCTCCACGTCCTGCACGTCCGGCTCGTCGCGCACGGCGGCGACGGCGCGGCGCACGAACATCATCGCGCCGAAGAAGTCCGTCTCCGGCAGGAGGAGGTAGAACTCCTGGTCGCTCGCCTTCGCGATGACGTCCGAGTCGCGGATGATTTTACTGAGCGCCTTGATGATGCCGCGCACCGCCTTCTTCGCGTCCTGCGCGCCCAGCCGCACGCGCACCAGCGGCAGGTTGTCGATGCTGAACGTCAGCAGCGAGAACGTGCGTCCGTACCTGCGCGCCTTGTAGATCTCCTTGGACGCGTAGTCGGTGAAGTAGCTGAGGTTGTACGCGGCGGTGTCGCGGTCGCGCAGGCCCAGGCGCTGGAGCGCCATCAGCTTGCGGCCGTTCTTCACGCCCACCGCGGCGAAGTCCGCCAGCACCTTCGCGTCGCGCGTGTGCTCCATGCGGAAGTCGCCGGTGAGCGGATCCGACAGCTGCGCCAGGCCCATCACCTCGCCCGCGGCCACCAGCGGCACGTACAGCACCGGGGAGCGCTCATCACGCGCGAGCCACGGCGCGGCTTCGCGCAGGCGCAGGGACAGCGGCCCCTCCGGGCTCATCTTCTCCGGCAGGAACTGCTTGTCGAGCAGGCCCCGGTACGAGCGCAGCGCCAGGTCTCCCCGGTCGTCCACCACCCACAGCGCGGCGCTCTGCGCGTCACACACCGCGCCCAGGTCCGCGATGACGCGCTCCTGGAGCCACTCCAAGTCCGGATGGGAGAGCAGCTCCAGGCAGCGCTGCTGGAGGTTGTGGAAGCGGGCGAACTCCAGGTTCTCGTCCTGGAGCCGCGCGCGTTCGTGGCGCAGCTGGGCGCGCTCCATGGCGCGGTCCACCGCGAGCAGCAGGTCCGACTCCTCGATGGGTTTGACGAGGCAGTCCGCCACGCCCAGGCGCAGCGCGACCTCCGAGCCCTGCACGTCGTCGCGCGTGCTGACGAGGATGACCTCCTGTTCGGGGTCGCGTTCGCGCAGGCGCGCGGTGAGCGCGAAGCCGTCCACGCCGGGCATCACCACGTCGGTGAGCACCAGGTCGAACGTCGCCCGGGACACCTCTTCCAGGGCCAGGGTGGCGTTCTCCACGGCCACCACGCGGTGCCCGCGGCGCGACAGCAGGTCCGTGGCGAGTTGTCGGAAGAACAGGTCGTCGTCGACGACGAGGATGGGACCGGCCACGGTGCTCGGGGGGCGAAGGGAGGAAAGCCGAAGGTTATCGGGGCCTTGGAAGCGCGACAACGCCTTCGAAGACGAAGGACACGGGGCCCCGGAGCCGGATGTCGGACAGGTCGCTCGGAACGCGGATGCGCAGGTCGCCGCCCGGCAGGGTGACGCGCAGCCAGGCGTTCGAGGGAAGGCGCTTCGCAAGCACCGCCGCCACCGCGGACGCGCAGGCCCCCGTGCCGCAGGCCTGGGTGAGGCCACAACCGCGCTCCCAGACGACGACGGTGAGTCCGTCCTCGTCCACGCGGACGAACTCCACGTTGGTGCGGTCCGGGAAGGCCGGGTGCCGCTCCAGGGCGGGGCCCAGGCGCTCGGCCGCCTCCAGGGGTTGGTCCAGGAGCACCAGATGCGGGTTGCCCATGTTCACCGCGGTGCCGAGCAGGCCCTCATGGCCGGGCACGGGGGCGCTCACGAAGGGCTGGCCCGTCGTCCCGGAAGGCAGGTTCGCGGCCACCAGCCGGGCGGGCCCCATGGAGATGTCCACGCCCACCACGCCGCCGTCGCCGTAGCCGGGCTCGCAGGTGAGCACGCCGGCGCCGGTCTCCACGTCGATGAGCGCGGGGTGCTGGCCGGACTGGTCCACCAGATACTTCACCGCACAGCGCAGTCCGTTGCCGCACATCTCCGCGATGCTGCCGTCGGCGTTGTGGACGACCATGCGGGCAAGGCCGCGGGACGCCGGGAGGATGGCGAGCACCCCGTCCGCGCCGATGCCCCGGCGCCGGTCGCACAGCCAGCGGGACTGCTCCGCGTCGATGTCCACGCCCGTGCGGCGGCGGTCCAGGACGACGAAGTCGTTGCCCAGCCCGTGGTACTTGAAGATGCGTTCGCTGGCGTCCACGGGGGCAAGTGTAGACGCCGGCGGCTATTCGCGCTCGCCGACCTTCTTGGACGGAGCCGGAACGTCCAGTGCAGGCATGGACCGGCGTGAGGCCCCAGGGGCGGCAGGGGCGCTGGCACGGCGCAGCTCGGCCAGTTCGGCCTCCCGGGCGGCGAGCTGATCCTGCATCGTCTCGACGTGGGCCTGGAGGACCTCCATCTCCGCGGCCATCTCCAGCACTTCCTCTGGAGGCTGGACGGCGGAGGTCTTCGCTTCCTCCAGGGCCTGGACCAGGGTCTCGCGTTCGGTTTCCAGCGCTTCCAGGCGGGCCTGCTGTTCGCGGATCCGGGTGGCGAGCTGGTCGCGTTCGGCGCGCTCGGCATCCAGGATGCGCACGGCATCCGCGGCGGCGGTCTCCAGGGAGTTGGCGCGGCCTTCCAGGCGGACGCGGGCGGCCCGGGCGACCGTGAGGTCCGATTGGAGGCGCTCGCGTTCGGAGGCCATGGCGGTGCGCTCGGCGTCCGCGCGGCGGGCCTGGGCCTCCGCGTCGGCGGCGGCCTGGGTCAGGGCGGCGACGCGGGCTTCCAATGCGGCCTGTTCCGTCCGCGCGTCCTCCAGCGCGGCGGCGAGCCGGGCTTCCATGGCGGCGAGCGACTCACGGGTCTGTTCGGCGGATTGGGTGAGCCGGGCTTCGAGCCCGGCCTGCTCCGTCGCGGCGCGGGCCTGGGCTTCGGCGAGCCGCTCGTCGCGCTCGGCATTGGAGGAGTCCGCTTGTGCGGCGAGGTCCGCGATGCGGGCTTCCAGATCGGCCCGCTCCGCGGCGGCGCGGGAGGTAAGGTCCGAGAGCTGTGCCTCGATGGAGGACTTCTCCTCGCGGGCCTGTTCGGTGAGGTCGGCGAGACGGGCTTCCAGCTCCGACCGCTCCGTGCCCGCCTGGGCGGTGGCCTCCGCGAGCCGCACTTCCAGTTCGGCCTTCTCGGTGGCGGCGCTCGTGAGGCGGGCTTCCAGTTCGGCCCGCTCCTGCTCCGCGCGAGCGGTGAGGTCCGCGAGCTGCCCTTCCAGGGTGGCGGTGCGCTCGTTGCCGGTCTGGACGGTCTCCGTGAGCCGGGCCGCGTCCGCGCGCGCGGCTTCCAGTTCGGCGCGCAGGCCCTCCAGCGAGGCCTCCAGGTTCGTGGCCTTGCCCGCGAAACGGCGCGCGGTCTCGAGCTGCACCACGAGCACCTCCGCGTGTTCGCGCGTCGCGGCGAGCCGGTCGCTGGCGTCCACCAGCTCCGCTTCCAGCCGGCCGACCTGTTGACTCCGCTCATGCAGCGCGGCGTGTGCCCGTTGCAGCTCGGATCCCAGGCGCATCAGTTCCTGGTGCGCGGCGCCCAACCGGGCCGTCTCCGCGCGCAGGGTCGTCAGCTCCTGCTCCTTCAGCCCCAGCTGCGCGCGAAGCTCGTCCAGGTCCTGCTGCTGCCGTTCGGTCCGCGAGAGCGCGCCTTCCAGCTGCGCTTCCATGGAGACCCGCAGGGCACTGGCCTCGCGCAGCTCCTGCTCGCGGGCGGACAGGGACTCCGTGAGACGGGCCGCACGGGCTTCGGATTCGCGGGCCGCATCCTGCGACTGCGAGCCCTCCGCCAGCCGGGCCTCCGCCTGCGCGAGCGAATCCTCCAGCGCGCCGAGGTTCGCTGTTTCAGCGGCGAGCCGGAACTCCACCTCCGTCAGCGAGGCTTCCAGTCCGACACGGCGTGACGTCTCGGAGGCGGCGCGCCTCTCCGCATCCGCCAGCGCCTGCTCGAGGGTGGAGAGGCGGGACTCCGCCTCCTTCAACGAAGCTTCCAGTTCGGAGCGGCGCGCGGATCCATCGGCCATCGCGGACTCCGCCGTGGCGATGGACACTTCCAGCTCGGAGCGGCGAGCCGACTCCGCGGCCTGCCGGGACTCGGCTTCCGCGATCGAAGCTTCCAGTTCGGCACGCCGAGCGGATTCAGCGGCCTGCCGGGACTCCGCCTCCGCGAGCGCCGCTTCAAGTTCGGAGCGTCGCGTGGACTCGGAGGCAAACCGCGCCTCGGCCTCCGCGAGCGTCTGCGCCAGGGAAGCATGGCGCGCCGTCTCCGTGGCCCCCCGAGACTCCGCTTCCGCCAGGGCCTGCTCCTGCGCGGCGAAGCGTTCGGCCTCCGTGGCAAGCCGTGCCTTGGCCTCCGCGAGGGCCTGCTCCAGCGAAGCCAATCGCGAGGACTCGGCGGCCTGTCGGGAATCGGCCTCCGCCAGGGTCTGCTCCAGCTCGGAGCGGCGTGCGGCCTCCTCGGTGTAGCGGGATGCGGTGTCCGACAGCGACGCTTCGAGTTCGGTGCGGCGAGCCTGCAGTTCGCGCGTCTCGGACTCCCACTGGAGCCGCTCGGATTCCAGCCGGGACTGGACAGCGGCCAACGCCTGCTCCGCTTCGGACAAGCGCTCCTGTTGGGCCGTGGACTCCGCGCGCAGGGTCTCCAGCTCCGAACGGAGCGCAGCCTCATTCGTGCGCGCGTCATCCAGCGAGGACAGCGCCTCCACCTCGGACCGCCGTGCCTCGGTGAGCTCCGCGCGCAGCTCGCGCACCGTCGCGTCCTGGGCGGACTGCGACTGCTTCGTGTCCGACAGCGCGGCACGGGCTTCTTCCAGCTCCCGAGCGTACGCGCGGGCCTCTTCCGACGCTGTCGCCAGGGCAGCCGCGTGCGACTGCCGCAACTCCAGCACGGCGGCTTCGTTCGTCCGCTGCGCTTCGGTGAAGGCGGCCTGTACCTCGGAAAGGGTCTGGCGCGTGTGCTCGAACGCGGCCTCGGTGGACAGCCGCGCGGCGCGCGCCGCCGAAAGGTCCGCTTCGAGCTGGGTCCGGAGCTCCTGCGCCGAGGCCAGCGAGGCTTCCGCTCGGGCCCGCTCCTCTTCCACTGCCGCCGCGGAGTCCTTCTGGAGCTGGGCGAACGACGCCTCCAGCCGGGCCCGCTGCGTGCGCTCCTCCTCCAGGACGGTACGAGCCACGCCCAGCGCGGAGTCCAGCCGCAGCCGGTCCGCTTCCAGCGCGCTCTGCGCCTCGTTCCAAGAGGACTCGGAGCCCTCCAACCGGGCGCGCAGGGCCCGCTCCGCGTCGAGCGACTCCTGCAGGTTCGTGAGCGCCACCTGCGCGCGGGCCTGCTGCTCGCGCTCCGACAGCAACTGCGCCTGGGTGTCGGCGAGCAACGCCTCCCAGCGAGCCCCCCGCTCCTGCTCGGTGATCAGCGACTCGCGTGCCGTGTCGAGCTCCGCCTGCACCGAGCCCCGGGCCTTCTGCTCGCGCGACAGGTCCTCCTGGATGAGCGCCGCCAGGGCTTCCGAGTCGGTCAGCTCCTGCCGCAGCGTGCGGAGCGCCGCCTCCAGCTCCGTGTTCCGCGCCTCGGCGGCCTCGCGGGCCTGGTTCGACTCGGCGAGCCGGACGCCGTGCTCCCACACCTCACGGGCCAGGGTGTCCCGGGCCTCGGAACGGGCCTGTTCGACCGCGGCACGGGCCTCCGCGAGCCGGGTCTCCGCCTCGGCGCGGACATCGGAGAGCACCTGATCCGTCTGGCCGCTCGACTCGGCGCGGGCTTCCGCGAGTGCACGGGCCGCGCGGGCTTCGGCTTCCTCCAACCGTCGGGCGAGGACCGCGTCGGCTTCGGCACGAACCTCGGCGAGCATCCGCGCCGCGCGGAGTTCGGCTTCCTCCAACTGCCGGACCCGCTCGGCCTCGGCTTCGGCGCGGGCATCCTCGAGGGCCTGAACCCGCTGGGCCTCCGCCTCGGCACGCACTTCCGCGAGCGCCTGCGCCGCACGGGCCTCGACGTCCGCCAGGTGTCGGCTCCGTTGAGCCGAGGCGCTGGCACGGACCTCGGCAAGAGCCTGCGCCCGCCGGTTCTCCGCTTCCGCCAGGGCCGCATCCCGCTCGGCCGCCGCATCCGCCAACGCCTTCGCCAGCAGCGCATCCGCATTGGCCCGGGCTTCAGTCAGGGCCTGAGCCGCATCCGCCAACGCGCGTTCGACACGGGCGTCCGCATCGGCTTGGGCCTGGGTCTGAGCCTGCGCGGCCTCCGCCATCGCACGTTCGACACGCGCATCTGCGTCGGCCCGGACTGCCTCCAACGTCCGCGCAGCATCCACCGATGCGCGCTCGACGCGGGCATCCGAGTCAGCGCGGACTGCCTCCAACGCCTGCGCAGCCTCCACTGCTGCGCGTTCGACGCGGGCATCCGCATCCGCCCGGGCTGCATCCAACGCCCGCGCCGCTTCCCGAGCCTCCGCCAAGGCCTGCTCGACCCGGGCATCCGTGTCGGACCGGTTCGACTCCAGCGCCTGCGCTGCTTCCCGCGCATCCGCCAACGCACGTTCGACACGCGAATCCGCGTCGGACCGGGCTTCCTCCAAGGCCTGCGCGAGCCGGGCCGCGGCCTGCTCACGGGCTTCCGAAAGCGCGTGCTCGGCGCGAACCCGTGCCTCCTCCAGCACCTGGGCGAGCCGAGCTTCCTCCTGCTCACGGGCCTCCGTCAGCGAGTGCTCCGCACGAGCCCGTGCGTCCTCCAGTGCCTGAGCGAGCCGCGCCTCCTCCTGCTCGCGGGCCTCCGCCAGCGCGCGCTCCTGCCGCGAATCCGCGTCGGAGTGCGCGACGGCCAGCGCGTTCGTCACCCGCTCGTCGGCTTCGGCGCGGGCCTGGGCCAGCGCCTCCTCCAGCCGAGCCTGCGCCTGGGCCCGCTCCGCATCGATGGCCTGCACGAGCGCGGCCTCGACCCGGACACGCTCCGTCTCCGCCGCCACCAGCCGCTGCCCCGCCACATGCTGCGCGGATTCAACCCGCTTCTGCTCCGCCTCCAGCGACTCCAGGCGCAGCCCGGCCGCGTGAAGCTCCTCCTCCAACCGCGCCGCCAGCGCCCGCGCCGAGGACTCCGACTGCGCGCGCCCTTCCAGCTCCTGCCGCAGCCGGCCTTCCGCCTCGCGCGCCGCGGTGAGCTCCGTCTCCAGGCCGCGCAGCAGCACCTCGCGCTCGGAAAGCCGCGCCTCCGCGTCCTTGCGAGCCCCCTCGGCGGAGTGCATCCGCTGCTGGGCCTCGGCGAGCTCGCGGCGGGAGCGCGCCAGCTCCGCCTCCTTCACCGGCACCGCGTCGCCCGCCGTCCGCGCGGACTCCTGCGCGCGCGAAAGCTCCGCCTTCAGGTGCTCCACCGCCGCGAGCGCCGTCGAGTACTGCTCCGCGATGCGCAGCTCCCGCTCGCGAGCCGCTTCCGCCTGACGTCGCCGGTCCTCGGAGGCGTCCTGCGCGCGCTCCGCCGCCAGCCGGTCCCGCTCCCGGTCGATGCGCAGCGAGCCCAGCTCGTCCTGCAGCGTGCGCAGCTCCGTGTACGCCTGGGTCAGCCGCTCGCGCGACTCGTCCAGCGTCGCCGCCGTCTCCTCGCGCCGTGCCCGCTCCAGCCGCAGCGACTCCTGCGCGGCCAGCACCTGCACGCCCGCTTCCGCCTGCGCGCGCTGTGCCGCCTCCACCTCCAGGCGCTGTGCCGTCAGCCGCCGGTCCGCGTCGGCGATCCGCTCCGTCGCGACCTGCAGCTCCAGCTCGCGGCGCCGCAAGCGGCTGCTCAGGTCGTCCCGCTCGCGCGCGGACTCCACGGTGCCCCGCGCCTGCTCCAATTGCGCGGTCAGCCGCGCCATGTCCTGCCGCGCGCCCTCCAGCGCGGGCTTGAGCGTGACCACCTCCGCCTCGCGGTCACCTATCTCCGCGCGCAGCTTGGACACCGCCTCCTTCAGCCGCCCCGCCCGCTCCTCCCACGTCTTCGCCCGGGCGGCGACCTCGTCCAGCTTGCCGCGCGTGAAGGCCAGGGGCTCCGGCGGCAGCTGCACCCACGTGGGGTCCACCACGCGCGCCGGCTCCAGGCCCGCCATCACCACGAAGTACGCCGCCTCGCTGTGCCGCACGAGCGAGCCGTCCACCTGCAACCCTTCGCCCCGCTCGAACGCGAGCTGGTAGCCCAGGACCGGCGACTGCGTGGCCACCTCCACATGCGGGAAGTGCGCCGTCAGCGCGTCCAACAGCTGCCCGTACGTGGGCGGCACCGTCTCTTCCGGGTCCATCAGCTGCGGAAGCGCCAGCCCCGCGATGTTGCGCAGGCCGCCCACGAGGAAGCCCTGCCGGGCCACCAGCCGCGCCAGCTCCGCCAGCAGCTCCGGCGCGCGCACGTAGGGCGCCAGGTCCGTCACCAGCACCAGGTCGAAGCTGCCCGCCTCCAGGTCGTCATAGACGTTGGCGCGAAATCGAAGCTGCGGATGCGCGTAGGCCTTCTGCGCCGCCTCCACCGCCCCCACGTCCGCGTCACACGCCACCACGGTGCGAGCGCCCCGCTCGACGAGAAAGCGCGCGCTCTCGCCGCCCGTGGAGGCCACGGCGTCGACCTCCAGCACGCGGCGGCGGGCGAACAGGCTCTCCGCGAAGATGTAGCGGGGCAGCAGCTCGCTGGGCCCCATGCGACGAAAGGTGGGTTGCAAATGATGTTCCCGGCGGGGCGCAGACTGTAGCGTTGGAGTCCCAGAAGGCCCAATTTCAGGGCCACACACCCACGGGCCCAAGCCCGTCCGACCGGAGGGCAGGCGACATGACCACCCATTCACCGCAGGGATTCGGCTACCGGGCCCGCCGCACCTTCACCCGGCTGCTCGTCTTCCTCGTCATCCTGGGCCTGGGTGGCGGCGTCGTCTTCCTCCTGGGCCAGCTCAACGCCCGCACCTTCACCGTCGTGCAGGAGAACGGCGAGCTGGTGGTGATGAAGGGCCGGGCCCTGCCCACCGGCGCCGCCGCCTACCGCCCCGGCGACGCGCGCCTCGCGGATGCCTACGCGCCCCTCCCCCTGGAGGGCCAGGACGTCACCCTGCTGACGCAGCAGAAGTTCACCGACCGGGACGACCTGGACCGCGCCCTCTTCCCGCTCCTGGAGACCCTGGCCCGCCCGCGCATCGCGTCCGGCGAGCCCGCCAAGGTGGAGCGCGGCCTCTACTACCTGCGCCGCGCGGAGAAGCTCTCCGGCATCACGGAGGAGCAGCGCCGCAGCCTCCAGTCCATGCTCACCGACGTGGCCTTCTACCAGGCGCGCCAGAAGCTGGAGGACGCCCGCCGCCTCGTGTCCGAAGGCCTGGCCCAGCTCAAGCTCGCCGCGGAGACGGAGAACCGCCACGCCCGCGCCGCCAACCAGATGCTCAGCACCGTGGGCCCCACCGCCCGCGACCTGGAGGAGGCCCTGCGCCGCGCCGTCCACACCGAGAGCGCCCCGGACAACAGCCCTGTAGCACCGGCCCCGCGCCAGCCCGCGCCGTCACCCGCCGGTGACACGTCCGCCACGCCTCCGTCCGCCGCCCCAACCTCCGACGCGGGCACGGCGCCCTGATCTTGAGGGGTTGGGCGACCCCATGAAAAAGACGGCGTCGGAGGGTCGTTTGCGCCGCTGTAAATGTCCTGCGGAGGACGCCCGAAAGAGTGTTGGTGAATGATCATAGATTGCAATGATCGATCCCACCTTTCGGGCAGGTTTACACAGGATCTAGCGTTGACACACCGGAGGACCCCCCATAGCTTGGGTTGACCGGTTGCTCGCCCCCTATCACGGGGGGTGCGTTCTGGGACCTTGGAGGCGGCAGTGGTTTTCTTGCGAGACACCCACTTCCGCCGTACACCCAACTACATGTCGGGTCGCTGTCGCCAGCCCCTCGGGTCCTGATCGGAAGCAGTCCCTCCCAGCCATCTCCGAAGCTGTCACCCACAGGGTCCGTCCGCCCTGCTGGCTACGCCATTGCCTTGCCCGGAAGTGAGACGCCCGTGACCGTCCAAACGCCCTTCAAGCCGAACGCTGTCGCCTCGCCGCCCCCCGACTCCGCCACCGTGGCGCCCACCACGCAGGCCTCGTCGGCCCCCGGCGACTTCACCACCACCATGCGGGTGAAGAAGCGCAACGGCACGGCGGAGCCGGTGGACCTCAACAAGATCGTCCGCGCGGTGGGCAAGTCCTGCGTGGGCCTGTCGCGCGTGGACGTGATGCGCGTGGCCACCAAGACCATCAGCGGCCTGTACGACGGCGCCACCACGCGCGAACTGGACAGCCTGTCCATCCAGACCGCCGCGGCGCTCATCGTGGAGGAGCCCGAGTACGCCCGGCTCTCCGCGCGCCTGCTGTCCACCTTCATCCAGAAGGAGGTCAGCAACCAGGACATCCAGTCCTTCAGCCAGTCCGTCGCCGCCGGCCACAAGCACGGCCTCATCGCGGACCGCCTGCTCACCTTCGTCCAGGCCAACGCGCGCAAGCTCAACGCCGCCATCGACCCGGTCCGCAACGACCTGTTCGAGTACTTCGGCCTGCGCACCGTCTACGACCGCTACCTCCTGAAGAACCCGCAGACGCGCGAAGTGATTGAAACGCCGCAGGACTTCTTCCTGCGCGTGGCGTGCGCCCTGTCCGGCGACAACGCGCGCGAGGCCATCGAGCTCTACCGCCTGTTCAGCTCGCTGGAGTACCTGCCCAGCTCCCCCACCCTGTTCAATTCCGGCACGCGCCACGAGCAGCTCTCCAGCTGCTTCCTCCTGGACTCGCCGGCGGATGAGCTGGACGCCATCTACAAGAAGTACTCGGACATCGCGATGCTGTCGAAGTTCTCCGGCGGCATCGGCGTGGCGTACCACCGCGTGCGCGCGCGCGGCTCGCTGATCAAGTCCACCAACGGCCACTCCAACGGCATCGTCCCGTGGCTCAAGACGCTGGACGCGTCCGTGGCGGCGGTGAACCAGGGCGGCAAGCGCAAGGGCGCGTGCTGCGTGTACCTGGAGACGTGGCACGCGGACATCGAGGACTTCCTCGAGCTGCGTGACAACACCGGCGACGAGGCCCGCCGCGCGCACAACCTCAACCTGGCCAACTGGGTGCCGGACCTCTTCATGCGCCGCGTGGAGGCCGACCAGGAGTGGAGCCTCTTCGACCCGAAGACGACGCCCCACCTCACCGACCTCTTCGGCGAGGCCTTCGAGAAGGCCTACGCGGAAGCCGAGGCGCAGGGCCAGGCCGTGCGCAAGGTGAAGGCGCGCGACCTGTACGCCCGGATGATGAAGGTGCTGGCCCAGACGGGCAACGGCTGGATGACCTTCAAGGACATCTGCAACCGCAAGAGCAACCAGACGGGCCAGCCGGGCAACGTCATCCACCTGTCCAACCTGTGCACCGAAATCCTGGAGGTCACGAGCCAGGGTGAGACGGCGGTGTGCAACCTGGGCTCGCTCAACCTGAGCCGCATGGTGAAGGACGGGAAGTTCGACTTCGACCTCTTGCGCTCCAACGCGATGCTCGCGCTCAAGCAGTTGGACCGCGTCATCGACCTCAACTACTACCCCATCTCCACCGCCGCGGACTCCAACCGCCGCTGGCGCCCGGTGGGCCTGGGCCTGATGGGGCTCCAGGACGTCTTCTTCCAGCTGCGCCTGCCCTTCGACTCCGTGGAGGCGCGCAACCTGTCCAAGAAGATCTCCGAGGAGATCTACTACGCGGCGCTCGTCACCTCCTCCGACCTGGCGGAGCAGTTCGGCGCGCACCCGTCCTTCCCGGAGACGCGCGCGGCCAAGGGCGAGCTCCAGTTCGACAGCTGGGGCATCGTCCCGGAGGACACGCTGCGCTGGGACGCGCTGCGCTCGCGCATCATGAAGGTGGGCCTGCGCAACTCGCTGATGATCGCCATCGCCCCCACGGCCACCATCGCGTCCATCGCCGGCTGCTACGAGTGCATCGAGCCGCAGGTGTCCAACCTCTTCAAGCGCGAGACGCTGTCCGGGGACTTCCTCCAGGTGAACCGCTACCTGGTGCGCGACCTGCAGCAGCTGGGGCTCTGGAACGAGGCCACGCGCAACCGCATCAAGCTGGCCGAAGGCAGCGTGCAGGACCTCACGGAGCTGCCGGAGGAGCTGCGCGCCATCTACCGCACCGCGTGGGAGGTCCCCATGCGCGCGCTGCTGGACATGGGCGCGGACCGCGGCGCCTTCATCGACCAGAGCCAGTCGCTCAACCTCTTCGTGGAGACGCCCAACATCGGGAAGCTGTCCTCCATGTACTTCTACGCGTGGCAGAAGGGGCTGAAGACCACGTATTACATGCGCTCGCGCCCGGCGACCCGCATCGCCAAGGCCACCGTGGGCCAGGGCGGCCCGACGATTACGGCCGCGCCCGCGCCGGTGCCGCAGGTCGTCACCGCGGAGGCTGAAGCGGTGGCGTGCTCGCTGGAGAACCCCGAGGCGTGCGAGGCCTGCCAGTAGTCACCCGGGTGGGCGCCGTACCCCTGCTGTCCCCTGTCGTCCGTGAGTAAGGGAGTACCGAAGCAATGCTGCTCGATCCGGGAATGAACCTGACGCTGCGCCCCATGGCGTATCCCGTCTTCTTCGAGATGTACCGCAACGCCATCAAGAACACCTGGACGGTGGAGGAGATCGACTTCTCCACGGACCTGGTGGACCTGCGCTCGAAGATGACGGACGCGGAGCGTCACCTCATCCACCGGCTGGTGGCCTTCTTCGCCACGGGCGACTCCATCGTCGGCAACAACCTGGTGCTCAACCTCTACAAGCACCTGAACGCGCCCGAAGCGCGCATGTACCTGTCGCGCCAGCTCTACGAAGAGGCGCTGCACGTCCAGTTCTACCTGACGCTGCTGGACAGCTACGTGCCGGACCCGGCGGAGCGCGCCAAGGCCTTCGCGGCGGTGGACAACATCCCGTCCATCCAGCGCAAGGCGCGCTTCTGCATGAAGTGGATGGACAGCATCCAGGCGCTGGATCAGGTCCGCACGAAGTCGGACCGCCGCCAGTTCCTGCTCAACCTCATCTGCTTCGCGGGCTGCATTGAAGGCCTCTTCTTCTTCGCGGCCTTCGCCTACGTGTACTTCCTGCGCAGCAAGGGGCTGCTGAACGGCCTGGCCGCGGGCACCAACTGGGTGTTCCGCGACGAGTCCGCCCACATGGCCTTCGCCTTCGAGGCCATCCAGACGGCACGCAAGGAAGAGCCGGAGCTCTTCGACGCGAGCCTGGAGAAGGACGTCGTGCAGATGATGCGCGACGCGGTGGAGTGCGAGACGCAATTCGCCCAGGACCTCCTGAGCGGCGGCGTGATGGGCCTGTCGGTGCAGGAGATGCGCGGCTACCTGGAGTACGTGGCCGACCAGCGCCTCCAGATGCTGGGCATGTCCCCCATCTTCCACACCAAGAACCCGCTGCACTTCATGGACCTGCAGGACGTGCAGGAGCTCACCAACTTCTTCGAGCGCCGCGTGTCGTCCTACCAGGTGGGCGTGGGCGTGGGCGCCGCGAACGACGTCGTCTTCGACGCCGCCTTCTAGTCCGCCCTCCCCTGCCTCCAACACCCAGGCCGTGCCCCGCGACAGCAAGCGAGGCACGGCCTTCGTGCGTCAGACGGGGTGCTCCACGTCACGCGCGCCCGTGATGCGCGCACGGCGCTCCTCCTCCGTCGCCTGCTCCGCGCGCGCGGCGGTGATCTGCACCGCCGGCCGGTTCACCAGCCGGTACACCGCGGAGGCGAAGGCCGCCCCCAACAGCGGCGCGATGACGAACATCCACAGTTGCTCCAGGGCCACGCCTCCCGCGAAGAGCGCCGGCCCCAGGCTGCGCGCCGGGTTCACCGACGTGTTGGTGATGGGGATGCCCACCAGGTGGATGAGCGTCAGCACCAGGCCAATGGCCACGCCCGCGAAGCCCACCGGCGCCCGCGAGTCCGTGGCCCCCAGCACCGTCAGCACCAGCAGGAAGGTGAGCACCACCTCCGCGATGAAGGCCGCCCCGCCGCCATAGCCCTCCGGCGACGCGGAGCCATAGCCGTTGCTGCCCAGCCCCTCCGCCGCCGCGGAGTACCCGCCCGGCGCCCCCTTCGCGATGATCAGCACCACGGCCGCCGCCAGGATGGCGCCCACGCACTGCGCGACGACGTAGCCAGCCAGGTGACGCTTGTCGAACTTGCCCGCCATCAGCAGGCCCACCGTCACGGCCGGGTTCACGTGGCAGCCGGAGATGGGGCCCACCGTGTAGACCATGGCCAGCAGCGACAGCCCGAAGGCGAATGACACGCCCAGGAAGCCGATGCGGTCGCCCGCCAGCACCGCCGCCCCAACGCCACCGAGCACCAGCACGAACGTGCCGACGGCCTCCGCCAGGTACTTCTGCATCGCGTTCCCGCCGGCGGCCGCCGTCCGCGGGGGGGCCCGCATGTTCCCGTCTCGCATGTTCAAGCCTCCTTGGATGTCCAGAGGAGAGGCTGTGCATGCGTGCGCCCCACAACGCGCGAGGGCCTTGCACACGGCCGCCTTGCGGCGCGTGGACAGGGCCCTCGCAGTCTCAACACTCCCACCCCTCGGGGTGGGACACCCGGGCCCTCAGGCGCCCGTGAGCGTCAGGTGTGCTTCCAGACGCCGATGAACGGCAGGTTCCGGTACTTCTCGCCGTAGTCCAGGCCGTACCCGACGACGAACTTGTCCTCGATGACGAAGCCCTTGTAGTCGATGTCCACCTTCGCCTTGGCCCGCGCGGGCTTCTCCAGGAGCGAGCAGATCTTCACCGACGCGGGGTGGCGCGCCCGGAGGTTCTCCAGGAGGAAGCTCATGGTGAGCCCCGTGTCGATGATGTCCTCGATGATGAGCAGGTGCTTGCCCGCCATCGGCTTGGACACGTCCGTGGTGATGCGCACCTCGCCCGTGGACTCCGTGCCGCCGTGGTAGCTGGACACGCCCAGGAACTCGAGCGTCAGCGGCAGGTCGATGGCGCGCGCCAGGTCGATGGCGAAGAACGCGGAGCCCTTGAGCACGCAGATGAGCGTCAGCTCCTTGCCCTGGTAGTCGCGGGTGATGGCCGCGCCCAGCTCCTTCACGCGCGCCTGCACGGCCTCCTCGGAGATGAGGACGCCGACATCCTTCTCGTGGAACGTCACCGGGTGCTCCCTCTACACATAGGCGTTGTTCATGATCTCCCCGAAGCCGCCGCCGCCGGGGACGATGTACTGCCGGTCATCCAGCCCCCGCTCCTTCTCCCACAGGAGGCCCGGCGCGGTGCCGAACACCTCCGGAGGGGACAGGCCACGGTCCAACCGGAGCGCGTAGATGATGACGTCCGGGTGCTCCGTCGTCATCCGGCGCAGGTACTCCGGCGTGACGATGAGGTTGAGCGTGATGATGCGCCGGGCCTTCCCGGGCACCTTCGTCTTGTACAGGTGGATGGCCGTGGACAGGCTGCCACCCGTGGCTCCCATGGGGTCCGGGAAGAGCACGAACGCGTCATCCACGTCCCCGCCAATCTTCGCGCCGCCAATCTCCGAGCCCACCACTGACTGGGCCGCGTCAATCATCCGGCTCATGATGATGTGGTCCTGGCGCACCAGGGACGGGTCCACGGAGAAGTTGAGCAGGTCGTACGTCACCTGCGACGGCAGCGTGCCCGCCCGCGCGATGTTCACCGTCACCACGCGCAGGTGCGGGTCCACCACCTCCCCCTGGTAGATGCCCAGGGGCGTGGAGTCGATCATCCGCGTGGGGATGGTCACCATCTTGCGCGGGAACTCCGCGTTGATGACCGTCTTCACCAGGTCCGCGTACAGCTGCTCCACCAGCCGGTTGATCTGCGGCTGCAGCGTCCCCTTGGCGCACAGTGTGGCCAGCTGGGAGAGGAGAAACGGATTTCCCACCAGATGGACGTTGGACCCATAGTGGTGGGTCATCTCGTTCAACTGGAAGGGCACGTTCGCGTAGAGGGTGTCGCGCATGGGATGGGGCTCTCAGTCGAACAGCTTCAGCGTCTGCGGAGGGCTCGCCTCCGCGGGTTCCGCCACGTGACACTTGCGGCAGCGCGGCTCGTAGGCCCCCGCCGCGCCCACCACCACGCGCTCCTCGCTGCCAATGATGCGCTGTGAACGGTTGGCCGGGTTCCCGCACACCGCGCAGATGGCCAGCTCCTTCGTCACGTACTCCGCCACCGCCATCAGCTGCGGCATCGGTTCAAAGGGGCGCCCCTGGTAGTCCTGGTCCAGGCCCGCGCAGATGACGCGCAGGCCCCGCTGGGCGAGCGCCTCGCACACCTGCACCACTTCACCGCCAAAGAACTGCACCTCGTCAATGCCCACCACCTGCGTGTCGGGGGACAGGTGCCGGAAAATTTCTTCAGCCCTTTCGATGGGCAGGGACGTCAATTTCAACTGGGAATGGCTCACCACCTGCGTGTCGTCATAGCGGGTGTCGATGCGCGGCTTGAACACCCGCACCTTCTGCCGGCCGTACAGCGCGCGCTTGACGCGACGGATCAACTCTTCCGTCTTGCCGGAGAACATCGAGCCGCAGATGACTTCTATCCACCCGATATCTTTGGGGAATTGATGCAAGGGACACTCGTCGGGAAGGGCGGAAGCGCGGCCAATCTCCGCTGGCCACCCCTTCCCGTCAATTTCGTTTCCGGCTGCCAGGCCCCCCACCCGCGCCGCCTGCCCGGCTGCTTCCGGGAAGCCCGGTAAAGCCCTGGCAAGGGATTTGAATAGCCCTGCCCCCAGGTAGCACGGACGAGAACCTTGGGGGTGGGGCGTGGCGGCGACGGCGAACGAGGTGCAGTCGGGGAGTTGGGCGCAGCAGGCTTCTTTCTACATGTCACCGGCGTCGGTGGCGCTGCTGATGCTGAACCTGCTGGACGGGCTGTTCACCCTGCTCTTCCTGCAGCTGGGAGTGGCGGAGGAGCTCAACCCGGTGATGCGCGTGGCGTATGAGCAGTCACCGCTGCTGTTCATGTTCTCCAAGCTGCTCATCGTGAACGCGGGGCTGTGCTTGCTGTGCCTGCACCGCCGGCTCAAGGCCAGCCGCTTCGCCATCCGCGCGGGCGCCATCGTGTACGCCATCATCGTGGTCTACCATCTGGCCTTCCTCACCCACCTGGTGAGTCACTGGCCCTTCGGGGCATAGCGGCTGGCGGGGCAGTGAACGGTCCCCGGTGTGACGGGTAGGGGGTGCTTGCTTTTCACCTCCGGTCTGTCCCAGGCTTCCCCATAGCTCCGATCTTCCAGGTTCGGGGGGGGACCATGAACATCACCGACGTCCGGGTGTTTCCGGTCGAAGAGGACAAACTCAAGGCGTACGTCACCATCACCTTGGATCACTGCTTCGTCGTACGCGACTTGAAGGTGATCCACGGCTCCACCGGGCTCTTCATCGCGATGCCCGCGAAAAAACGGAAGGACGGGACCTACAAGGACATCGCCCATCCGTTGAACGCGGACACGCGCAGCCAGATGGAGCGCGTCATCCTCATTGAGTATGAGAAACACCTTCACCAGGCGCAGAGCGGGACGCTCGGTCCCGTGGCCGTGGAACTCGACTAACGAACTTCCCTTCGGGGCGCGCACGGGTTAGTCAGCGCCCCCATGCAGCCGTCGCGTGACTTCAAGGTGTTCGCCGGGAACTCCAACCCGGCGTTGGCGCAGCGCATCTGCGAGTACCTCCAGCGTCCCCTGGGCAATGCGACGGTGGACACGTTCTCCGACGGGGAGATCCACGTCGAGATCGGCGAGAACGTGCGTGGGCAGGACGTGTTCATCGTCCAGTCCACGTGCCCGCCGACAAACCACCACCTGATGGAGCTGCTCATCATGTGCGACGCCCTCAAGCGGGCGAGCGCCGGCTCCATCACCGCCGTGATGCCGTACTACGGCTACGCGCGGCAGGACCGGAAGGTGGCGGCCCGCACGCCCATCACCGCGAAGCTGGTGGCGGACATGCTGGAGGTCGCGGGGGTCAACCGGGTGGTGTCCATGGACATGCACGCCGGGCAGATCCAGGGCTTCTTCAACATGCCCTCGGACCACCTCTACGGCTCGCCGGTGTTCCTGGAGGACATCCGCAAGCGCTTCACGGAGACCAGCGAGCTGGTCATCGTCAGCCCGGACGCCGGCGGCGTGGAGCGCGCGCGCGCCTACTCCAAGCGGCTGAACACCGGGCTGGCCATCATCGACAAGCGCCGCCCGCGCCCCAACGCGTCGGAGGTGATGAACCTCATTGGCGACGTGAAGGGCAAGGACGCCATCCTGGTGGACGACATGGTGGACACCGCGGGCACGCTCGCGCAGGCGGCCCTCGCGCTGAAGGACAAGGGCGCGCGCCGGGTGCTCGCGTACGCGGTGCACCCCATCCTGTCCGGCCCCGCCATCCAGCGCATCACCGACTCCGTCCTGGAGGAGGTCGTCTTCACGGACACGGTGCCGCTCGCGCCCAATGCCAAGGCGTGCCCGAAGATCCGCGCGCTCCAGACGGACGCCCTCTTCGGCGAGGCCATCGCGCGCATCCACCGCGCGGACTCACTGAGCTCGCTGTTCGTCTGAGCGGAAGGGCCGCCTGGAGGCCGGGCGGCTTGACGAAAGACCCCGGGGGCTGGCATGTCCGGCCCCCTGCACCGGTTCCACGGGCCTCACGGCCCGGGCGCCGTCTTCGGGGCCCACCATGGGGGTGGGATGCCGAGGGCGCCCGATGGACCGGTGAACACCGCAGTCCCCCACTGAAAAGAGCGATTTCCATGGCCACCGACAAGAGCACCCTCGAAGCGCAGGCCCGTGATGGTTCCGGCAAGGGCGTTGCCCGCCGCCTGCGCGCGGCCGGCCAGGTTCCCGCCGTCGTCTACGGCAAGCACCTGAAGGCGCCGCTGCACATCTCCGTGAACCCGAAGGCCATCCGCACGGCCATCAACACCCCGCACAAGCTGAACACGCTCATCCAGCTGAAGCTGGCCGGCAATGAGCAGCAGGTCCTGCTGAAGGACTACCAGATGGACCCGCTCACCCGGGACATCCTGCACGCGGACTTCATCGCCGTGCGTGACAACGACCAGGTGAAGGTGAACCTGCCCGTCGTGCTCACCGGCAAGGCCCCGGGCGTGGCGGAGGGCGGCCTGCTCACGCAGATCCGCCGCAACCTGGAGGTCTGGGCGCTCCCCGGCGCCATCCCGCTCCAGATTGAAGTGGACGTCTCCAACCTGAACATCGCGGAAGCCATCCACGTGAACGACGTGAAGCTCCCCGAGGGCGTGTCCGTGAAGACGCACGTCAACTACACCATCGCCGTCCTCGCCGCGCCGGAAGCGGCGGAAGCGGCCCCGGCGGCGGCGGCTGCTGCTGCCGCGGCGGCTCCGGCGGCCGCGAAGGCGGGCGACGCGAAGGCCCCCGCGGCGGCGGCCAAGGCCCCGGCGGCGGCCGCGGCCAAGGCCCCGGCGAAGAAGTAGTCCTCTTCCGCCGTTCGGTGTCTTTTCGCGGGGCGGGCCTCTTCCAGGGCCTGCCCCGCTGTCTTTTTCCGGGCGCGGAGCCTTCAGGGCCCCGCCCCTCCTCCGGAGCCTTCCATGAAGCTCATCTGCGGGCTGGGCAACCCCGGGCGCGAATACGAGCGGCACCGCCACAACGTCGGCTTCATGGTGGTGGACGCGCTGCTCGCGCGCGCCCGCGCGGAGCTCACCCAGGACAAGTTCCAGGCGCGGGTGGGCCAGGGGAGCCTGGGCGGCGAGCGCATCCTCTTCGTGGAGCCGCAGACGTACATGAACCTGTCGGGCCGCTCGGTGGCGGAGGCCGCGCGTTTCTACAAGGTCGCCGTGCAGGACGTGCTCGTGGTGCACGACGAGCTGGACCTGCCCTTCGGGCGGCTGCAGCTCAAGGCGGGCGGCGGCGCGGGTGGGCACAACGGCCTCAAGAGCATGGTGCAGTGCCTGGGCGAGGACGCCTTCATCCGCGTGCGGGTGGGCATTGGCAAGCCGGAGGGGCCCAACGCCAAGGAGCGCGTGGCGGGCTACGTCCTGTCCAACTTCGATGACGGCGAGCGCCGCGCGCTGGAGGAGCTCATCGCCAAGGCGGCGGACATGGCGGAGAGCTGGGTGCGTGACGGACTGGCCACGGCGATGAACCGCCACAACCGCCGGGCTTGAAGCGGCGGGCCGGCCGCCTGCCCCCTCTTCCCCTGGCCGCGCTTGACTTTCCAGGAGGGGTCCTCCTAGAAGCCCCTTCCCCCGAAGTGTGACCCACGCTTCAAGGGGATGTTCTTTCAAAGCTTCCCGTGTTGACGCACGGGCCAAGGCGCGATGGTGACGGGCGCGCGAGAGGATTTCCCGTTCCCGGTGGTGGCCTTCGAGGGTCACCGGCCGTTTCCCCGCTCCCCGGATGGTCCGGGGGGCACTCGACCCCAAGGGGAGAGAAACATGGCAGAGACGCAGGCCGCCAAGCGGCTTCGTGAGTACGAGACCATCTTCCTGGTCAAGCCGGACCTCACCGACGACAACGTGGACAAGCTCAAGGAGCGCGTCCGCGGCATCGTTTCGCGCGAGGGCGGCAAGGTCCTCCGCTTCACGGTGTGGGGGAAGAAGAAGACGCTGTTCCCCGTGGCCAAGCAGCCGCGCGCCATCTACGTCCACACGAGCTTCCTGGGTGACGGCAAGCTGGTGGCGGAGATCGAGCGCAACCTGCGCAACCTCGACGAGGTCACCCGCTACATCTCCGTGAAGATCGCGGACGAGGTGGACCCCGAGTCGCGTCCGGTGCTCGAGGACCTCAAGCTGGCCGGCGACGTCGAGGAGACCCGTCCGGGCGCTCCCGCCGAGCGCGAGGGTGGCGGCTTCCGGAGCGAGGCGCCGGAGTTCGCGGCTGTCGATTCGGAAGAGGAGTCCGCGGAGGAGGCGTAAGCCTCTTCTGACGGGACCTTCCCCCAACCTTCCAGGAAACGAGAACGTTCATGAGCAACGGCATGGATAGCAAGCAGGGCGCGGGCGCTTCCCGCGGCCCCGGTGGTGGCGGTGGCGGCTACGGCGGCGGTTCGCGCGGTGGCGACCGTGGCGGTGATCGCGGCGGTGACCGCGACCGTGGTGGTGATCGTGGCGACCGCGGCGGCATGGGCGGCGACGACGACAAGCGCGGTGGTCGTGGCTTCGGCCGCAAGAAGGTCTGCCGGTTCTGCGCGGAGAAGAACGCGTCGGTGGACTTCAAGGACCAGGCGACGCTGAAGTACTTCGTCACCGAGCGCGGCAAGATCATCCCCCGCCGCATCTCCGGCAACTGCGCGAAGCACCAGCGTGAGGTGGCGGTCGCCATCAAGCGCGCCCGCGGCATCGCGCTCCTCCCCTACAACGCGGTGGTCGGCTAGTCGCCGGTCCGCAACACAGGAGACAGGAACATGAAGGTCATTCTGCGTGAGGACATCGACAACCTCGGCAAGTCCGGCGAGCTCGTCACGGTGAAGGACGGCTTCGGCCGCAACTTCCTTCTGCCGCGCAAGAAGGCGGTCCTGGCGAGCGCACAGAACATGCGCCAGCTGGAGCACGAGAAGTCCGTGCAGACCGCTCGCAGCGCCAAGCTGAAGGGCGCCGCCGACGAGCAGGCCAAGAAGCTGGGCAACGTCAAGGTCACCATCAAGCGCAAGGTGGGCGAGCAGGACAAGCTGTTCGGCTCCGTGACGGTGCTGGACATCGCCGAGGCGCTCGCGGCCCAGGGCCAGCAGGTGGATCGCCGCCAGCTGCACCTGGCCGAGCCCATCAAGTCGCTGGGCAGCTACGACGTGGAGCTGCGCCTGCACCGCGAGGTGACGGCGAAGATCAAGGTCGACGTGGTGGCCGAGTAGTCCACCGCATCACCTGAAGCGCTCCATGGCTTCACAGGGAAGGGTCGTCCGGGCAACCGGGCGGCCCTTTTCGCGTCTCCAGGGCCCTGGGCTGGGGCCGGGGCGTCCGGTTCGCGCCGCCGGCGGTCCGTTCCACGGCATCCGCGTGGAGGCCGTGGCGGAGGCGTGGGTACATCAGCGGCGGACACCGCCTGGAGGTCCCACCGCATGAACGCTCCCGCCCGCCCCACCGCCATGCATCACCCCGACCTGGACTGGCTCCGGGTGCTGGCCATCGTGGTGCTGCACCTGTTCCACACCGGGATGATGTTCAACACCTGGGAGTGGCACGTCAAAAGCCCCCAGGCGCTGCCGGTGCTGGAGCCCGTGATGTCCGTGCTGCACCTGGTGCGGATGCCGCTGCTGATGGTCATCTCCGGCGCGGGCACCGCGTTCGCGCTCCGGCGGCGCACGCTGGGAGCGTTCACGAAGGACCGGACGAAGCGGCTGTTGTTGCCGCTGGTGTTCGGCATGTTCGTGGTGGTGCCGCCGCAAATCTACGTGGAGCGGCTGTTCCGGGGGCAGTTCCACGGGAGCTACGCCGCGTTCTACCCGACGGTGTTGGACTTCGTGCCCTACCCCGCTGGCAGCTTCAGCTGGCACCATCTGTGGTTCGTGGCCTACCTGTTCATCTACTGCCTCCTGGCCCTGCCCCTGTTCGCGGCGCTGCGCACGGAGCGCGGTGGAAGGGTCCTCGCGTGGACGGACGCGTGGCTGTCGCGCGGGGTGAACGTGCTGTGGCTCGCGGTGCCGCTGGTGCTCACGCGGGTGCTCCTGCGCGACCACCCGGAGACGCACGCGCTGTTCGATGATCCGCGCACCTTCCTCGTCTACGGCCTGCTCTTCCTGTACGGCCACCTCCTGGGCCGCTGCCCGGGCGTGTGGGGCCGGCTGGTGGCGCTGCGCCACGGGCTGCTCGCCCTCTTCCTGGTGGCGCTCGTGGTGGAGATGGTGTGGCCGTGGCCGGTGATGCCGGTGGTGCCCGCCATCGTGGGGGGCACCGTCCTCATCTGGAGCGGGCTGCTGGTGGCGCTGGGCTACGCGCGGAGGCACGTCCGCGTGTCCCCGGCGTGGCTTCCGCGCGCGCAGGCGCTGTCGTATCCGTTCTACATCTTCCACCAGACGGTCATCGTCTGCGTGGGCTACCTGTGCCTGCGCCTGCCGGTGGGGCCGTGGGCGATGCTGCTCGTGGTGCTCACCGCGTCCTTCGCCGTCACGCTGGCGCTGTGCGAGGGCGTATCCCGCGTGTCGTGGCTGCGGCCGCTCTTCGGCATGAAGCCCCGGGCCGCGCGTCCAGCCGTCCTGACGCCGGAGGCGGTGGGTTGAGCGCCTGGGACGAAGCTCCCTCCACGCGTTGGCGCTGGCCCCGGCTGCGGGTGCGCCCGGCGCTGAAGGTCCTGGCGTTCTGCGTGGCGCTGGGCCTGTGGCAGGGCAGCGCGGTGCGGCTGACGCAGCTCATGCGGCCGCACCCCGGGCCGTGGGCCCCGGCGTTCATCTGGGAGCTGACGAGCGCGGTGACAGTCGGACTGCTGCTGCCCCTCCTGATGACGGCGGTGCTCAACGCGCCGTCGCCCCGGGTGGGCTGGCCGCGCTTCCTGGGCATCCACGCGGCGGCGTTCCTCCTCTTCACCTCGCTGCACGTCGCGGGGATGGCGGGGCTGCGTCACGCGGTCTACGCGGTCCTGGAGCTGGGGGACTACGACCTGGGGCCTCCCGTGTACGCGCTGCCGATGGAGGCGCAGAAGGACCTCATCTCCTATGGCTTGAGCTGCGCGGTCATCGCGCTCCTGTACGAGTGGCGGGAGCGGCAGGCCCGGGCGCTGCGCTCGGCGGAGCTGGAGGGCGAGCTGCGGGCCGCGCAGCTCCAGTCGCTCACGGGCCAGCTGCACCCGCACTTCCTCTTCAACGCGCTGCACACCATCGGGTCGGTGATGTACGAGGACCTGCCGCGCACGGACCGGCTCCTGAGTGACCTGGGCCAGCTGCTCCGCGCGAGCCTGGAGCGCACCGAGCCCACCTGGACGCTGGCCGAGGAGCGAGGGCACACCGAACGTTTCGTCGCGCTGCTCGCGGCGCGCTTCGGCGACCGGCTGGAGGTGCGCTGGGACGTGGCGCCGGGGCTGGAGTCCCAGCGCGTGCCGTGCTTCGCGCTACAGACGCTGGTGGAGAACGCGGTGAAGCACAACCAGGACCGGGTGGGGACGCTGGAGGTGCGCATCCGCGCTCGCGCCGAAGCGGACCGCTGGGCGCTGGAGGTGGAGGACACCGGGCGCGGCTTCGGAGCGCCCTCCCCCGCCTCGGGCCCTGGCGTGGGACTGACGCAGCTGGGACGCGTGCTCACGCTGCTGCACGGCGACCGGGCCCGCCTGGAGCGCGGCGCGGGGCCGGAGGGCGGCGCGAGGGTCACGGCGTGGCTGCCGCGAAGGGAGGCCGGATCATGACGGTGTTCCGCGTGCTGGTGGTGGACGACGAGGCGCCCGCGCGCGCGAAGGTGAAGCGCCTGCTGGAAGCCGACACGCGCTTCAGCTGCGTGGGCGAGGCCCCGGACGGGACGGAGGCGCTCGCGCGCATCGAGGCGCTGCGGCCGGACCTGGTGGTGCTCGACGTACAGATGCCCGGCCTCACCGGCTTCGAGGTCCTGGAGGCGCTCGGGCCGGACGCCTGCCCCGCGGTCATCTTCTCCACCGCCTACGAACGCTTCGCGCTCCAGGCCTTCGAGGCCCACGCGGCGGACTACCTCCTCAAGCCCTATGACGCGGTCCGCTTCACCCGGGCGCTCGACAAGGCCCATGCGCTGCTCAGCGCGGGCACGCACGGCGCTGGCGCGCTGGACGCCCTGCTCGCCACGGTGGCCCGGGCCCGCCCGGAGCGCCCCCTGGAGCGGCTGGTGGTGAAGGTGGGCGAGGGCTGGGTCCCGTTGCGCCTGGACACCGTGTGGCGCCTGTCCTCGGAGGACAAGTACGTGCGGCTGTACACCGCCCAGGGTGAGCACCTGGTCCGCCAGACGATGCGGGCCCTGGAGGAGCGCCTGGACCCCACCCGCTTCGTGCGCGTGCACCGAAGTGACCTGGTGAACCTGGAGGCCGTGGCCCGCCTGGAGCCGTGGACGCACGGGGACGGCATCCTGGTGCTGAAGGACGGCTCCACGGTGATCCTCAGTCGCACCCACCGGGAGGCCTTCCTCCAGCAGTGGGGCGCCGCCGAATAGGCCGACGCGCCGGGTGGGTTCACCCGGGGGCCGGGCGGAGGTGCCACGGCGGGTCGCGGCATCCCTCCCGGGCCTACCGGGTGCTACAGGTCTGTTGCCTGGAAACTGGACGTTCGCTGGAACGTGTCAGACGCTGCCTGTAGAGGTTCCAAGCAGCCATGCAGAACGTCCTGGACGGTAGGGAAGGTCGGCGGGTCCACGAGGATCTCGCCGCGGAGCGTGCGGTGCTGGGCGCCGTGCTGGCGGACAACGGGCTCATCACGCCCGTGGCGGAGGTCGTCCACGCGGACGACTTCGCCAGCCCTTCGCACGCGCAGATCTTCGCCGCGATGATGCGGCTGGATCAGCAGAGCAAGCAGGTGGACCACCTGACGCTCGCGGAGGAGCTGAAGATCCTCGGCCAGCTGGTCGCGGTGGGCGGTCCCGCGTACCTGATGGGCCTGGACCAGGTCGTCCCGCTGGCGGCCAACGCCGTGCAGTATGCCCACATCGTCAAGGACCAGGCGCTGCGCCGGCGCCTGGCCGGCGTGGGCCGGGAGATCCAGGAGCTCGCCAGCCAGGAGACGGGCGAACTGGACGTCCTGCTCGACGAGGCCGAGCGCAAGGTCTTCCTCCTCGCGGAGAAGAAGCGCGAAGGCGACCTGCGGCCGGTCAGCGAGCTGATGGAGCAGACGCTCGACCTGCTGGACAAGATGAAGACCGCGAACACCGGCGTGACCGGTCTGTCCACGGGCTACATCGACCTGGACAATCAGCTGACCGGCCTGCACGCCGGTGAGCTGATCATCCTCGCGGCGCGTCCCGGCGTGGGCAAGACGTCCTTCGCCATGAACATCGCGGTGCACGCGGCGCTCAAGGAGAACAAGGCGGTCGGCATCTTCAGCCTGGAAATGCCCGCGGATCAGCTGCTCATGCGTCTGCTCGCGTCCACGGCGCGCGTGGACATGAAGAAGCTGCGCGGCGGCCGGCTCTCCCCGCACGACGAGGAGAAGTTCCAGGAGATGGCGGGCGCCCTCTACAACGCGCCCATCTACATCGACGACTCGGGTGGCCTGTCCCCGTTCGACCTGCGCGCGAAGGCGCGGCGCGTGAAGCAGAAGGACCCCCGCCTGTCGCTGCTCGTCATCGACTACCTCCAGCTGATGCACCAGAAGGGCAAGGTGGAGAGCCGCCAGTTGGAAGTGGCCGAAATCTCCCGCGCGCTCAAGCAGCTGGCCAAGGAGCTGGAGGTGCCCATCATCGCGCTCAGCCAGCTCAGCCGTAAGGTGGAGGAGCGCAAGGGTGGCAAGCCCATGCTGTCGGACCTGCGTGAGTCCGGCTCCATCGAGCAGGACGCCGACGTGGTGATGTTCATCCACCGCGAGACGGAGGAGGACGGCGGCGAAGGAGGTGGCGGTTGGGGTGGTG